>DATEFZ010000063.1:0-6230 GCA_035280325.1 Casimicrobiaceae bacterium
GATGACCGACGTAGTCGAGATAGTATTCGGTGCCCTTGATCGCCAGGAACACCAGCCCCAGCGCGATGGTCGCGCTTAAGAAAGCGACCGACGCCTTGCGCGCGCCGAGCTTGGTCGCGCGCACGGCGAGCGCCATCGTCAAGCTGCTGGTCAGCAGCACGCCGGTATTGATGTTGCCCAGGGTGACGTTGGTGAGGCGGCTGGCGACGGCGAACGCCTCGGGGTAGCGGATGCGGGTGATCGTATACGCCGCGAACAGCGCGCCGAAGAACAGTATCTCGGTCGCCAGAAAAACCCAGATGCCGAGATCCGCCGCGCTCCGCTGCTGCTCGACGTCGTCGAACTGGCGGGAAACGATGACGGCATCAGCCATGGTCGTCAGTCATCGCCGTCGGTCGCGTAGGCGTACGGCGGTTCGGTCACCACCGGCGTCACGGCGAAGTTCTCGGTCGGCGGCGGCGAAGGTGTCTGCCATTCCAGCCCTTTCGCCCGCCACGGGTTCGGACCGGCCGCCGCGCCGTAGCGGAGCGACCAGAGCAGGTAGCAGATCGGCAGCAGATAGCCGATGGCCAGCACCGACGCGCCCGCCGACGACAGCACGTTCAGCACCTGGAACTCCGGCGGGTACTCGTGGTAGCGGCGCGGCATTCCCAGATAGCCCAGGATGAACTGCGGAAAGAACGTCAGATTGAAGCCGACGAAGACGACGATCGCCGCGAACCGCGCCCAGCCGTCGGAATACATCCGCCCGGTGATCTTGGGCCACCAGAAATGGATGCCTCCGAGAAACGCCATCACCGCGCCGCCGACCATGATGTAGTGGAAATGCGCGATCACGAAATAGGTGTCGTGCAGGTGCACGTCGAGCGCCAGCGAGGCGAGGAACAAGCCGGTCATGCCGCCGACGGTGAACAGCCCGATGAAGCCCAGCGTGTAGAGCATCGGCGCGTGGAACGAGATCCGCCCCTTGTACAGCGTCGCGGTCCAGTTGAAGACTTTGATCGCCGAGGGTATCGCCACCAGAAAGGTCAGGATCGAGAACACCGTCCCGGCGTAGATCGACTGGCCGCTGACGAACATGTGGTGGCCCCAGACCAGGAAACCGACGATCGCGATCGCCAGCACCGCGTAGGCCATCGAGCGATAGGCGAACACGTTCTTGCGGGCGAAGCAGGTGATGATCTCGCTGGCCACCCCCATCGCCGGCAGGATCATCACGTACACCGCCGGGTGCGAGTAGAACCAGAACAGGTGCTGGAACAGGAGCGGGTCGCCGCCGAGCGCCGGATCGAACACGCCGACGCCGAAGAAGCGCTCGATGGCAATCAGGAACAGGGTCATCGCCAGCACCGGCGTGGCGAGGACGAAGATGATGCTGCTGGCGTACATCGACCAGATGAACAGCGGCAGCCGGAACCAGGTCATGCCGGGCGCCCGCATCTTGTGGATGGTGACGATGAAATTGATGCCGGTCAGGATCGACGAGAAGCCGACGATGAACACGCCCGCGGCGACCGCGATGACGTGGGTGTTGGAGAACATCGTTGAGAACGGCGTGTAGAAGGTCCAGCCCGTGTCGACGCCGCCGGCGATCAGCGCGCCGACGGTGAACAATCCGCCGAGGATGTACAAATACCAGCTCGCCAGGTTGAGCCGCGGGAAAGCCAGATCGCGCGCTCCGATCATCAGCGGCACCAGGAAGTTGCCGAGCGTCGACGGAATCGACGGGATCAGGAAGAACCAGACCATGATCACGCCGTGCATGGTGAACAGCTTGTTGTAGGTTTCGGCGCTGACCAGGTCGCCGGCGGGAGTGATCAGCTCCATGCGGATCAGCGTCGCCGCCGCGCCGCCGATCAGGAAAAAAATGGTGATCGACACCGCGTACAGGATCGCGATGCGCTTGTGGTCGATGCTGGTCAGCCACGACCACAGGCTGAATCCGGCGGCGAGGTAGTTCCGCGGCGCGGGCATGACGGCGCTGGTCATCGCACGGTTCCTTCGGGGGCGTCGCGCAGCGACTTGATGTATTCGACGATGTCGACCAGGTCCTCCTCGCTGATCTGACCCTGGAACGACGGCATGATCGGGGCGTAGCCGGCGACGATCCGCTTGCGCGGCAGCATCACCGAGTCGTGGATGTAGAGCTCGTCGGCGATCACGCTGCCGCCGCCTTCGAGCTGCACCGGCCTGCCGAACACGCCCTCGAGCTTGGGCGCGTGCACCGACGCATCGGCGCCGTGGCACCCGCTGCAGCCGTACTCGCGAAAGCGCGCCTCGCCTCGTGCCGCCATCGTCTGCACGGCGTTGCCGCGCGCGAGCCAGGCGGCGAAGGCGGCTGGCTCCATGACGACGACGTGCCCGATCATGCGTGAATGGTCGGTGCCGCAGTACTGCGAGCAGAACAGGTGGTAGTCGCCGGGCCTGGTGGCGTTGAACCAGAGGATGGTGTAACGGCCGGGCAGCACGTCCTGCTTGATGCGGAACACCGGCATGAAGAAATCGTGGATCACGTCCTGCGAGGTCATCACCAGGCGGACCGGGCGGCCCGCGGGCACGTGCAGCTCGTCGATCTCGCGCTGCCCGCCGACGTGCTCGAGCTTCCACATCCACTGCTTGCCGACCACGTAGACGTTCATCGCGTCGGCGGGAGGCGTGGCGTGCGCGTAGTACAGGTTCGCCGCCCAGGCGAACATGGTCAGGAACAGCGCCAGCGGGATGAAGATCCAGGCCAATTCGATGCGGTGGTTCCTGCGCTCGCGGACCTGTTTCGGGGCTAGGTCGCGGTTGGCGCGCGAGCCGGCGCGGTACTTGACGGCGAAGACGACGATCAGGATCGCGATCGCCAGCGCCACCACCGTCGCCAGCGCCAGCCAGACCAGGAACAGCAGATCGACGCGACCCGCCAGCGTCGATGCGCGCTCGGGAGCGAGGGGAAAGTTCCACATATCGTCTACCGGTCTCGCAGCCGGAATGCCGCCCACGCCAGCGCCGCGGCCAGCATCGCCAGCGCGGCGAGGCGCAGCGCCTGCAGGATCGCGGCGCTGTACCTGCCGGCGGGATCGAAGTGGAAGCAGAGCAGCAGCAGGCGTGCCGCCGGCGCGCCGATGCTTTCGCCCGATGCGTCCTCGATCCCGCTCTTCAGCGCGGTGGGCGTGAAATCGAAGCCGAAGAAATAGCGCGCGATCCGGCCACTCGGGGTCAGCAGCACGATGCCGGCCGGATGCGCGTACTGGTGGGTCGCGCCGTCGTAGGCATAGCGAAACCCGGCCGCGCCGGTGATCGCGGCGATGCTCCGGTCGCTGCCGGTCAGCAGGTGCCAGGCGCCCGCGGCGGCGGACGCGTGTTGCAGATAGACCGCTTTGCTTCGCGCCGCGAGCGCCGGCGAGTCGCCGGGATCGATGCTGACGACGACGACCCGGTACTGCGCGCCCGGCTCGAGCCCGCTCCGCCCGAGGGTGTCGGCCAGGTTGCCGATGACGGCGGGGCAAAGCGTCGAGCAGCCGTAGTACGCAAACGCCAGCACCACCGGCGCCGATCCCAGATAGTCGCCGAGCCGGACGTCGCGGCCCTGCTCGTTGCGAAACGCGAGCTCGCGCGGGATCACCCGGCCCAGGTTCTGATCGAAACCGGCGCGGCGCGCGAGATCGTCGGCGCTCGCGGGGGCGAGGGCCGCGGTCGCAGCGAGCAGCCAGCAGCACGCCGCGGCGGCGAAGGTGCGACCGTTCACCGCTTTCCTCCCGGCGCTGCGTCGGCCGGGTGCGAGCGCCGCTCGCCACGCGCGACCAGGAGCTCCATCGCGCGAGCGATCGGAATCTGCACGACGCCGGCCTTGCGGTCGAGCCAGCGATACTCGTTCAGCATCGCCTGCTTTTCCTCGCGCAAGGCACGCAAGTCGCGCGACGGCGAGCTCTGCAGACGCGGCGTCGGCATGCGCGACGTTGCGGCGGGCGATATCGAGGTGTCCGGCTGCCGGCCGGAGCCGAGCAGCGACAGCACGGCCCACGCCGCGAGCGCGACGACGACCAGCATCGCAGCCAATCCTGCAGCGGTCCACAGGATGCGCCGGCCGCTGACGTCGGCGACTTCGTGCTTCGGGCCGGCAACGGCAGCGCGCGGGCTAGGCATGGCTGACCGCCTCGCCGCGCGGCGATACTGCTCCCGGCGCCGCACCGTCCGCGGCGGCCAGCCACATGAAAAGCGCGAGCCAGACGCCACCCAGCGCGAGCACGGCAAAAAGATCGCTCCAGCCCAGCGCGAAACCCGCCGGTCGCAACGCCGGCATCACCAGCCAGTAGGCGTCGACCAGATGGGCCACCACCAGCATCGCGGCCAACGCACCCAACGCCCGCGGCGCCCGCTTGGCGCGGCGCGACAGGAGGACCAGGAACGGCAGCGCGAAATGGAACACCACCAGCGCGATCGCGATCCAGCGCCAACTCGTCAGCACGCGCGGCAAATACCAGACGATCTCCTTGGGCAAGTCCTCGGCCCAGGTGATCAGGTACTGGGTGAACGCCAGGTAGGCCCAGGTCATGACGAACATCAGCAGCAGGTTGCCCAGGTCCTGGAACACGCTCGCGGTGCGCGGGTCGGCCTCGCGGTGGCCCCAGGCCGCGCAGGTGGTGGCGAAAGCGAAAGCGCAAAGCGCCTGTCCGATGCCGACCAGCAGCCCGAACGTCGTCGAGTACCATTGCGGAAAGAGCGACATGATCCAGTCGACCGCCGCCAGGGTGACGGTGAGGCTGTAGGCCAGCAGCCCGAGCGCCGAGATCGCGCGCAGCCGTTTCGCCGCGGCGCTATCGCCGTCCGCGGCGCGCGCGAACGACCACTTGCGCAGCAGACGGGCAAGCACCAGCCAGACGACAAAATAGACCACCGCGCGCACGAAAAAGAACGAAGGATCGAGATACCAGGCCTTGTCCTGAAGCAGCGCGCTGGCTTCGACCTCGGCCGGCCGCGCCCAGGGATACAGCTCGGCCAGGCCGAACCACAGCGGAATCGACAGCACGAACATGGCCGGCAGCAGGCGCAGCGCCGCTTCCAGCGCCGGCCGGATGCGCTCGCCCCAGGCGCCGCCGCTCATGTTGTGCACCATCAGGATCGCCATGCTGCCGAGCGGAATGCCGAGCAGGAACCACCAGACGAACAGATACGAAAAGAGCAGGCTGCGCGGATCGATGAAAGCGTCGACCGCGAGCAGCACGGCGCCGATCGCGCCGGCCAGCCAGAGCCGTCGCCGCCGGCGTTCGCCGAGGATTTCCGCCAGGCTTGCGTGTCCCCTCACGACGCGTCGCTTCACGCCGCGTCCACCCCGAGGGGCGCGAGCGCCTGGCGGCGGCCCGCCGCTGCTCATCGCGCGCTCCCGAGCTGCGAGCGCTCCGGCTCGGGCACGTCGCCGAGCCGCGCGTCCTGGCTCAACTGCAGCGCGCGAATATAGGCGACGATCGCCCAGCGGTCCCGCGCATCGACCCGGTCGGCGTACGAATACATGGCGCCGTAGCCGTTGGTGATGACGCTGTAGAAGTGCGCGTCGGGCGCCTTGCGCAAGCGGTCGGTGTGGTACGAGGGCGGGTTGGGAAAGCCGCGGCGCGCGACCATGCCGTCGCCGTCGCCCGCCCGGCTGTGGCAGGGAGCGCAGTAGATGTCGAAGCGTTCCCGGCCACGCTCGAGCGTCGCCATGGTCACGGGCAGCGGGTTGGTCGGCTCGTGCGGCGGCGGACTGCCCGGCCCGAGGTTGGCCTTGATGTTTCCGTTTTCATCGATCGGGTAGACCGGCCCGGCGGATTCCGGCAGCGGTTGCTCGCCGAGACGACCGCTGGACGTGCCGGCGATGACGCCGACGCCGTGCGCCACGGTGCCCGGCTCGGTCGGCCGCGCCGACCGGCCGTCGGGCCAGAGGCTGCTCTCCGCCAGCGGCTTGTACTTCGGCTGGTTGTACATGTTCTGCGCGGCCTTTTCGCAGCCCGCGAGGAGCGAGAGTATCGCCAGCGTGCCGAGCCAGCTACGGTTCATGACGGCGCCTCGCCGGGGACTTCGCCGACCTTCAGCGGATCGAGCTGCTCCAGGAAGCGCCGTGTCGCATACGGGTCGAAACGCGGATCGGCGGCCTCGATGCAGAGGAAAAAGCGGTTGCGCGACGCCAGGTCGAAGTCCGGCGCGTTGAAAATCGGGTGATTGAGCCGCGGCAGGCCGTTCAGGATCAGCATGCCGAAAAAAGCCGCCAGCGC
>DATEFZ010000064.1:0-6035 GCA_035280325.1 Casimicrobiaceae bacterium
CGGCGATGCTGCGCGGCGCCGTAACGTCGCGGCCGGGCAGCAGCGCGAAGCTCTTTCCCAGCGCGGCCAGGCGCTGCGCCGTGTCGCCTTCGGGCCGCTGCCGGGCCGCGGCGCGCAGCAGCGACGCGTACGACCTCGGATCGAGCGAAAGGCGATGCTGCAGATAGCGTATGGCGAAGGCGCCGGCGCCGGGATCGAACCGCAGCGCGATCTCGCCGCGCAACAGCGCATCGCCGTAGTTGTCGGCCAGGATCGGGACTAAGACCTTGCCCGCGAGCGCGGCCAGCGGAGGCGTCCAGTCGATGTCGAAATAATCGGCGTAGCGCGAGGCGCGACCGTTCTCGAGGACATCCTGCCACCAGGCGTTGTCGCTCGCCATGATGCCCATGTGGTTGGGCACGACGTCGGCAAGCTGACCCATACGATGCCCGGCCAGCGTCGCAGCGAGCCTGGCGAAATCGTCCTCGCTGCCCAGATCGGGATTGAGCCGGCCGTGATCGACGATGTCGTAGCCGTGCCGGCTGCCGGGTCGCGCCTTGAGCCACGGCGAGGCGTAGAGGTGGCTGATGCCCAGCTCGGCGAGGTATGGCACCAGCGCGGCGGCGTCGGCGAAGCCGAATTCGCGGTGGAGCTGCAGTCGATAGGTCGCGCGCGGAATCTTCATCCGCGGCGCGGCGCCGTGCTGCTATGCCGCGCCGGCCGCGGCATCGCGTGGCGGCGTTCCTTGCGCAGCATCCGCGTCACCGCGGCGAGGCGCCGGTTGTTCGGCCACGACTCGACCGGGACGGCCAGCTTGCGCCGCCAGTTCGGGTACTGGGCCTCAGTCGTGCTGGGCAGATTGGCCTGCACACCCTGGCCGAATACGTCTTCGAGCTGCACCGCCATCAGCATCGCCGGCGTGCGCGCCACGAAGCGATGCACCGCCAGCATCAGGTCGACGGTCAACCGGTGCGGCGAGATCCGGGTCGCCAGGACGCCGGCGCGGTCGAGTGCCGCGACCAGGCGCGTGCGGTCGCGCGTTCGCGCGACGAGCTGTGCGTCGCGGACCTCCGTACCGGGGTAAAGGTGCAGGGCGCTGCGCACCGCGATGTCGCGCCCGGTCCAGAATCCGGCCAGTGTCGGCAGGTCGTGGGTGCCGACGGTCACCAGCGACTGCGACGGGTAGGCTTCGGGAGGCGCGAAGTCGCCGTGCGCGGTGCGCTCGAAGTAGAGCGGACGGTAGGACAGCACGGCGGCGGCGGCAAGCGTCGTGCGCACGCCGGGACCGATCGTGCCCAGGTCCTCGCCGATCACCATGCATCGGTTGCGCTGGCTCTCCAGCGCGATGATGCCGAGCAGGTCGGCGAACGGATACGCGACGTAGGCGCCGTCGATCGCGGGCGAGCCGCTCGGGACCCAGAACAGCCGCATCAACGCCATCACATGGTCGATGCGCAGCGCGCCGGCGTGGCGCATCGCCGTGCGCAACACTGCGATGAAGGGCTCGTAGCCGGTCGCGCGCAGGCGATCCGGCAGGGGAGGCGGCAGGCCCCAGTCCTGCCCCTGCAGATTGAAATCGTCGGGCGGCGCGCCGATGTGCACGTCCGGCGCGTACACCGCGTCGTTGCTCCAGGTCTCGGCTCCGCCGGCATCGGCGCCGACGGCGAGATCGGCGTACAGCCCGACGATCATGCCGCGAGCGCGGGCGCGCTCGCAGGCCCCGGCAAGCTGGATTTCCGCCTGCCACTGCAGGTATTCGAAGTATTCGGCCCGCTCGGCATGGCGCCGGGAGAGCCGGTCGCGCTGCGCCGGCGACGGCCGGCGATATTCCTCGGGCCAGACCTGCCAGCCGCCGCGGCGCCCGGTCGAGGCGGCGACGTGTTCCTGCAGCGCGTCGAACAACCCGTGCAGCTCGAGCGCCGGGCCGCGCTCGCGCTGGTAGTCGCGAAACGCGCGTCCGCGCTCGCCCGGTGTCGCGCCGAGCTCGCGCCGGCGAAAGTCGGCGTAGAGCATTTCCAGTATCTCGAGCTTGAGCCGCGCGACCAGAGCATAGTCGACGTGGTCGGCGGCGCGGAGGCTGGCGAGCTCGCGCTGGAACGCCGGGCGGTAGACTTGCGAGCGGGCGGCCCTGCAATGCGCGAAATCGGCGATTGCTTCGACGTCGAGATAGAGCACGTTCAGCGCCGTACGATTCGACGGGCTGTAGGGGCTCGCCAGCTCCGGCCGCGCCGGAAACAGCGCGTGCAGCGGATTGACGCCGACGATATCCGCACCGTCCGCCGCTGCTGCGTCGATGGCATGGATCAGGTCGGTGAAATCGCCGATGCCCCAGTTGCGGTGAGAGCGCAGCGCGTAAAGTTGCAGCGCCAGGCCCCAGATGCGAGCGCCGCCGGCGAGCTCGGGCGGCAGGTAGCAGCGCGCCGGCGCGACGATCAGGCGGATCGACGCGAGCGGGGCTCCGGTCGCCGCGTCGCGGATCGACAGCCGGTGGTACCCGGCGGCCGGCGCCGGAATCGGCAACGCAAGGCGGCCGTCGTCGCCGGCGGTCGCCGTCGCCGAGGCGATGCTGCCGGTCAGTTCGTCGCCGGTCTCCAGGTCGATGCGCCACGAAAGCGTCGCCGGCAGGCGCTGCGCTTCGCGGCAAGGCAGCGCGACGCATGCCGCGCCTTCGGCGGCAACGACAACCGGCGGCAGCAGCGCGCCGGCGTCGGGCGCTGCCGGCGGCTGGTCCGGTGCGGCCTCGTCCGTGGCGATGCCCATCGCCTGCAGCAGCGCGAGTCGGGTGCGATCGGGCGTCGGGCGGATCGTGCCCCACGCGTCCTCGTAGCGCGAAGCGATGCCGTGGCGTTCGCACAGCGCGTCGAGCGACGAAGCTTCGGTCATGGCGGTGGAATCGTACCGTCCGCGGTGGCGAGCCAGGTCGCCGACCACGGTGCCGCCAGTGCCTCGGCGGCGGTGTCGCCGGTGGTGTAGATGACGTCGCCCGGGGCGATCGGCGGCCAGTCGGCCGCCGCGCCGAGATTGGCCAGCAGCCGCAGCGCTCGGCCGTCGCGGCTGCCCCAGCGCACGTCGAGACCGCGCCCGCCGACCCGACGGAAGCTGCTTCGCCGCGGGTCGAGCGCGTCGGTGAGCGGCACGACCAGTCGCCGCCGGACGTCCAGCAATTCGCGGTAGCGGGCAAGGCAACGCGCATGCCCCGGCTGCTCGCAGCTCGACCAGTCGAGCTTGCTTTGCCGGAACGTTGACCAGGCCTGCGGATCGGGAATCATCGCCGCCACGGCGGGATCGCGAAAACGCGCAAAGCGCTCGAATTCGCGTCGCCGGCCTTCGCGCACCGCGCTCGCCAGGGCAGGATCGAAATCGCAGAAATACAGAAACGGTGTCGTCGCGCCGAACTCCTCGCCCATGAACAACAGCGGTGGCGATGGCGAGAGCAGGACGATCGCGACCGCCGTGGCCAGCGCCGCCGAATCGCACAGCACGGTCAGCCGCTCGCCGAAGGCACGGTTGCCGATCTGGTCGTGGTTTTGCAGAAACGAGACGAACGCCGTCAGCGGCAGTCCGGTGGTCGCGCTGCCGCGCGCTCGCGCGCGCAACGCCGAGCGTTCTCCCTGGTAGGCGAAGCCTTCGGTCAGGCAGCGCCCGAGGTGCTCGAGCGGGGCGTCGGCATAGTCGCCGTAATAGCCGTCGCGCTCGCCGGTCAGGATCGTGTGCAGGCTGTGGTGGATGTCGTCGTTCCACTGCGCGGTGAAGGCGAGCGGCCGGCCGTCGCCGTCGCGCTTCAGCAGCGCCGACGCGTTGTCGTCGTTCTCCAGCAGTATGTGGATGTGACGCTCGCCGGCGCGGCTGCGCGCCGTCGCCGCCAGCTCGTCGAGGAAATGCGGCGTCGTCTGGTCGGCGATGGCGTGCACCGCGTCCAGTCGCAGACCGTCGAAATGGAACTCCTCGAGCCAGTACAGGGCGTTGGCGATGAAGAAGTCGCGCACGACGCGACTCCCGTCGCCGTCGAAGTTGATCTCCGGCCCCCACGGCGTGCGATGACGGGAGCTGAAGAACTGCGGCGCGTAATGCGCGAGGTAGTTGCCGACCGGTCCGAAGTGGTTGTACACGACGTCGAGCAAGACCATCAATCCCTGGCCGTGCGCGGCCATCACCAGTTGCTTGAGCCCGGCCGGCGTACCATAGCTCGAGTCGGGCGCGAACGGCAGTGCGCCGTCGTAGCCCCAGCCGCGCTGGCCGGCGAAGTCGGCCACCGGCATCAGCTCGATCGCGGTGATTCCGGTCCGCCGCAGATGCTCGAGCCGGTTCGCCGCGGCGGCAAACGTTCCTTCGGGGGTGAAGGTTCCGACGTGCAGCTCGTAGACGACGGCTTCGCGCCACGGACGGCCGCGCCAATCGGCGTCGTTCCAGTCGACGTCGAACGGGTCGACGACTGTGCTCGGCCCGTCGACGTCGTCGGGATTCCAGCGCGACGCCGGGTCGGGTACCGATATCCCGCCGTCGATGCGATAGCGGTAGCGTGCGCCGGGCCGCGCGACGCGCGTCGTCAGATCGAACCAACCGTCGTCGCGCTCAGTCAGCGGCAGCGCCCCCGATGCGCCTTCGACGCACAGCTCGACCGCGCGCGCCGCGGGCGCCCAAAGCCGGAAGCGCACGGCGCCGTCGTCGCAGATCGCCGCCCCGAACGGCATCTCATGCCGCCGCTTCATCGCCGCGCGACGTGCTGGACAGGACCGCAATCGAGCGGCCCTGCAACGGATACGAGTCGCCGAACGACAGCGGCCTCGCCAGCGGCGCGTCGTCGCCGGCACTGGTGTCGACCAGCACCCGCCAATGGGTCAGCCGCGGCTTCGGCAGGACGAACGATACGCTTTCGTGATGCGCGTTGAGCAGCAGCAGGAGGTCGTCGTCGTCGAGCGCATCGCCGTGAGCGTCGCTCTCGGCCAGGCCGTGGCCCGACAGAAACACGCCGAGACAGTGCGCCGAAGCGCTGTGCCACCCGTCGCCGGCGATCTCGCTGCCGTCCGGCTTGAGCCAGGCGATGTCCTTGGCGTCCGCCGCGACGAGCGAGCGGCCATGGAAGAAGGTGCGGCGGCGGAACAGCGGGTGGCCGTTGCGCAGCGCGATCAGCCTGTGCGTGAACTCGAACAGGCTCTGTTCAGCCGCGCCGAGCCGCCAGTCGACCCAGGACAGCTCCGAATCCTGGCAGTAGGCGTTGTTGTTGCCGCGCTGGGTGCGACCCATTTCATCGCCGCCGAGCAGCATCGGCACGCCCTGCGACAACAGGAGCGTGGTCAGGAAGTTGCGCTTCTGCCGCTCGCGCAGCGCGAGGATGGCGGGATCGTCGGTCGGGCCTTCGACGCCGCAGTTCCAGCTCCGGTTGTCGGCCTCGCCGTCGCGGTCGTCCTCGCCGTTGGCCTCGTTGTGTTTTTCGTTGTAGCTGACGAGGTCCTGCAGCGTGAAGCCGTCGTGCGCGGTGACGAAGTTGACGCTCGCGGTCGGACCGCGGCCACGCACCTGGAACAGGTCGCTCGATCCCGACAGCCGCGACGCGAGGTCGCCGAGCTGTCCGCCGTCGCCCTTCCAGTACGAGCGCACCGTATCGCGGTAGCGCCCGTTCCATTCCGCCCAGCCCGGCGGGAAATTGCCGACCTGGTAGCCGTCCTCGCCCAGGTCCCAGGGCTCGGCGATCAGCTTGACCTGCGACAGCACCGGGTCCTGCCGCACGCAGTCGAAGAACGCGCTGTGCTGGTCGACCAGATGCTGCGCGCGGCCGAGCGTCGCCGCCAGGTCGAACCGGAAGCCGTCGACGTGCATCTCGCTCACCCAGTAGCGCAGGCTGTCCATGACGAGCTGCAGCGCCGCCGGATGGACGGTGTTGAGCGTGTTGCCGGTGCCGGTGTAGTCGGTGTAGTAGCGCGGATGCTCGGCATCGAGCCGATAGTAGACGCGGTTGTCGATGCCGCGGAACGACAGCGTCGGGCCGAGATGGTTTCCTTCGGCGGTGTGGTTGTAGACGACGTCGAGCAGGACTTCGATCCCGGCGGCGTGCAGCG
>DATEFZ010000065.1:0-6215 GCA_035280325.1 Casimicrobiaceae bacterium
CGGAACCGAAGTCTCGGCGCTGCTCGGCCGGATGCCGTCGGCGGTCGGTTACCAGCCGACGCTGGCCGCCGAGATGGGCGGGCTGCAGGAACGGATCACCTCGACCAAGACCGGCTCGATCACCTCCGTCCAGGCGGTCTACGTGCCGGCCGACGACCTGACCGACCCGTCGCCGGCGACGACCTTCGGCCACCTCGACTCGACGGTCGTGCTGTCGCGCGATATAGCGGCGCTAGGCATCTATCCGGCGGTCGATCCGCTCGACTCGACCTCGCGCCAGCTCGATCCGAACGTCATCGGCGAAGAGCACTACCAGACCGCGCGCCGTGTCCAGCAGACGCTGCAGCGCTACAAGGAGCTGCGCGACATCATCGCGATCCTCGGCATGGACGAGCTTTCGCCGGAAGACAAGCTGACGGTGGCGCGGGCGCGCAAGATCCAGCGCTTCCTGTCGCAGCCGTTCTTCGTCGCCGAGGTGTTCACCGGCTCGCCGGGCAAGTTCGTGCCGCTCAAGGAAACGATCCGCGGCTTCAAGGCGATCGTCGACGGCGAGTACGACAACCTGCCCGAGCAGGCGTTCTACATGATCGGCGGCATCGAGGAAGCCGTCGAAAAAGCCAAGACGCTGCAATAGCCCGCGATGGCCGCCACGATCCACGTCGACGTTGTCAGCGCCGAAGAGTCGATCTACTCGGGTGACGCCGAGTTCGTCGTCCTCCCCGGCGTGATGGGCGAGCTCGGCATCTACCCGCGGCACACGCCGCTGATCACCCAGATCAAGCCGGGCGAGGTGCGCATCAAGGTACCGGGCGAGACGGAAGAGCAGATCGTGTTCGTGCAGGGCGGCTACCTCGAAGTCCAGCCCGACGTCGTCACCGTGCTTTCGGACACCGCGATTCGCGCCAAGGATCTGGACGAAGCCAAGGCGCTGCAGGCCAAGCAGACGGCAGAGGATGCGATGCGGCACAAGCTTTCGAAGGAAGAGATCGCGCGCGCAGAAGCCGAGCTCGCCGGCGCGGTCGCCCAGCTCGCCGCGATCCGCCGCCTGCGCAAGGTGCGCGGCTAGTCCTTTCCGCCGTTGCGGCCGACGGCCGCCGCCCCGCTCGATGCGCGACGCGATCCTGGTTCTCAACGCCGGCTCGTCCAGCATCAAGTTCGCGCTGTACGCCTGCGGCGACGATCGAGCCGAGCTCGAAGCGCTGCTGCGCGGGCAGATCGACGCCCTCGCGCAGGCGCCGCGCTTCGTGGCGACCGATCGAAGCGGCGCCGGAATCGGCCGGCACGACTGGCCATCGTCGGCCGCGCTGACGCACGACGCCGCGATCGGCTACCTGCTCGATTTCCTGCGCGGCAACGCCGGCGACATCACCGCTGTCGGTCATCGCGTCGTGCACGGCGGCGAGACCTTCGCCGCGCCGGTCGCGATCGACGACGACGTGCTGTCCCGCCTCGACCGGCTTTGCCCGCTGGCGCCGCTGCATCAGCCGCACAATCTGGCGGCGATCCGGGCCGTCGCCGAACGCTCGCCGGGTCTGCCGCAGGTCGCCTGCTTCGACACCGCGTTCCACCGCTCGCAGCCGGCGCTCGCGCAGGCGTTCGGTTTGCCGCCCGAGATCGCCGACCGCGGCGTCCGGCGCTACGGCTTCCACGGCATTTCGTACGAATACATCGCCACGGCGCTGCCGCGCTTCGACCCGGCGGCGGCGCGCGGCCGGGTCGTCGTCGCGCACCTGGGCAACGGCGCCAGCATGTGCGCGATGCGGGCGGGCGAGAGCGTCGCCACGACGATGGGCTTCACCGCCCTCGACGGGCTGCTGATGGGAACGCGTGCCGGGCTGCTCGATCCCGGCGTCGTGCTCTACCTGCAGGACGAGCTGGCGATGGACGCGCGCGCGATCGAGAACCTGCTGTACCACCAGTCGGGCTTGCTCGGCGTGTCCGGCGTATCGAGCGACATGCGCACGCTGCTCGAACGCGACGACCAGCGCTCGCGCTTCGCGATCGCGCTGTTCTGCTACCGCGCGATGCGCGAGCTGGGATCGCTCGCCGCCGCGCTCGGCGGGCTCGACGCGCTGGTGTTCACCGGCGGCATCGGCGAGCACGCGGCGCCGATCCGCGAGCGGATCTGCCTCGATGCGGCGTGGCTCGGGGTGGAGCTCGATGCGGCCGCCAACGCCGCCGGCGGCCCGCGCATCAGCCGCGAAGGCGCCCGCGCTTCGGCCTGGGTCATCGCCACCGACGAGGAGTCGGTCATCGCGCGACACACGCGCGCGTTGCTGGCCGGTCGCTGACTCGGCGACCGGTGGTGTTATCAGGCCCTGAGTTCAGGCGGCTTTGCGCGCTGCCGCCGAGGCGAGCTGCTGCTCGGCCAGCGTCACCCAGTAGCTGGCCCCGATCGCCAGCGCGTCGTCGTTGAAATCGTAGTGCGGGCTGTGGATGTTCGGCGTCTCGGGACCGCGCCCTGCCCCGAGCCAGGCGTAGCAGCCGGGCTTGGCCTGCAGCATGAAGGCGAAGTCCTCGCTGCCCATCTCGGGCGTCGGATCGTCGTCGACGTGCTCGGCGCCGACCACCGCCGCCGCAGCGGCCAGCGCGTGCCGGGTCTCGACCTCGGAATTCACCGTCGCCGGGTAGCGCCGCTCGTAGCGAACCGTCGCGCTCATCTCGAACGTCGAGGCGACGCCGGCGACGATCGTGCGCATCCGCTGCTCGATCAGGTCCTGCACCGCCGGCGTGAAGCTGCGCACGGTGCCGCGCAGGACGACTTCCTCCGGAATCACGTTCCAGGTATCGCCGCCGTGCACCTGGGTCACGCTGATCACGCCGGCGTCGAGCGGATGGATGTTGCGCGCCACGATCGTCTGCAGCGCGCTGATCGTCTGCGCGACGAACAGCATCGGATCCTTGCCGGCATAGGCCATCGCCGCGTGCGCGCCCTTGCCGGTGGCGACGATCTCGAACACGTCGTACGCCGCCATCAGCGGACCCGGCCGCATCGCGAACGATCCGAGCGGCAGCCGCGGCCAGTTGTGCATGCCGTACACCGAGCGCATCGGAAAGCGATCGAACAAACCTTCCTCGACCATCACCCGGCCGCCGCCTTCGTTCTCCTCCGCCGGCTGGAAGATGAAGTAGACGGTGCCGTCGATGCGCCGGCGTCCGGCCAGCGCCTTGGCGGCGCCGAGCAGCATCGCGGTATGACCGTCGTGGCCACAGGCGTGCATGCGGCCCGCGTTCTGCGAGGTCCAGTCGACACCCGAGCGCTCGGTGACGTGCAAGGCGTCGATGTCGGCGCGCAGCCCGATCGCTTCGCCTGCGCTGCCGCAACGCAGCGCCGCCACGACGCCGGTCCGGGCGAGACCGGTATGAACCTCGAGACCGATCGCGGCGAGCCGATCGGCGACGAACGCGCTGGTCGCGGTTTCCTCGAATGCGGTCTCGGGGTGGGCGTGCAGGTGATGGCGCCAATCGCGCATCTCGGCGGCGAGCGCGCCGATCTCGGGAACGATGTTCATGGGCCGGTCGAAAAGGAGTTGCCGACCGCGCGAATCTTAGCAGATCGGGCGAGTCCGTTCGCTGCGCTAGAATGGCGGCGACATCGTTCCTGCATGAGCGCCAAACCGACCGACACCTACGACCTCGCCGTCATCGGCGGCGGCATCAACGGCACCGGCATCGCTCGCGACGCGGCAGGCCGCGGCTTGAAAGTGCTGCTGGCCGAAAAGGACGACCTCGCGGCGCACACCTCGTCGCAAAGCACCAAGCTGATCCACGGCGGACTGCGCTACCTCGAGCACTACGAGTTCCGCCTGGTCGCCGAAGCGCTGTCCGAGCGCGAGGTCTTGCTGCGCGTCGCCCCGCACATCATCCATCCGCTGCAATTCGTGTTGCCGCACGAGCCGCATCTGCGGCCGGCGTGGATGATTCGCGCCGGCCTGTTCCTCTACGACCACATCGGCGGACGGCGGACGCTGCCTTCGTCGTTCGGCGTCGAGCTCGAACGCGGCAAGTGGGGGGCCGGGCTGCAGCGCAGGTTCCGCCGCGGTTTCGTCTATTCCGACGCGTCGGTCGACGATTCGCGGCTGGTGGTCGCCAACGCCATCGGCGCGCGCGAGCTCGGAGCCGTGATCCGCACGCGGACCCATCTCGTCGCAGCCCGGCGCGAGGCCGGGCTGTGGCGCGCGACGCTGGCTGACAGCGACGGCCGCCGCGACGAGATCGCCGCCCGCGCCCTGGTCAACGCTGCCGGGCCGTGGGTCAAGGACGTGCAGGACGACGTGAGCGCCGGCGCCATCCGCGCCGCAGTCAGGCACATCAAGGGCAGCCACATCGTCGTGCCCCGCGTGCACGCCGAGCCGCATGCCTACATCCTGCAGAACTCCGACAAGCGCATCGTGTTCGTGATCCCGTATCACGAGCGGTTCTCGCTGATCGGCACCACCGACATCCCGGTCGACGACTACGACGCGCCGCGGATCTCGCCCGACGAGGTCGAGTACCTGATCTCGATCGCCAACGCCTACCTGGCGCGGCCGATCGCGAAGCGCGACATCGTCTGGACGTACAGCGGCGTGCGACCGCTGTACGACGACGGCGCGACCGACCCGTCGGCGATCACCCGCGACTATGTGCTCAAGCTCGACGCCGGCGACGGCCGCGCGCCGCTGTTGTCGATCTTCGGCGGCAAGATCACGACCTATCGCCGGCTCGCCGAGCACGCGCTCGAGCATCTGCGGCCGTTCTTTCGAGAGATGCGGCCGCCTTGGACCGACCGCCAGGCGCTGCCCGGCGGAGAGCTGCCGCCTGGCGGCCTGCCTGCCCTCGAGCGCGAGCTCGCCCGGCGCTATTCCGCCCTGCCCGCGCGCCTGCTGGCCGCGCTCGCCCGCCGCCACGGCTCACGTACCGAGCGCGTCCTCGGCAAGTCCCGGGTTCCGGCCGATCTCGGCACGCATTTCGGCGCATCGCTTTACGCCGCCGAGGTCGACTATCTGGTGACGGAGGAGTGGGCGCGCGACGCCGAAGACGTGCTGTGGCGCCGCACCAAGTACGGCCTCGAACTGACGGGGGCGCAGTGCGCCGCGGTGGCGAGCCACCTCGATTCGAGTCGCGTCTCGGCGTGAGCGCGCCGGCAATGCGGTTGCTGCGCGACATGCCCGCGGCGGAGGCGAGCGCGATGCGCGGCCTGCTCGCCGACATCGATGACACGCTGTCGAGCGGCGGGCGCATCACCGCCGAAGCGTACGCCGCGATGGAGCGCGCGCACGGCGGGGGGCTGCTGATGATCCCGGTGACCGGTCGCCCGGCCGGCTGGTGCGACCACATCGCGCGCATGTGGCCGGTCGATGCCGTGGTCGGCGAAAACGGCGCCTTGTACATGATCCGCGACCACGCCTCCGGGCATCTGCGCCGCCGCTTCGCCAAGCCCGATGCCGAGCGCGCCGCCGACCGCCGCCGCCTGACCGAGATCGGCGCCATGATCCTGCGCGACGTGCCGGGCAGCGCGCTCGCTTCCGACCAGGCGTATCGCGAAAGCGACCTGGCGATCGATTTCTGCGAGGACGTGCCGCGACTGCCCGACGCCGCGATCGACCGCATCCTCGCGCTGATGCGCGGCGCCGGCTTGACCGCCAAGATGAGCTCGATCCACGTCAACGGCTGGTTCGGCAACTACGACAAGCTGGCGATGACGCGCATCCTGCTGGCCGACGAATTCGGGATCAACCTCGACGCCGAGCGCGCGCGGTTCGTGTTCGTCGGCGACTCGCCGAACGACGCGCCGATGTTCGCGTTCTTTCCTTCCGCGGTCGGCGTCGCCAACGTGCGCGATTTCAGCGCGCGGCTCACCGCGTTCCCTGGTTACGTCACCGAACGCGAATCCGGCGCCGGCTTCGCCGAGGTCGTCGGGCATTTGCTGGCCGCGCGCTAGCCCGCCCGGCAACGTGCCGACAACGCGAGAGGCCCGCCGCAGGCGGGCCTCGTCGCTCGAGGCCGCGCTATTTCGCCAGCGCGACGATTCCTGGCAGGTCGATCTCCTTGATCGCGGCCTGCAGCGTTGCCGCGTCGACGCCGTTGCCGCGCACGGCGACGTTGAACCGCTCGCCGAGGATCACATTGATCTCGCCGCTCCTGGCGCGCCGGTCGTAGCGCTCGTGGACGATCTGGCCATTGACCTTGCTGGTCCGCTCGTAGCCGGTGTCGGTTTCCTTCTCCATCTTCGG
>DATEFZ010000066.1:0-3222 GCA_035280325.1 Casimicrobiaceae bacterium
AACCCGCCGCCGAGCTGATCGTGGATGCCGCCTTCGGCCATGCGCGACAGCGTTACGCGGACGATCTCGAGCGCCTGTGCATCGCCGGTCGCGGCAAAGCGGCGCAGGCAGAAGTCGAGCTCGGCCGCGTGCGGAAACTTCGGCGCTGCGCCGAACCCGCCGTGAACCGGGTCGAACGACTGCGCCAGCGACGCGTAGGCTACCGCCGGCGCCCGCGCCGGCAGCGCGGCGTCGGTGTCGCCCGCCTCGGGCAGCGTCTGGGCGAGCGCCGACTCGAGCCGCGAGCCCTGTTCGGCGATCGCCGGACCCTGATCGCGATAGGCGCGCGCGATTTGCGGCAGCAGATCGGCGAAGCCGGCCAGCCCGTAGCGAGACGTCTTCGGGAAGTAGGTCCCGCCGAAGAACGGCACCTGCTGCGGCGTCAGGAACATCGTCAGCGGCCAGCCGCCGCTGCGTCGCGTCAAGAGAGCGTGCGCGGTCTGGTAGATCTGATCGAGATCCGGCCGCTCCTCGCGATCGACCTTGATGTTGACGAACAGTCCGTTCATCAGCGCCGCGATCTCGCGGTCCTCGAACGATTCGTGCGCCATCACGTGGCACCAGTGGCAGGCCGAGTAGCCGATCGACAGCAGTATCGGCTTGTCGTCGCGCGAGGCCAGCGCCAGCGCTTCCTCGCCCCACGGATACCAGTCGACCGGATTGTCGGCGTGCTGCTGCAGGTACGGGCTGGTTTCGCCGGCGAGACGATTGGGCATGAAGCCGTGCCGGGCCTCGAACGGCCCGCGGAAAATGCTAGGGCGACGTATCCTCGAACGCGACGCGCTCGAAATCTGCCCCCCGCTGCAGCAGCCTCGTCAGGCGGAAGCGCCGTTCCGGATGCGAAGCGATGGTGCGGAAGACGCGTCCGACATTAAACGTGCGCGGTGGCACGATCATGCAGGCCTTGTCGTCGGGGGTCGCGCTCAAGACCAGCGTCGGGATCGGCGGCTCCTCGACCAGCATCGTGGTCAGCGCGCGCACCGCCACCGCGGTCGGGGCACCCGGCCACAGCTTGAGTCCCAGGGTCAACTCGCCGCGGCCGTCGAGGGCGACGCGGGTGACGTGGCCGCAGCGCAGGCGATCGTCGTCGCGGGCGACGATCAGCTGGTCCAGATGCCAGCGATACTGCCCGGCGGCGGCGCGATGCAGCGTCGCCGCCGACCATTCGTAGTTGCCCTGCCAGCGTTCCCACGCCCACGACCGCTCGGCCTCGTCCTTGTTGCGGTCGTAATCGGTGACCGCGACCAGCGTGGCGAGGTGCTGCGTGCCCTGGTACGACATGTGGCCGACCAGGTCCTGGCTGTTGAAGCTGCGTCCCGAAATGCGGAAGTACGCGGCGCCCAGCCCGCCCGCGCAAAGCTCGAGGCCGGCCTGCGCTTCGGTGCCGGCGCCGCGCTTCATCGGCACGGCATACCAGTGTTGGTCGAGCTGCGAGAGCAGCGTCGTGCAGGCCTCGACCGAGACATCGTATCCGAGCTGCAGCTCGGCGGGGTTGGCGCCGCTCGCCAGGCGCTTGCTCCGCCCGCGCACGCTGGCCGCGAGCTTGGCCGGGTAGCAGAAGCGTGTCGACTGTCCCGGATGGCGTGGCGCGGCGGCGTGCAGCGTCGCGCCGGCCGGGCCGTCGAGATCGACGGTCATCATCGGGCCGTCGCTGTCGCGTTGCTGCGTGTACGGGAAGATCTTGCGCGCCCACATCGCCAGCCAGCGGTCGACGAGCTCGATCTGGCGCACCGACATGCTGCACGGATCGGCCAGATCGAGCAGCAGCGCGTGCGCGTAGCTCGAGTAGCACGACAGGCCGATCGCCGCCGGGTTGAGCTCGTCGGACACCGCCGATACCGCGCATTCGAGGATCTCAGCCAGCCGGTAGTAGGCGTGCAGCTCCTGCCAGACCGCGGCCGGCGGCACGCGTCGGGCAAGGCCGTGAACCAGCACCAGCTGCTTGCCGACCCAGAGTCCGCGTTGCAGAACCTTGGCTTTGACGCCCTGCAACTCCGGGTCGCCTTCGAGCATCGGCTTGAGACAGGCCGAGTACTGGCTCCACAGCGCCTGCCAGAGAGCGAGCGCCTGGTCGGCCGCCTCGCGCTCGCGCTCGTTGGCCGGCTGCGGCTTGCCCGCATAGCGGCGGGCGAGCTCGGTATGGAGGAAGCTCACCGGCTCGCGCATCACCTCGGCGATCCGGGCGCGCTCGCGCGGCGCGAACTCTGCGTCGGCGAGCCGCCTCAACTGATCGAGGATCGCCTGGTAGTGCCTGGGGACATTGGTCAGCGGCAGGCCGCGCAGCCACGCGGCGCAGCCGTCGGCGTCGGCAAAGGCGAGCTGGCCGGCGAGGTTCCGGGCCTCGTTTTGCGCGAGCGTGCTTTCGTTGGTCGCCATGCCACCGCCGATTAGGAGGTTATAGCACAACTGGCGAGCCCGCCGGCGGGTCGGCCGCCGAAGCGTCGCGTACGGCTGCGGGCCGGTGTGAATAGTCACGATTTTTGTTGCGTAATCCGCCGCCGCGCCCGACGGCGGCCGAGGCCAAACTTGGCTCCATGAGCGATCGGTTGGTGATTTCTTCCCAGCGGCGCCATCGAGAAGGAGAACAACAATGCTGCACCACTTCGAACGAACCACCGCCCGGCGCCTGCGCATTGCGCGCGAACCGGAGCGCTCCGGGTTTGCAGCTTCCCATTCGCTGACCCCCGTGGGCACGCGCCGGACCGCTCGGCCGCTGCGACCGGCGCGGCGCCATCGCTTGCCTCCAACCCGCGCTGCGCGCCCCTCGCGCAGTCGCGGGGTCTTTTTGGCGCCACATCCGCGGACCTTGTCGGCCGTGTTGCTGGCGGTGGCCGCGCTGACGCTGGCCACGTTGCTCGGCACGGCGAATGTCGTCGGCAGCCACGCCCTCGCCGCGAACCCCGGACCGCAGCTTTTCGCTTCGGCGTCGATCGTCCCGACCGAACTCGCCGAGGTGCGGTTCTAGGCGATCGTCAAGCCCGGTTCCTCGCCTATTGCCGCGGCGTTCGCGTCCAGACTGCCGGCACGGGCTCGAAATCGCTACGAAACGGATTGATGTCGATTCCGCCGCGGCGGACGAACCGCGCATAGACGGTCAGGCACTGCGGCCGGCAGCGCGCCGCGATGTCGATGAAAATCCGCTCGACGCAGGTCTCGTGGAACGCCGCGTGCGTCCGGTACGAC
>DATEFZ010000067.1:0-10506 GCA_035280325.1 Casimicrobiaceae bacterium
CGAGCGGGCGGCGCAGCGCGTCGCACCTGGCGCGATCCCGGCGCTGCTCGCGCGACTGGCGCGCCTCGATGCGCTGGCCAAGGGCATCGGCACCGGCAGCGCCTGGAACGAATTGCGCGAGCTCGCGCTGATGCTCGCCGGCAAGCCTCTGGCGACGATGGCCTGACGCGCCGAGCGAGGCGAGAAGCCGCGATGAGTCCGCCGCCGCGCTCGATTCCTCCGATCGCGCCGCACCAGCGTCGCTGGGTGGTCGCCACCGTCATGCTGGGCACGGTATCGACCATCACCGCGGCGACCATCGTCAATGTCGCCTTCCCCGCGCTGATCGCGCAATTCCACGTCGGCCACGATTCGCTGCAATGGATCGCCGCCGGTTTTCTCGGCGCGATGACGGCGACGATGCCGGCCTCGGCATGGCTGATCGAAACGCAAGGCCAGCGCCGCACCTTCGTCGCGGCGCTGGCGGTCTTTCTCGCCTCGTCGGCGTTGAGCGCGGCGAGCTGGAGCGAGGACGTGCTGATCGCCTCGCGCGTCCTGCAGGGCGCCGCGGCGGGCGTCCTGCAGCCGCTGGCGATGGTCGCGCTGTTCGCGGTGTTTCCACCCGATCGCCGCGGCAGCGCGATGGGCCTGTTCGGGCTCGGCATCGTGCTGGTGCCGGCGATCGGACCGAGCATCGGCGGCATTCTGCTGCAGGTCTTCGGCTGGCGCTCGATCTTCCTCCTGCCGCTGCCGTTCTGCATCGCGGGCATCGCGCTGGGCGCGCGCTTCCTGCCCGGGCCGCACAACGAGCGTCGTCGAAGCCGGTTCGACTGGCAGGGATTCGTCCTCCTGGCGGCGGCGCTGGTCGCGCTGCTCAACGTGCCGGTGGTCGGCCATCGCGCTGGATGGACGTCGGCCGCGACGGCGGTGATCGCGCTGGCCGGCGTGCTGCTGGTCGCCGGTTTCGTCGCCCGGGAGCTTCGCGTCGAGGCGCCGATGCTTGCGCTTCGCCTGTTCGCGAGCGCCGGCTTCCGGGCCACGGCGCTGGTCGCTCTCGCCTATGGGCTGGGGCTGTTCGGCACCACTTACCTGATTCCGGTCTTCGCGCAGGACATCGCCGGCTATTCGCCGTCGCGCGCCGGGGCGTTGCTGATCGCGCCCGGTCTCGCCCTCGCGGCGACGATCGCCCTGGCCGGACGCTGGGCCGACCGCATCGAGCCGCGCAGGCTCGTGCTGGCCGGGCTCGCGCTGTTTGCGCTGTCGAGCCTGTTGCTGGCTTTCTCCGGAGCAGCCACCGCTTTTGCCCTGCTCGCCCTATGGCTGCTGGTCGGCCGCGTCGGGCTCGGCATGATCATCCCGGCGCTGTCGGTCGCGGCGGTCCAGGCGCTGGATGAGCGATACGTCGCGCGCGCGGCCTCGTCGGTGAATTTCGTGCGCCAGCTCGGCGGCGCCATCGGCGTCAATCTGCTGGCCGTGCTGCTCGAATGGCGGCTGGGTGTCCACGGCGCGGGCGGCGAGGTTGCGGCTTTCCAAGAATGCTTCTGGGTGGTTACGATTGCGTTTGTGGCCGCGACGGCGGCAGCCTGGTCGATCCGCAAGGCGCCGGCCGGGCAATGATCAGATACCGTGTTTCGGAGGGGCCGATATGTACCGCAGGATTCTCGTCGCCTATAACGGCGCGCCGGAGTCGCGTCTGGCGCTCGACGAAGTCGGGAAGATCGCGCTGGACAAGTCGGTCGAGATCCATCTGGCCGCCGTCGTCCATTATCCTTCGGCGTACCTGCTCGCCGGCGAATACGTGCCCGAGGTGGCGCTGGCCGACGAGCGCGAGCACATGGAAGGCGATTTGAAGGCGGCGCACGAGCTGCTCGCCGGCAAGGGATTGAACGTCATCGACCACCTGGTCGTCGGCGAGCCGGTCGACGTGCTGACCAAGCTGGTGGCCGATCTCAACATCGACCTTCTGATCCTCGGCCATCCGCGCAGCAAGTCGTTCGCGCTGCGCTGGTGGCGCGGCTCGGTCGACGCGATGCTGATCGAGCGCGTGCGCTGCAGCATCCTGGTCGCCGCCGACGCCAGGCGCTAGTCAGTCGACCCTCGAGGTTCCGGGTTGTCCTATCGCGCCGGCGCGATGCTGATGTCGCCGTAGAGCGCCTCGGCGATGCTGCCGGTATTGTCGGTGTCGGTCATCAGCTCGATCGCCGTCACCCGCCCCGGCTCCTCGCCGAAGGCGCGCCGGAAATCGTCGGCGATGTTGCGGCGATAGTCGAGCCAGCGGCCGGCCTGGTCTTCGTCGCTGGCCACGGCGATCATGCGTATGCGCGGCGTCAGCGCGCTGACGGTGACCGAATCCCGCGCCACCCTCGCGCCCCAGACATACATCAGCCACGCGTACGGCAGCGGATGGCCGGAGATCGCCTCGGCCAGCGCGGAAGTCGCTCGGTCGGTCGCCGGCAGCTTCGACCAATCGCCGGCGAACGACACCATCACGCGCGCCGGCGCGTCTTCGCGCTTGCGGTCGCGCGTATCGGCGCCGGCGATCGGCCGGACGACCTTCCAGCGCCAGACGAGCCAGGGAAAGGCGCGCGCGTCGTAGTCGGTCCTCCAGGCGAGGAACGACGCCGCGTTGCGCGAGCTCGCGCGCAACACGACGATGCCGTCATCGCCGACCAGCGAATACTCGGTCGGCTGCTTGCTCGCCGCCAGCAACAGGTGCTGCCAGGCGGGTGGCACCGCGCCTGCCGGCGCGGCCGAAAAACGCGGCGGCGAAGGCGCCTGCGCAAACGCGCCGGCGGCCACGAGGCCCACGAGCATCGCAGTGCGCATCAGGGCAGCGCCTGCGGCCGGCAGGCGATCTTGCGCTGGTCGAGCTGGCAGCTCGTCATCAGGTGGCCGCGACGATCCCAGGCGTCGATCCGCCAGGCGGCGCGCGCGGTGCGCTCGAGCGTGACGAATCCGAACGCCGTCGTCGAAGTGACCGTGGCGACGATCGCACCGCGCGCCGGTGTCGCGCCGGGCGGCAGCGGTCGCGGCAGCGGCTGGTCGAGCCGCGTCCCGCCATTGCCCGCGATCAGCTGCGCCGGGTGAGCCGTGGTGAAGCCCACCGCTTCGAACAGGTGGTCATGACCCGCGATCGTGGCATCGATGCCGGATGGAAACAGCGCCAGGCCGTTCTGCGCCGCCAGCACCGACTGCAGCGCGGCGTTGCCCGGGTAGACGCCCGGCGGCTGCCTGCTGACATCGGTGGCGAAACCGAGGATCGGATGGTGGTCGACGAAGAAGTTGTGCGCGGTGCCGCGCGCGAGCTCGAACGCGCGCTCGAGCTCGCCGGAGTAGATCGAGAATACCGGGTCGTCGGCGGCGAGCGGCGTAACGCCGGCGCGGGACGAGTCGAACACGATCAGCTGCACGTCGGCCGACAGCGGCACCGCGTACGGCTCGCTGAAGTCGCCCGCGAGATCGTTGCCGGAGTCGTTGCAATCGCGGCCGGCGACCAGCGGGCGAGGATCGAGAAATCGCCACCAGCCTTGCCCGGCGCGGGCACAGGATTCGTGGTTGCCGCGCACGAAAACCCATGGGGCGGCCGAGAGCAGCGCGCGCGCAGGCGCGAAAAAGTCGGCGTTCCAGGCGTCCCAGCCATAGCCCCAGGGACTGCCGGCGCACTTCGGATTGCCGTCGGGACAGCCGTTTTCGCGGTACAGGTAATCGCCGACGTGGATCACCAGGTCGGGACGCTTGTTCGCCGCCGCAGCGGCAATCTGCGCGAACGGCCACGCCGTACCGTCGTCGCAGGCCTGGAGCGCGCCGGCCGCGCCCTGCATCGCGCAGCCGGTGTCGCCGAGGATGACGATCCGGCGCGCCTCGCGATGCAAGAGCGGCAGCGTATGACCGCCGACGCTGGCGCGCTCCGCGCCGGCGGGCAGGCGGCGCTCGCAGACCAGCACCGGGAAGGCCGAGGGTTTCGCAGCGGCCGGCCGGTTCTCAGTCGGCCGCAACGGCAGCGTCGCCGGCACCGCCCGGATGGTCATCGGCAGCGCCACGCCGTCGACGTCGACGGCAGGGCACGACGGGTCGCCGGTGATAACCCGGGCGACCGACATGCCGCCGTCGCCCTGGACGACGAAGGCGGCGCGAATCGCGTCCTCGCCCGGCGCCAGCGCCGACGGGGCGGCGCAGGCGCCGACCAGCAACACGAGCCCCGCGATCGCGAGCCGTCGAACGCGCTTCATCGGCCCCGGCCCCAGTCGCCCCATAGCACGTTGATCGCGGCCAACGCCGCGGGGCCGGCCGTTTCGGTACGCAATATGCGCGGCCCCAGGGTCAGCGCGCGGAAGCCGCCGGCCAGCGCCGCCGCCGTCTCGCCGCTGGTGAAGCCGCCTTCGGGACCGACCAGGATTTCCACCGGCCCTTCGGGCGGCGCCAGGTCGACGAGCCGGCAATCGCCATCCGGCGCGAGCAGCAGGCGCGTTCGCGCGCTCGAGGGTTGCGCGATCCAGCGGTCGAAAGCGAGCGGCGGCCCGATTTCCGGCACGCGGTTGCGGCCGCACTGCTCGCAGGCGGCGATCGCGATCTGTCGCCAGTGCTGCGCGCGCCTGGCTGTGCGCGCAGGGTCGAGCCGGGCGACGCCGCGCGCGGTGACGATCGGCTGCACGGCGCGTGCGCCCAGCTCGACCGCTTTCTGGACCGCGTAGTCGATGCGGTCCGCCGTGGCGAGCGCCTGCACCAGCGTCACCGCCAGCGGCGACTCGCGATCGATCGCCGCCGCGCTGCCGATGCGAACGGTAACGCCGCGCGCCCCGACGCGCACCAGCCGGCCGGCGAACTCGCCATCGTCGCCGGCGAACAGCGTCACGGCATCGCCGGCGGACAGTCGCAGGACGCGCGCGCAATGGTGCGCGGCGGCGGCGGGCAGCGCGATCTCGGCGCCCTCGGCCAGCGGCAGTGGACAGTGGAAGCGCGGCGTCATGTCGCCTCCGCAGCCTCTCTAGCAGCCTGATTCCGGGGCCGCGGTCGTGCTAGCATTTTGCCATAGGGATACTTGGAAGAAACGCCATGGCCGCCACGCCGCCGGTCTGCAACTTCGGCTGGCCCGCACCCGATTTCGAGCTGATCGGCACCGACGGCAAACGCTATCGTCGCGACGCCGTGCGCGGCGACAAGGGCCTGCTGGTCATGTTCATCTGCAACCACTGCCCGTTCGTCAAGGCGGTGCTCGACAAGCTGGTGCGCGATGCCGGCGAGTTGCGCGCGCTGGGCATCGGCAGCGCCGCGATCTGCAGCAACGACGCAACCGACTATCCGGAAGACTCGTTCGACAATATGAAGGCGCTGGCCAGCCGCATGCGCTTTCCGTTTCCGTATCTCTGGGACGAGACGCAAGCCGTTGCCAGGGCGTACGGCGCGGTCTGCACCCCTGATTTCTACGGCTTCAACGCGGGGCTCGAATTGCAGTATCGCGGCCGCCTCGACGATTCCGGCCGCGCGGCCAAACCGGACGCGCCACGCGAGTTGTTCGAGGCGATGCGCGTGGTGGCGAAGACCGGCCGCGGCCCGGCGAAGCAGACGGCGAGCATCGGCTGCTCGATCAAGTGGCGAGACGCGGCGTAGACGGCTGGCGAAGGAAGTCCCGCAGCGCGTCGAGGACCGCGTCGGGCGCTTCGGCCATCATGCTGTGGCCGCATTCGGCGATGGTCGTCGTCAGCTTGTCGGCGATGGCCTCGAGCAGCGGCCCGGCGTTCTTCGGCGGCACCAGCAGGTCGCGCTGTCCGAAGATCGTCAGCGTCGGACATTCGAGCGCCACCGCGGCGGCGAGGCCACCGGCATAGCTGTGACAGGCGTTGAGGTCGGCGTAGAGCACGCCCGGCCGCGAGCGCTCCATCAGGCGCAGCCCGCTGCCGGATAGCCAGCCGCCGGGCTGCCGGTTGCCGCCGATGTGGCTGCCGGGCGAAAAGCTCCAGCCGTTGAGCAGCTCGTAGGCGACGTGGTCGTTGGCCCGCGCCGCCTCGAGCAGGTCGTCGTTCACCGGCATCGGCACCCCCGGCGCCAGCAGCGCAAGCGCACGCACTCGCGACTTGTGCCGCGCCGCCGCCGCCAACGCGCCGAGCGAGCCCATGCTGTGCCCGACCAGCGCCGCGCGCTCGACGCCCAGCGCATCGAGCAGCGCCGCGAGCCAGTCGGCGATCGCCTCGACCGAGTTGAGCGCTTCGCCGCCGCTCCTGCCATGCCCGGGCAGGTCGACCGCCAGAGCGTTGTTGCCGTGGTGCGCGAAATATCGCGATTGCAGCATCCAGACGCTGTGGTCGTTCGCGGCGCCGTGCGCGAATACGATCGACGGCTGCGCGCGATCGAAGGCGCGCGCGCCGGTATAGACGTAGACCGGCGCGCCGTCTACCCGGATCTCCACGATCGCCTCACGCCTTGCCGGCCGCGTAGAGCGCGCGCGACAGGTCCTCGATCAGATCGTCGGCGTGCTCGAGCCCGACCGACAGCCGGATCGTGCCCTCGGTGATGCCCGATTTGCGAAGCTCGGCGGCGGACATCCGGAAGTGCGTCGTGCTCGCCGGATGGATGACCAGCGACTTGGCGTCGCCGACGTTGGCGAGGTGCGAGAACAGCCGCAGCGATTCGATCAGTTTCCGCCCCTGCTCGCGGCTGCCGCGGATGGCGAAACTGAACACCGCGCCGCAGCCGCGCGGCAGCAGGCGCTGCGCAAGATCGTGGTCCGGATGCCCGGGCAGCTCCGGGTAGGCGACCGACTCGATCAGCGGATGCGCCGACAGGAAAGCGACGATCTGCCGGGCGTTGTCGACGTGGCGCTGCATGCGCAGCGGCAGCGTCTCGATGCCCTGCAGGATCTGGAACGCCGTGGTCGGTGCCATGCAGGCTCCGAAATCGCGTATCCCTTCCCGCCTCGCGCGAAGCAGGAACGGCGCGACCGTCGACTCCTCGGCGAACACCATGTCGTGGAAACCCGCGTAAGGCTCGGTCAGCGTCGGAAACTTGCCGGCGCTCAGCGTCGGCCGGTTCCAGTCGAACTGCCCGCTGTCGACCAGGAGGCCGCCGATGACCACGCCGTGCCCCGACAGGAACTTGGTCGCCGAGTGGTACACCAGGTCGGCGCCGTGCTCGAACGGGCGCATCAGGTAAGGCGTGGTGAACGTCGAGTCGATCAGCAGCGGCAAGCCGTGCTCGTGCGCCAGCGCGGACACGCGCGGCACGTCGAGCACGTCGAGCCCGGGATTGCCCAGCGTCTCGCCGAACAGCAATCGCGTTTGCGGCCGGATCGCCGCCCGCCAGGCATCGAGGTCGCGCGGATCGACGAACGTCGTCTCGACGCCGAAGCGCGGCAACGTATAGTCGAGCAGGTTGTGCGAGCCGCCGTAGAGCGCGCGCGATGCGACGATATGCGAGCCGGCGCCGAGCAGCGTCACGATCGCCAGATGCAGCGCCGCCTGGCCGCTCGCCACCGCGATCGCGCCGACGCCGCCCTCGAGCGCGGCGATTCGCTCCTCGAGCACCGCGCAGGTCGGATTGGCGATGCGCGAATAGACGTAGCCGGCGCGCTCCATGTTGAACAGGGCGGCGGCGTGATCGGTGTCGGGAAAGACGAACGATGCGCTCTGGTAGATCGGCGTCGCGCGCGCACCGGTGACCGGATCGGGCCGCGCGCCGGCGTGCAACGACAGCGTGTCGAAATGCGTCTTTTTGGGCTTGGTCATCGGCGTTCGAGCGGCGAAGGCGCGAGGGTCCACATGTTAGCGCATCGGCGCGGTACAGCGGCGCCCCTTGGCCGATCGAGCGCGGCAGCATAAACTGCGAGCTCAAAACGATTACAACTCGAATCGTTCCACCATCCCAGGAGGCAACATGCAGCGCAAGGCATCCGCTCGCTGGCAGGGCACCGTCAAGGAAGGCCAGGGCACGATCTCGACCCAGTCCGGCGTGCTCAAGGACGCACCGTATGGATTCAACGCGCGCTTCGGCGACGGCAAGGGCACCAATCCCGAAGAGCTGCTCGGCGCGGCGCATGTCGGCTGCTTCACGATGGCGCTGTCGTTCGCGCTCAACAACGCCGGCTTTACCGCCGAAGCGATCGACAGCGAGGCGGCGGTGACGCTGGACAAGGTCGGCGACGCCTGGACGATCACGGCGATCCACCTGACGACACGAGCGCGCGTGCCGAAGATCGATGCTGCGAAGTTCGCCGAGATCGCCGGGGGAGCAAAGGCCAATTGCCCGCTGTCGCGGGTGCTGAACGCGACCATCACGATGGACGCCAAGCTGGTCGGGTGAGACGTTGAGCGACCGACCAGCGGCGCCGCAAAAGGGACGCGGCGCGACATTCAATCCCGGCAACCGCTTCCGCCGCGAAGGTCGCGAAGCGGTCGACGACGGCTGGACGCCGTCAGGCGAGGCCGACCGCGAAGATAACGATGTTCCGCCGCCGCTGAAGACGACGGTGACCGTGCAGCGCGCGCGCACGATCATCGCCCGCAACGATTCGCCCGACATACCGTTCACGCAGTCGATCAACCCGTACCAGGGCTGCGAGCACGGTTGCGTCTACTGCTACGCCCGGCCGACCCACGCCTATCTCGACCTGTCGCCGGGGCTCGATTTCGAGACCAGGCTGTTCGCCAAGCCCGACGCCGCGGCGTTGCTCGAAGCCGAGCTGGCTAGGCCCGGCTACGTCTGCGACGCGATCGCGATGGGCACCAACACCGACCCGTACCAGCCGATCGAGCGCGAGTGGAGGATCACCCGGCAGATTCTCGAGCTCCTGTCGTCGTGCGACCACCCGGTGTCGATCGTCACCAAGTCGGCGCTGGTCGAGCGCGACATCGACATCCTGGCGCCGATGGCGAAAAAGAACCTGGCGCGGGTCTACATCTCGGTGACCACGCTCGATCGCGAGCTCGCGCGCAAGCTGGAGCCGCGCGCCGCGGCGCCGCAGCGGCGGCTGGCCGCGATCAAGTCGCTGTCCGATGCCGGGATTCCGGTCGGAGTGATGACCGCGCCGATCATTCCCCAGCTCACCGACCGCGACATGGAGGCGATCCTCGAGGCGGCCGCGGCCAACGGCGCGAGCTATGCCGGATGGACGATGCTGCGCCTGCCGTTCGAGGTCAAGACGCTGTTCCGCGACTGGCTGGCCGAACACTATCCGCTGCGCGCCGGGCACGTGATGAGCATCGTTCAGCAATTTCGCGGCGGCCGCGACAACGACCCCAGCTTCGGCTCGCGCATGCGCGGACAGGGGCCGTTCGCCGATCTGATCGCGCGTCGCTTCGACGTCGCGGTGCGCAGGCTCGATCTGAACCGCGAGCGCACGCCGATGGACACCTCGCGCTTCAGGCCGCCGCGCCGGCAGGACCGCGCACAGCAGTCATTGTTCTGAGGCGCCGCGATCAAAAAAACAGGGAGCCGGGGGCTCCCTGTCGATCGAGCGATGTTTCGCTTAGGCCCTAGTGGAACATGACTGTGATCGTGCCGTAGAACAGGCGGCCGCGCGGGTCGCCGTAGGAAGCGTCGTACCCGACCTGGAAGGTTCCCGTGCCCGCCGACGCCGGCGGCGCGCGGTCGAACACGTTGCGGACGCCGGCTTGGAGCTTGACGTTCTTAAAGCCGGTGTAGGTTCCGGACAGGTCGTAGAACTCGTACGAGCCGACACCGCGCGGAATAAACGTACCATCCGGTTGAGCGACCACTTCGGTGTACCCGGTCTGGTAGGTCTGCGCTGCCGTGACGTTCCACGGACCGTAGTCCCAGCCCAGCGTGGCGTAGTGCCTCCACCGGGTGATCGCGCCCTGCGGCGCCGCCGACTGACCGACGAAGTCGACCAGCGCGCCGGTAGCGAGATCGGTCTGCTTGTAGTGATCGAGATAAGTACCGGTCAGCTCGGCCTTGAATCTTCCCCACTTGGTCGGCTGGCGGAACCGCAGATCGAGGTCATAGCCGCTGACATCCTGCTTGCCGGCGTTGACCGTGTTCTCGACCACGAACGTGATCGGGCCGGGCAGGTTCGGGAACGCCGGGTCGATCGGCCCGCGGATGATCTGGCTGGGCGCGAACAGGTTGAAATCGGCGAAGATCTGGTCGGCGCTGATCGCCGTGATCACGTCGGTGATCTTGATGTTGAAGTAATCGACCTCGACTGACGCCTGAGTGATCGGCTCCCAAACCACGCCGACGTTGTACTGCTTCGACTTCTCGGGCTTCAGCACCGGGTTGCCGCCGCGCAGCGAGTTGAACTGCAGGTTGCAGTCGGTCACCTCGCCCGTGGTCGGGCAGCGTAGCGGGTCAGAGAAGGCGTTGTTGGTAACGGCGCGGAACGGCGGCTGGAACAGGTCGGCCAGCGCCGGGGCGCGGAAGCCCTCGCCGTACGAGCCGCGGATCAGGAAGCTCTGGTTCGGCTGCCAGCGCAGCGAGAACTTCGGGTTGGTCGTGCTGCCGAAGTCGCTGTAGTGGTCGTAGCGGACCTGGACGTTGCCTTCCAGCGTCTTGACGATCGGGATCACCAGCTCGCCG
>DATEFZ010000068.1:0-21030 GCA_035280325.1 Casimicrobiaceae bacterium
CGGCGGTGCAGTCGACGTTCGCGCCGAGATCGAGCACGTAGGTGTAGCCGCCGCGCGCGTTCGGCAGCAGCGTGGCGATCGCCGGCCGGTCGATGCCGGGCAGCGTCTTCAGGACAAAGCGCGAGATCGCCATCAGCGCGCCGGTGTTGCCGGCCGACACGCAAGCCTGCGCGGCGCCGTCCTTGACCAGATTGATCGCCACGCGCATCGACGAATCCTTCTTGTGGCGCAGCGCATCGGCCGGCGGCTCGTGCATTTCGACGACTTCGCTGGCGGCGCGAATGTCGATCTGGTCGTCCAAGCGAGGGCGGGCGCGGTCGAGCGCTTCGCGCAGCGCCGTTTCGCGTCCGACCAGGATCACGCGCGCATCCGGCGTGGCCGACAGGAAGGCGAGCGCGGCGGTGACGGTGACCGGAGGCCCATGGTCGCCCCCCATCGTATCGACGGCGATCGTGACCGGGCGCGCAGTCACGGCTGCCATCGCCATCGCCGGGCCCGCGATCCTCTACTCGTCGGCCTTGGTCTTGACGACTTTCTTGCCGCGGTAATAGCCGCTCGGGCTGATGTGGTGACGGCGATGCACCTCGCCGCTGACCGGTTCGACCGCGAGCGGCGGGCTGGCGAGGAAATCGTGCGCCCGGTGCATGCCGCGCTTCGACGCCGACTTCTTGTTCTGCTGAACTGCCATTGCTGGACTCCTGAAAAAAGGTTCGATATCGCTCAACCGGGATTGCGCGTCTTCAGCCCCGCCAGCCGCGCGAACGGTGAATCCTTGGCGCCGGTGGGCATCGCGCGCGAGGCTGCGCCGCACTCGCCCTCGCGATGGCGCGGCGACAGCGGCAACGACAACAGCAATTCGTCCTCGACCAGACGCAGCGGATCGACCGCCGTGCCGGCCAGCACCACTTCGCTCTCCTCGGCATCCAGTCGCGCCAGTTCCGACTCGTCGTGCGCCAGCAGCAGCGCGGTCTGCTGCGCGATCGGCGCCGCGAACGGCTCGAGGCAGCGTTGGCAGACCAGCGGCACCTCGCCATCGATCGACAGCGTCACCATCGGCCGCGCCATCGCGTCCTTCCCGCCGCGGATCCGCCAGGCGAGCGGTGCCGGCGCGCGGCCCGATGCCAGCTGGTCGGCGACACGGGGAAGCCTGCGCGCGTCGACGGTACCGGCGATTTCGTCGCCGTCGGACGCCAGCGCGAAGGCATCGAAGCGGCTCGGCGCGCCGAGGGCGGTAGTTCGGTCAGACATCGGAGGAGCGCCGACTCGAGGACCGTCGGAACGGGTTGCGGCGGTCAAGGCTCGAACCGGCCGATTCTGGTCGGGACAAACGTTGCATAATAACGCCGAGCGCGATCCGTGTCAAAAGAATACCGTGAAAACAACGACTTCGCCCCGCGTCCGGCGCCCGCTGGTGCTGGCTTCGAGCTCGGTCTACCGGAAGCTTCTGCTCGAGCGCCTCGGGCTGCCGTTCGTGGTCGCGGCGCCTGCCGTCGACGAGGCCGTGTTGCGCGGCGAAACCCCGGCCGACGCCGCGGTCCGGCTGGCGGAAGCCAAGGCGCGGGCGGTCGCGCCGGCGCATCCCGAGGCACTGATCATCGGCGCCGACCAGGTGGCCGATCTCGACGGCGCCGTCGTCGGCAAGCCGCGCCATGCGAAGCACGCCCTTGAGCAACTGAAGGCGATGCAGGGTCGCACGATCGTCTTCCACACCGGGCTCGCTCTGCTCGACGCGAGAAGCGGCAATTGTCGCCGCGCGCTGGTCGACGTCGCGGCGAGCTTCCGCGATCTGAGCAATGCCGCGCTCGAAGCCTACCTCGAGCGCGATCGCCCATACGACTGCGCCGGCTCGGTCAAGGTCGAGACGCTCGGCATCGCCTTGTTCACCCGCGTCGCCAGCGACGATCCCACCGCGCTGATCGGCCTGCCGCTGATCCGGCTGTGCGACATGCTGATCGCCGAAGGGTTAGAGCCGCTGTGAGCGCACCGCGCGCCGGGACGGTGTACCTGGTGCCCAACCTGCTCGGCGCGATCGCGCCCCAGGCCGTGCTGCCGGCGCGCACGATCGACATCGCGCGCCGCCTGCGACGCTTCGTCGTCGAGGCGCCGAAGCCGGCACGGGCGTTCGTCAAATCGCTCGCCTCCCACTACCCGCTGTCCGAGATCGACTTCGCGGTCCTCGACCAGCACACGCCGCGCCGGCGCATTGCCGAGCTCCTGGCGCCAGCGCTCGCCGGCGAAGATCTGGGCGTGCTGTCCGACGCCGGCTGTCCCGGCGTCGCCGATCCCGGGGCGCTGCTGGTCGCCGCCGCGCACGATGCCGGCATCGCGGTGGCGCCGCTGGTCGGACCGTCGGCGCCGCTTTTGGCCTTGATGGCCTCGGGCATGAACGGCCAGAGCTTCGCCTTCCACGGCTACCTGCCGGTGCGCGCCGATCTGCGCGCCGCGGCGCTCAAGCGGCTCGACGGACAGGCGCAGCAAAGCGGCACCACTCAGATCTTCATCGAGACCCCGTACCGCAACGCTGCGATCGTCGCCGCGGCGCTCGAAGTCTGCCGGCGAGAGACGCGGTTCTGCGTCGCTGCCGACCTGACGCTGCCGACCGAGCAGGTGGTGAGCCGTCGCATCGCCGCCTGGCGGGCGGCACCGCCGATCGACTGGTCGAAGCGGCCGGCGATGTTCCTGCTCGGCCGCGATTGAAGGAGCGAAGACTAAACCCTATTGCTCGTCGGCGTCGGGCCAGCTCTTGATGTAGCTCTTGAGCATCCGGTTCTCGAAGCTCTGCTCTTCGTAGACCGCCTTGGCCACGTCGTGGAACGACACCACGCCGAGCAGCGTCGGCCCGTCGACGACCGGCACGTAGCGGGCGTGGCGCTCGAGCATCACCCGGCGCAACTCCATCACGTCGAGCCCGGTGGTGGCGGTCAGCGGGTCGCGCACCTGGATGTCGCTTACCTTGAGCGCGCCGAGCTGGCCTTGCTGCGACGACAGCGCCTGCAGCACCTCGGCGAAAGTCAACAGCCCCACCATGCGGCCGTGATCCATGACGACCAGCGATCCGATGTCGTGCTGCGCCATGACCTTGACCGCGTCCAGCACCGATCCGTCGGGGCTGGTGGTGAACAGCGCGTTGCCCTTGATCCTGAGGATTTCGCTGACCAGCATGGTTCTTCCCCGGGAGACATTGCCATCGCTTGCCGCTGCGATCGGACGAGCTTACTCCTTGACTCGGTCGCGGTGCAATGGCGCCGGAGGCTCCGAAGTGCGGGCCAAGTACGACCCGCTGGCTTACTTGTCGGCGGCCGCTTTGCGTTGTTTCCGGACGGCCCCGCTCGCTTCGCCGCGAAACTCAACGATGAACTCCCGGACGACGAGCGCGAACGTCGCGATCACGATCACCCAGAGGGGGATTGATTTGATGGCGAACGCGAGGTACCCGACGTAGAGCGCGCTCACTGCGATCCCGAGGATGGTTACGATGATCTCGAACATGTCTTACCTCTCATGCGTCGTGCCGTTTCCGCCGGCGGAATCAGCCTTGCGAAAGCATCGTTCATCAAGGAGAACCTTCGCCGTTCACGTGCTGAGTCAGCCATTGCGCGTACTGGAGCAGCCGAGCGTCGTCGCCGCGTGGACCGACCACCTGGACGCCGAGCGGCATGCCGTCGGCGCCGCTCATGATTGGCACCGTCACCGCGGGCAGCCCGCAGAGCGACCACAGGCTGCAGAACACCGGGCTTCCGGTCGACTCGAGCCCCCGAGGCGCTTCTCCCGTCGTCGCCGGGGTGACGATGGCGTGCATCTCGTGGAACACGTCGTCAAGCGCGGTATTGTAGATGGGAATCCGCGCCAAGGCTCGGTTGTAGTCGATCGCCGGGTGCCGCCGGCCGCGCTCGAGCGTCTCGCGTAGCGCTGCGCTGAGCTGCGCCGCACCGCGCTCGTATTCCGGCCCGAAGGCGAGCGCGAGATCGGTCTCCATGATCACCCGCACCAGCTCGATGCAATCCGCGAACGGGTCGCCCAGAGTGACTTCGGTCACGTGCTCTCCAAGAGAATCGACGAGCTCTGCGAAGGCTGCTTGGGTATCGGCGGACGCCTGGTCCCACATCGGCGTCTTGACGAAGGCGAAGCGCGGCGGAAGCGGCGGCGGCCGCGACGCGAAATCGAGGAGCCGCGGCCGCGCCCGCGGCCGGATGTCAGGGTCCGACGCGTCGAAGGCCATGAGCTCCTGCGCGAGTAGTGCCGCGTCTGGCAACGAACGCGCTAACACGCCGACGTGATCGAGGGTGCGCGACTGCCGCAGAATTCCCGTGCGCGAAATCAGTCCGCGCGTCGGCTTGTAGCCAACGACGCCGCAGTACGACGCCGGGCGGATCACCGACCCGTTGGTTTGCGTGCCCAACGCGAGAGGAACCATCTCCGCGGCGACCGCCGCCGCGGACCCGCTCGACGAGCCGCCAGGCGTGCGCTCCGGGTCGTGCGGATTTCGTGTCTTGCCGGGAGCGTAGACCGCCAGCTCAGTGGTTACCGTCTTGCCTAGAACGATGGCGCCTGCGCGCCTCAGCAGCGACACGACGGTCGCGTCGCGCCGCGGCCGCCGCCCGGCGTGAAGCACGGTGCCGTCCTCGGTCGGCATGTCGGCCGTGTCGATAATGTCCTTGATGCCGACCGGAATGCCGTGCAGCGCGCCCAAGGGCTCTCCGCTGGCACGAGCCGCGTCCGCCGCCTTGGCGCGGTCCCGGGCATACGCCGGATCGAGGAACGTCCAGGCACCGATCCTCTCCTCGAGCTCCTCGATGCGCGCGAGGCATGCGTCCACCAGGTCCTCCGAGCTGATGTGGCCCTCGCGGATCGCCGCAGCGGCCTCAACCGCGCCAAGGCGCGTCAGCGCGCGCTGCTGCTCGGTGAGTCGGAAGTGCATGCGCGAACTGCCGCTTCAGCGATCAATGCCCGTACATGACGCTCGGCAGCCAGGTCGCCATGCCGGGGAAGATGTACAGCAGCGCCATGGTGATGAACACCATGAACACGAACGGCAGCGCGCCGGCAAAGATCTGCGTGAGCCGCACGCTTGGCGGGGCCACGCCTTTCAAGTAATACGCGGCCATCGCCATCGGTGGCGTGTTGAACGAAGTCTGGATGTTGAGCGCGACGAGGATGCCGAACAACACAGGGTCGACGTTGAACACCTTGAGCAGCGGCAGGAAGATCGGAACGAAGATGATGATGATCTCAGTCCATTCCAATGGCCAACCGAGCAGGAAGATGATGAACTGCGTGAGCAGGAGAAACCCTACGGTGGACAGGTGCAGGTCCTTGATCAGATTCTCGACGAGGCCCTGTCCACCGAGGTAGGCGAACACCGAGGCAAATGTCCACGAACCGACGAATAGGAAGGTGACCATCGCCGTGGTGCGCGCGGTCAGGTAGACGGCTTCGGTGAGACGCGTGAAGTCGAGCGCCCGATAGGCGGCGGCGAGGACCAGGGCCCCCAGCGCGCCGACCGACGCCGCCTCGCTCGGCGTCGCCAGCCCGAACACGATCGCGCCCAGCACCGAGATGATGAGCACCGCCAGCGGAAAGAACGATGTGAGAAGGGCGAGCAGCACCTTGCCGAATGGAACGTCCGTCTGCTCCTTCGGCAGCTTCGGCGCAAGCGACGGATTGATGATCACGCGCCCGATCACGTACAGGACGTAGAAACCGGCGAGGACGAACCCCGGTATGAATGCCGCCGCATAGAGCTGAACCACCGACATGCCTGCCGTCGCGGCGTAGACGATTAGCAGGATGCTCGGCGGGATCAGGATGCCGAGCGTCCCTCCTGCGCACACCACGCCGGAGGCGAGCTTGGTGTCGTACCCTGCCTTGAGCATCGCGGGGAACGCGAGCAGTCCCATCAGCGTCACCACCGCGCCAACGATGCCGGTGGCGGTCGCGAAGAACGCGCACGTGAGCAAAGTGGCTACCGCCATCGACCCGGGAACCCTTTTCGCGGCGAGCTGGATACTGAAGAACAATCGATCGAGGATGTTCGCCCGTTCGACGACGTACCCCATGAACAGGAAAAGCGGGACGGCGGTGAGAACGTCGTTGCTGAGGATCGAGAAAGTGTTCTGCGTGAGGAGCGTGAAGATGCCCCCGCCCATCGCGTAATAGCCGAAGAACACGCCCATCGCCATCAGCGTGACCCAGATGGGGAACCCGAGCGCGATCGTGAGCACGAACAGACCGACCATCACCAGGGCGACTTGCGGGTTCGTCATTGGGCGGTTCTCTTGGAGGGTCGTCTGGGTTATTGCCTGGCGTCTGCCGTCGGAGAGCCGTGCTGCAGCTTGGCCTCCTGCTCGTGGAGGATCGCCGTTTCCAGCTCCTCCACGTCATGCAATCGCGGCAGCCATCTGCCGCTGCGCAGACAGAGCACGCACCGGACAACTTCCGCCACACCCTGCACGAACAGCATCACGCCGCCTGCAGGAATCAGCGTCTTCAGCGGGAAGATCGGAATGTCGTACGGGCTGAAAACGCTCACTTCGTGGTAACGCCACGACTCCGAGGCATAGTCGAAACCCGCGTAGATCAGGGCGATCACACCCGGGAAGAAGAACGCGAAGTACAGCACGAGGTCGATCCCGGCCTGCACGCGCGGACGCAGCAGGCGGTACCAGACGTCGACGCGGACATGGCCGTTGCGCGAGAGGGTGTAGGCGCCCGCCATGAAGAAAAGCGCCCCATACATGTTGTAGCTGACGTCGTACGCCCAGGTCGTGGGATTGTTCAGCGCGTAGCGGACGAAGACCTCGTAGCATTCGCCGAAGGTCAGAATGACGATGTACCAGGCGAACCCTTTGCCGACCGCTGCGCTGAAGCGGTCGACGGTCAAGAGGAAGGACTGCGAAGCCGAGTTCATCTACGCCCCGTCTCTTTTTTTACACACACGGGGGTGGTGCCTCACGACACCACCCCCGCCAGGCTGCTGCGTTGACGAAACGTGCCCTAGAAGCCCAGGGGCAGCTCCTTTCCGAAGTAGTGGTCGTAAGCGAGCTTGATGTCCGCGCGGTTCAGGAGCTCGTAATACGCCGCGTTCTTGGCCCACGCGCGCTGATGGTCCGAGATCTGCTTGAACTCGGGCACTTCCTGATCGTACTTCGCCACCACCCTGTCCCAGGCGCCGAGCTGAGCCTTGAGGATCGATTCCGACGTGTGATAGACCTTGACGTTGTCCTTGTGGATCAGGTCCTGCAGGTCCTTCGGATACTGCTCGTAGGCGGTCAGGATGTTGCGCGAGTTGGCCGCCATCACCGAGTGCTCGAGGATGGACTGCTGCTCCTTGGGCAGCGCGTCCCACTTGGTCTTGTTGATCTCGATTTCGAGCGCCTCGTTCGGCTGGTGGTAGCTCGACAGCATGTAGATCTTGGCCACGTCGGCGGCGCCGAAGCGGCGGTCCGAGGTCGGGTTGTTGTACTCGAAAGCGTCGATCACGCCCTTCTCCATGGCGGGAATGATCTCGCCGCCGGGAAGCTGCGTGACCTTGCAGCCCATCTCCTGCATGACGTTGGCCGCCAGACCCACGGTGCGATACTTAAGGTTCTTCAGGTCGTCCGCAGTCTTCGGCTCCTTCTTGAACCAGCCGAGCGGCTGCGTCGGCATCGGCATCAGGTACCAGCCGACGATGTTCAGTCCCAGCTTCTTCTGGACCAGGTCGAGGTACATCTGGCGGCCGCCGCCGTAGTAGAACCACGACAGGAACATCGTGCCGTCCCAGCCATAGCACGGCCCCGTGCCGAACAGCGAAGCCGCCCGGTTCTTGCCGTACCAGTAGGCCGCCACCAGGTGGCCCATGTCGAGAACGCCCTTGTTGACGGCGTCCTGAACCTCGAACGGCTTCACCACCGCCCCGGCACTGAAGTAATCGATCTTGAGCCCAGCGCCCTTGCCCATATCGTTGACGATATCGACATACTGGTGGGCATAGTCCTCGAGTATGTCTCCGGACCCCCACGAGCCCTGCATCTTGAGCACCGTGTTTCCCGCGCCGCGCGAGATCATGGGAAAGCCGAGGGTCGCGACCCCCGCCGCAGTCGCGCCCGCCTTCAGAAAAGAGCGGCGGCTGGATTTCTTGGCCTGCCCGGGTTGCACTGCCTCCGGCGTGCTGGCGCCGTTTTGGGTTGCTTCCTGCTTGGCATCCATCGTTTCTTCCTCCTTTGGTTGACCGGTCGCATGGACGAAACGTAGGGAAGGTCTGTAGCCTGCAGCCCCCCAAAAGTACCCTTTTATCGGCGCGGCGGTCGCTGGAGATGTCCTCCGGCGCCCGCATGCGACCTCGCGCGGTCCCTTCTTAGGCCTTTATATACGCTGCGTGCCGATGCCGCAAGTTCGGCGCGGGTTCCGAGCCCAGGACCTCGCTGGTAGTCTTCCAACCTCATCTGGCAATGGCTCGTCGCTCGCGCAAGGCCTGCGCCAGCGTCCCGCTGTCGACGTACTCGAGCTCCCCGCCGACGGGAACGCCCCGGGCCAGCCGAGTGACAGTCAGGCCCTTGGCCATCAGCGACTCGCCGATGTAGTGCGCGGTCGCCTCGCCCTCGTTGGTGAAATTGGTCGCCAGCACGACCTCGCGCACCGTGCCGTCGGCCGCGCGCTTGAGCAGGCGGTCGAGCCGGATCTCCTTCGGGCCGATGCCGTCGAGCGGCGACAACCTGCCCATCAGCACGAAGTACAGGCCGGCGTACGCCTGCGTATGCTCGATCATCATCAGGTCGGCCGGGGTCTCGACTACGCACAAGAGCGCCGCGTCGCGCTTGCTCGAGCGGCAGAGCGCGCAGACCTCGTCCTCGGTGAAGGTGTTGCAGCGCTCGCAGTGGCGGATGGTTCGCGTCGCTCCGTCCAGAGCCTGCGAAAGCCGCTGCGCGCCCGCGCGATCGTGCTGCAGCAGGTGCAGCGCCATCCGCTGCGCCGCCTTCGGTCCGACGCCGGGCAGGCAGCGCAGCGCCTGCGTCAACTCCTCGAGACTGCCGAGCGGCTCCACGACCGCAACAAGCCAGGTTAGAACGGCAGCTTGAGACCGGGCGGCAACCCAAGCCCCGGCGGCAGCCCAAGCCCCGCCGACAGACCCGACATCTTCTCCTGCGAGGCCGCGTCGACTTTGCGCACGGCGTCGTTGATCGCCGCAGCGACCAGGTCTTCCAGCATATCCTTGTCCTCGGCCAGCAGGCTCGGATCGATCGTCACTCGCTTCACGTCGTGGCGCCCGGTCATCAGCACCTTGACCATGCTGGCGCCGGACTGCCCTTCGACTTCCAGCGCAGCGATCGCCTCCTGCGCCTTTTTCATGTTTTCCTGCACCGCCTGCGCCTGCTTCATCAGGCCGGCGAGCTGATTCTTCATCATGTCGAGATCCGGTTACGAGCTGGGCTTGATCGATTCCGATTTTATCGTACCGTCGAACCGCGCCAGCACGTCCTGCACGAAAGGATCGTCGCGAAACGCCGCTTCGGTCCTGGCTCGCGCCTCGGCTCGCTCGCGCCTGTCCTGCGCGGCCAGTGTCGCCACGGCAGCGTCGTCGCCGCCGACGTCGAAGCGGACGCGAACACGGCGGCCGAGCGCCGACTCGAGTGCCGACTTCAGCCGGTCGGCGTAGGCCTTGTCGGTCAGGTGGCGCGCCGCCTCGGGCACCGCGAGCACCAGCTCGTTGCCGGCGACGCCTTTGAGCGCGGTCTGCGCGGCAAGCTGCAGGGTGATGCCGGACAGCTTCAGCCCGGCGACGAACGTCGGCCAGTCGGCGACGTCGGGCAGTGCCTTCCCGGTCGCGGGCGCGGCGGCGGGCGCCGATGCGAGCCCGGCCGCCGGCCGCGATGGCGTCGGCGAAACCGGGCGTTCATTCGGTTCGTCGGCGGGGACGTCGTCCACCGGCCGCCCGGGCTCGAACGCCAGCAGGCGCAGCAAGGTCATCGCGAAACCGGTCGCCTCGTCCGGTGCCAGCGCCAGGTCGGCGCGCCCCTGCACGCAGATCTGATACGCGAGCTGCACGGCTTCGGCCGGGAAGGAACGCGCGTAGTCCGCGATTCGCGGCGCGTCCGGCAGCATGTCGGTGGCATCGGCGACGGTCTGCGCGACGGCGACGCGGTGGAACAGGCCCGCCAGCTCGTCGAGCGCGCCGGCCGCCGACAGGCTTCGCTCCTCGAGCGCCGCCGCTTCGGCCAGCAGCGCCTTGCCGTCGCCGGCGAGCAAGGCGTCGGCGATCCGATAGACATAGTCGGCGTCGGCGGCGCCGAGCATCGCCCGAACGGCGGCTTCGCGCACCTCGCCCGCGCCATAGGCGATCGCCTGGTCGAGCACCGACAGCGCGTCGCGCATCGAGCCGCGGGCGCTGTGCGCGATCACCGTCAGCGCCGCCTCGTCGCCGGCGATGCCTTCGGCCGCAAGCACGGTCGCGAGCCGCGCCGCGATCCGCGCCGGCGGCAGTGCCTTCAGGTTCAATTGCAGGCAGCGCGACAGCACCGTCACCGGGATGCGCTGCGGATCGGTCGTCGCCAGGATGAACTTGACGTGCTCCGGCGGCTCCTCGAGCGTCTTCAGCATCGAGTTGAACGCCGCTTTCGACAGCATGTGGACTTCGTCGATCAGGTAGACCTTGTAGCGGCCGACCGTCGGCGCATACCGCGCGTTGTCGAGAATCTCGCGCATGTTATCGATGCCGGTGTTCGACGCCGCGTCGAGCTCGAGCAGGTCGACGAAGCGCCCGGCGTCGATGTCGACGCACGCCGGGCAGACCCCGCACGGTGTCGCGGTGACGCCGGTCGCGCAGTTCAGGCACTTCGCCAGCAGTCGCGCGATCGTCGTCTTGCCGACCCCGCGCGTACCGGTCAGCAGATAGGCGTGGTGCAGCCGCCCGCGCTCGAGCGCGTTGATCAGCGCGCGCACGACATGCTCCTGGCCCACCAGATCGGCGAACTGCTTCGGTCGCCACTTGCGGGCAAGGGCCTGGTAGCTCATTCGAAGAAAGTGTGCGTTGGATACTGCGACAAATCGCGAAGCTATTTCGCGTCGCGTTCGGTTTCAGGCAAGGCGCCCGACCGACGCAGGCGCGCCGTGTACCCAAAATGTACACAAGCGTCTGCGGCGGGTGGGCAACGAAGCATGAAGCCGAACTGACGCGAAAGAGAGGGTGGCGAGCCGTACCCCCGGCACTTGCAGAGAATAGCTATGGCTGCTTCCTTCCGGACCTGACCAGGTTCACCACCGTGCAATGCGGGGCGGCCCGCCGTCGATCGTTGCCGCTGCTGTGCCCATTATAATGTCTTCGAGGACATCAAGCATCGGATTCCGATTGCGCATACGAGGCCTGCTACGACGCTCGATCGTCGCCTCGATCGTGCTGGCCGGCTGCGGACCGTCTGCACCACCGCCACCGGCGCCGGCAAATGAATTGACGGTGTTCTTGCGCACCGGGCCGGCCAGCTGGTTTGTCGGCCCCGACGATCGCGGTGCCGGCATCGACTACGATCTGGCAAAGCTGTTCGCGGCGCAGGAAGATCTGTCGCTCAAAGTGGTCCCGGCGACGGACCCGGTGGCGCGCATCGAGGACGGCAAGGGACTGCGGCTCGCCGCCGGCAATCTCTATCGTCCGACAGCCGGCGCGCCGCAGCCCGCGCCGCCGCTGCTCTATTCGGCCGCCTACTATGCCGCCGAGCCGGTGCTGATCTACAACAGCGATGGCTTCAAGCCCGATTCGTGGCAGGATCTCTCCGGCGAGATCGTCGGCGTGCTCGAAGGCGGCGGACTCGCGCCCGCCCTCGCCAGCCTGCGCGCCGATCATCCGCAAGTCCGCTGGCAGCTCGTCGCGTTGCCGTCGACCGAAGCAATGATCAGCCAGGTCTCCGACGGCAGCTTGAGCTACGCGATCGTCGCGGCCAACGACGCCCGGGCGGCGCGTCATGTCTACCTCGACTTCGACCAGGCGTTCGCCGTCGCAACCAAGCAGGAGCTGGTGTGGGCGTTTCCGCCGACCGAGCGCCGTCTGCGTGACCGGGTCGACGCCTTTTTCGCCAAGCTCAAACGCGACGGCCGCCTGCAACGCCTGATCGAGCGGTATTTTTCCTATGGCAACGTGCCGCGCATTGATGCCGGCGTGTTCCAGGATCGCATCAAGTCGATGCTGCCGCAGCTCAAGGCGACGTTCCAGCGCGCACAGGAAGCAACCGGCATCGAATGGCGGCTGCTCGCCGCGATCGCTTATCAGGAATCGAAATGGGACGCGCAGGCAACCAGCGAGACGGGGGTACGCGGCCTGATGCAACTGACCGCGGAAACGGCGCAGCGCCTCGGCGGCATCGACCGGCTCGATCCGAAGGCGAGCGTACTCGCCGCAGCGCGCTACCTGCGCGATCTGAAGGATCGCCTGCCGCAGCGCATCCAGGAACCGGATCTCACCTGGCTCGCGCTGGCCGCCTACAACATCGGCATCGCGCATCTCGAGGACGCGCGCATTCTGGCGCAGAAGCACAAGCTCGATCCCGATAGCTGGTCGGCGGTCAAGCAGATGCTGCCGCTGCTCGCGCTGCCTGAATACTACGACACCGCCAAGTACGGCTACGCGCGCGGCACGATGCCGGTGACCTTCGTCGACCGCGTTCGCGCCTACTACGACATCCTGCTCGCCCAGCAGGCGCCGCTCGAACCGCGCCTGCGCATGCTTTCGGGCATCGGCGACGATCCGGCGGCGCCGCGCATGGCCCGGGCGCCCGAGCCGAACAAGTGATCAGGCGAGCGGCGGAATAACGGTGGTGCCCGCCATGTACGGCCCGAGGGCGCCGGGAACGTCGACGCCGCCGTCGGCGCGCTGGTAGTTTTCCAGCACCGCGGCCAGCGTGCGGCCGACGGCGAGCCCGGAGCCGTTCAAGGTGTGGACGTGCTCGGGCCTGCCCGCGGCGTTGCGAAATCGAGCCTGCATGCGCCGCGCCTGGAACGCTTCGCAATTCGAGCACGACGAAATCTCCCGGTACGCGCCCTGCCCCGGCAGCCAGACTTCGAGGTCGTAGGTCTTGGCAGCGGCAAAGCCGAGGTCGGCGCTGCACAGCGCGACGACGCGATACGGCAAATCGAGCTTCCGCAGGATCGCTTCGGCGTGTCTGGTCATTTCCTCAAGCACTGCGGCCGACCGGTCGGGATGCACCACCTGCACCATCTCGACCTTGTCGAACTGGTGAACCCGGATCATGCCGCGGGTGTCCTTCCCGTAGCTGCCGGCTTCCGAGCGAAAGCACGGCGTGAATGCGGTGAATTTGAGCGGCAGCGATGCGGCGGCGACGATCTGCTCGCGAACGAAGTTGGTCAGCGGCACCTCGGCGGTCGGGATCAGGTACCAGCCTTCGCCGCCGGAAGTGCCGCCCTTCGCCGCCGAGAACAGGTCGGCCTCGAACTTCGGCAGCTGACCGGTGCCGACGAGCGCCTCGGCGTGCACCAGGTACGGAACATAGCACTCGGTGTAGCCATGCTCGCCGGTGTGCGTGTCGAGCATCAGCTGCGCCAGCGCACGGTGCAACCGCGCCACGGCGCCGCGCAGCGCGTAGAAGCGCGCGCCGGAGATCCTGGCTGAGGTGTCGAAGTCGAGCCCGCCGACGGCGGCGCCGACGTCGACGTGATCGCGCGGCGCATAGTCGAACCGGCGCGGCGTGCCCCAGCGGCGCAGCTCGACGTTGTCGGCTTCGGATCGGCCGGCGGGGACGTCCGGCTGCGGCAGGTTGGGCATCGCCAGCAGCGCACCGGACAACCGGTGCTGCACGTCTTCCAGCTTGCGCTCGAGCTCGGCAAGCTGGTCTCCGATCCCGGATACGTCGCGCAGCGCGTCCGCCGCGTCCTGGCCTCGCGCCTTGGCGGCGCCGATCGCCTTCGACAGCGCGTTGCGCTTCGCCTGCAACTCCTGCGTGCGCGTCTGGATTTGCTTTCTCTCCGCTTCCAGCGCGACGAAAGCGGCGGTGTCGAGCGCGTAGCCGCGAGTCTTCAGTCGCGCCGCGACGCCGTCCAGGTCGTTGCGCAGCAACTGGATGTCGAGCATGCGCGGATTCTAGCAGCCTGGCAGCATCGCGCGCGGACGACGGACGTCAGGATGCGCTGTCGTCGTCGGCACGCGCGTCGGCGTCGCGCCGTTTCAATTCGGCAAGTCTTTGCCCGATCTTCTGCTCGAGGCCTCGCTCGGTCGGCCGATACCAGCGCGGCGGCGCCATGCCTTCGGGCAGGTAGGTCTCGCCCGCCGCGTAGGCATCCGGCTCGTCGTGCGCGTAGCGATAGTCGTTTCCGTAACCCAGCCGTTTCATCAGCCTGGTCGGCGCGTTGCGCAGGTGCAGCGGCACCGGCCGCGATCCGTCGTCGGCGACGAAGGCGCGGGCAGCACCGTAGGCGACGTACACCGCGTTGCTCTTGGCGGCGCACGCCAGGTAGATCACCGCCTCGGCCAGCGCCAGCTCGCCCTCCGGCGTGCCGAGCCGCTCGTAGGTCGCGACCGCATCGAGCGTGAGCTGCAGCGCGCGCGGATCGGCCAGGCCTACGTCTTCGCTCGCCATGCGGATCAGCCGCCGGCCGACATACAGCGGATCGGCGCCACCGTCGAGCATCCGGCAGAACCAGTACAGCGCTGCGTCGGGGTCCGAGCCGCGGACCGACTTGTGCAGCGCCGAGATCTGGTCGTAGAACGCGTCGCCACCCTTGTCGAAGCGGCGCAAAGCGCGCGTGATGGCGGTTTCGACCAGCGCGGCATCGATGTCATGGCGGCCGGTTTCCTCCGCGGCGACGGCGAGCTGCTCGACCAGGTTCAGCAGTCGCCGCGCGTCGCCGTCCGCGTACGCGATCACCGCATCGCGCGCCGGCGGCGCGATGAGTAGCTCCGGCATCGCGACCCCGAGCGCGCGATCGAGCAGCACCGACAGCTCGTCCTCGGTTAGAGGCTCGAGCACGTACACCGCGGCGCGGGAGAGCAGCGCGCTGTTGACCTCGAACGACGGGTTCTCGGTGGTGGCGCCGATGAAGGTGATCAGCCCCCGCTCGACGAACGGCAGGAACGCGTCCTGCTGCGCCTTGTTGAAGCGATGCACCTCGTCGACGAACAGGATCGTGTGCCGGGCCGATTGCGCCAGCGTGGCTTCGGCCTGAGCAATCGCGTCGCGGATGTCCTTGACGCCGGAGAGCACTGCCGATAGCGCGATGAATTCGGCGTGGAAAGCGCCGGCCATCAATCGCGCCAGGGTCGTCTTGCCGGATCCGGGCGGACCCCACAGGATCATCGAGTGCGGCTTGCCCGAGGCGAAAGCCACCGCCAGCGGCCTGCCGGGGCCCAGCAGATGGCGCTGACCGACGACCTCCGCCAGGCTCGCCGGCCGCAGCCTTTCCGCGAGGGGCGTCGCCGGGTTGACGACGGTGAAAAGATCATTCGCCGACGACATCGGCGCCGGGCGGTGGCACGAAGTGAAACAGATTCGGATCGACCGCGGCGTTGCGTTCGAAGCTGCCGAAGGTCAGCCGGGTTTGCTGACCGAAGCTGTCGGACAGATCCATGCTCCGCGGCAGGTCGTGCTCGAGGCCGATGCGCACGCTGGTAAAGCCGCTGTCCGCGGCGCGCGGCCTGGCATCGACGAACTCGACGCCGCCGTTGCTGCCGCCGTCGCGCAATTCGAAATTCTTGTCCAGCGTGTCGTCGCCCGCCAGCAGGGCCGCCGGCGTGCTGCCGAGCGCCTGCCCGAGCTTCCTGACGATCACCTGCTTCAGGTCGGGGTCGTAGATCCACAGCTTCTCGCCGTCGCCGACGATGACCTGCGGGTGTGGCGCGTCGTAAGTCCAGCGGAACTTGCCCGGCCGCGAGAACGCAAAGGTCCCGCTCGATTCCTGCGGCTTGCGCCCGACCTTGCCGATCACGACCTGCTGGAACGTGGTCTTCCCGCTCCGGGCGCCGCTCAAGAAAGCCTTCAGTTGCTCGACGCCCGACGCGCCGGCATGGCCGGCGATCAGCGCCGCGGCGAGCGCGACCGCCGCGAGCCGCAATCGCCTCATGCGCCCTCACCCTTCCCTGCCGGGACGAGGACGTCGCGGTTGCCGTTGCTTTGCATCGCCGACACCAGCCCCGCCCGCTCCATCTGCTCGATCAAGCGCGCCGCGCGGTTGTAGCCGATGCGCAGGTGCCGCTGCACCAGCGAGATCGACGGCCGGCGCGTCTTCATGACCACGGCCACCGCCTGGTCGTACATCGGATCGGCTTCGGCGTTGCCGATGTCGATGTTGACGCCTTCCTCGCCGTCGCCGTTGGCGCCGGCGTCGAGGATGCCGTCCAGGTACTGGGGTCCGCCCTGCGCCTTCAGGTGTTCGACGACGCGGTGCACCTCGGTGTCGGCGACGAAGGCGCCGTGCACGCGCTGCGGATGGCCGCTGCCCGGCGGCAGATAGAGCATGTCGCCCTGGCCGAGCAGCGTCTCGGCACCCATCTGATCGAGGATCGTGCGCGAATCGACCTTGCTCGCGACCTGGAAGGCGATGCGCGACGGAATGTTCGCCTTGATCAGCCCGGTGATCACGTCGACCGACGGTCGCTGCGTGGCGAGGATCAGATGGATGCCCGACGCGCGCGCCTTCTGCGCGATCCTGGCGATCAGTTCCTCGATCTTGCGGCCGGTCACCATCATCAGGTCGGCCAGCTCGTCGATGACGACGACGATCAGCGGCATTTCCTCGATCGGCTCGGGGCTCTGCGGCGTCAGCGTGAACGGGTTGGGCAGCGGCGTGCCGGCCTTCCTCGCCTCGGCGACGCGGGCGTTGTAGCCCGAAAGGTTGCGCACGCCGAGGGTCGACATCAGCCGGTAGCGGCGCTCCATTTCGCCGACGCACCAGTGAAGCGCGTTGGCGGCGAGCTTCATGTCGGTGACGACCGGCGCGAGCAGATGCGGGATGCCTTCGTAGACCGAAAGCTCGAGCATCTTTGGATCGATCAGGATCAGCCGCACCTGCCGCGGCTCGGCCTTGTACAAGAGCGACAGGATCATCGCGTTGACCGCGACCGATTTGCCGGAGCCGGTCGTCCCCGCGACCAGCAGGTGCGGCATGCGCGCCAGGTCGACGATCACCGGCTTGCCGGCGATGTCCTTGCCCAGCGCAAGCGACAGCGGGCTCGCGGTGTCGTTGTACGCGGCCGACGACAACAACTCGACCAGCCGCACGATCTGCCGCTTGGCATTGGGCAGCTCGAGACCCATCAGCGACTTGCCGGGAATCGTCTCGACGACCCGTATGCTGACCACCGACAGGGCCCGCGCCAGGTCCTTCATCAGGTTGACGATCTGGGCGCCCTTGACGCCGATCGCGGGCTCGATTTCGAAGCGCGTGATCACCGGGCCCGGATAGGCGGCCAGCACCTTGACCGAGACGCCGAAGTCGGCCAGCTTGCGCTCGATCAGCCGCGAGGTGAATTCCAGCGTCTCGGGATTGACCTGCTCCTGCGCCGACGGCGCGTCGTCGAGCAGCGCCAGCGGTGGCAGCGGCGAGTCGGGCATGTCCTGGAACAGCGGCTTCTGCTTCTCCTTGACCACGCGTTCCGACCTCGGCACGTCGACCATCGGCGGCACGACGACGACCGGATCGTGCTCGCTTACCTCGCGCGCCGCTTCGACGAACTGCTCGCGCGCCTCCAGCGCGACGGCGCCGATCTCGCGCTCGCGCCGTTCGTCGCGCCGCTGCCCGAGCCAGCCGATCAGTTGCTCGATGCCGCCGCCGATGCGCTCCATCAGGCGCAACCATGACATGCCGGTGAACAGCGACCAGCCGATCGCGAACAGCGCGATCAGCAGCAGCGTGCCGCCGTTGAATCCCAGCGCGTGCGAGAACGCCGAGCCGATGACTTCGCCCAGCGCGCCGCCGGGCCCCTGCGGCAGGCTCGCCGGCAGCCGGTACAGGCGCAGCGACTCCAGCGCTGCGCTCGCCAGCAGCACCAGCACGAAGCCGGGAATCGCCAGCCACGGATGATGGCGGTCGGCGGCGTCGACGTGCCGCGTCAGATGGCGATAACCGGTAGCGACCAGCACGACGCCGGCCACGACCCACCACCAGGCGGAGACACCGAACAGGTAGAGCAGCAGGTCCGCCAGCCAGGCCCCGACCGGGCCACCCTTGTTGTGGACCTCGACTTCGGTTCCTGAAAACGACCAGCCGGGATCGGTCTTCCGATAGCTGGCGAGAATGAGTGCCAGATAGGCGAACACCGCGACCGCGGCGAGCCACCACGATTCGCGCAACAGCGCCGCGAGGCGCGGCGAAAAGCGCGTTTCGGGAGGCTCGGGCGAGCGCCGGAGTCTATGATTTTTACGCTTCAAAATCATAGTATTATTGGTGTATATTCGAGCGAAGTATTATATCGGAACCCGCGGACGCGCCTCCCGCCTTGCGCTCCCGGGAGCCATCCCCACATCGGTTAGAATCGGGCGGATTCGCAAATTCCGTCTCGCCCGCGCGAGCACGATTGAAAGCGTCGGACCTCAAACCGCCATGTCGACCAAGCACCACCGCCTGCTGATCCTGGGCTCCGGTCCGGCCGGGTTCACCGCCGCAGTATACGCCGCGCGCGCGAACCTGAAGCCGACGCTGATCACCGGGTTGGCGCAGGGCGGCCAGTTGATGACGACGACCGATGTCGACAACTGGCCGGCCGACGCCGACGGCGTGCAGGGGCCCGACCTGATGGCACGATTCCAGCGCCACGCCGAGCGGTTCGATACGCAAATCGTGTTCGATCAGATCCATACCGCGAAGTTGCGCGAGCGTCCGTTCCGGCTGATCGGCGACATCGGCGAGTACACCTGCGACGCGCTGATCATCGCTACCGGGGCCTCGGCGCGTTATCTCGGGCTGCCTTCCGAGCAGGCGTTCATGGGCAAGGGCGTCTCGGCCTGCGCGACCTGCGACGGCTTCTTCTACAAGGACCGCGACGTGGTCGTCGTCGGCGGCGGCAATACCGCGGTCGAGGAAGCGCTTTACCTGTCGAACATCGCCCGTCAGGTGACGCTGGTCCATCGCCGCAACAAGCTGCGCGCCGAGGCGATCCTGGTCGACCGGTTGATGGTCAGGACGAGGGACGGCGGCAACATTCGCGTCGTCTGGGATCACACGCTGGACGAGGTTCGCGGCGACCCGTCCGGGGTCAACGGCGTGCGTCTGAAGCACGTCTCGAGCGGCGCGACGCGCGATCTCGCGGTGCACGGAGTGTTCATCGCCATCGGACACACGCCGAACACGCAGCTGTTCGAGGGACAGCTCTCGATGGTCGAAGGCTATATCACGGTCAAGGGCGGCAGCTCGGGCGACGCCACCGCGACCAGCATCCCCGGTGTTTTCGCCGCCGGCGACGTGGCGGATCATGTCTACCGGCAGGCGGTCACCAGCGCCGGCACCGGGTGCATGGCCGCGCTCGACGCCGAAGCGTACCTCGACAATCCGCTGCCAGTCGCCGAACCTGCGGCGGCTTCGATCGCCTAGCAGGCGGCGCCGGTCGTGCGCCGCGCCGCATCGCTGCCATGGCCAAGCTGTCGGAGCTGAAATCGCTGCTCGCCGCCAAGAAGCCGACGGCGGCCACGGCTGTCCGCGCCGCGCGCACCTTGCGCGCGCCTCGCTCGGCTGCAAGCGCCGACGTCGACCTGAAGCAGGTCTTCGCCGATGTCGCGCCGCTCAAGCAGGGCAATCGAGCGCGAGTCGTTCGGGTGCCGCCGCCGCCGATCGCATCGCACCGGCTGGCCGACGAATCGAACGCGCTGGAGGCGAGCAAGTTCGGCGCCGAGCCCTCGCCGGCATCGTGGGAAATCGGCCAGGAGCACGAGGCGTCCCAGACATTCCTGCGCGCGGGCTTGGGCAGCGACGTGCTGGTGCGGCTGCGGCGGGGCTACTGGTCGGTGCAGGGCGAGCTCGATCTGCACCGACTGACCAGCGCCGAGGCGCACGACGCGCTGGCCGACTTCGTATCCGCTGCGCGCGCCCGCGGCTGGCGCTGCGTGCGCGTGATCCACGGCAAGGGATTGTCGTCGCGCAACCGCGAGCCGGTGCTCAAGGCCAAGGTCCGCGGCTGGCTCGCGCGCTGGGACGAGGTGCTCGCCTATTGCGAAGCGCCGCGCCACGGCGGAGGCAGCGGTGCCGTCATCGTGCTGTTAAAAGCCGCGCCGGCTTGAACGCAGGCGGCCGCGTCACCGCGGCTAGAAGCGGCGGTGTGCGAGCGCCGGCAGCTCGCGCCTGACCTCTTCGATCCGGGCCGGATCGACGTCGCCGACGATCGTGCCGGCGCCTTCGGCGAGCTCGGCCAGCACCAAGCCCCATGGGTCGATCAGCACGCTGTGGCCGTACGTGCGCCGGCCGTTGGCGTGCACACCGCCCTGCGCCGCGGCCAGCACGTAGCACTGGTTCTCGATCGCTCGCGCCCTGAGCAGCACGTGCCAGTGCGCCGCGCCCGTCACCGCGGTGAAAGCGGAAGGGACGACGATCAGCGCGACGTCGCCGAGGCTCCGATAGAGCTCCGGGAAACGCAGGTCGTAACAGACCGATAACCCGACGCGGCCGCACGGCGCTTCGAACGCGGCCGGCGCGTCTCCGCGCTCGATCGTCTGCGCCTCGTCGTAACGCTCGTCGCCATGGCTGAACGCGAACAGGTGGATCTTGTCGTAGCGCGCGACCCGCCTCCCCTGCGGGTCGTACACCAGCGAGGCGCTGCGCACCCGCGCCGGATCGGCGGTGGCGATCGGGACGGTGCCGCCGATGAGCCAGATGCCGAGCTCGCGAGCGACACGCTCCAGGAACGCCTGCTGCGGCCCGTCGCCGTCGGCTTCGCGCGCGGCGATCTTGTCGGTAGCACGGACGCCGAAGATGCCGAAGTATTCGGGCAGCACGACCAGCAGCGCGCCCTGATCCTTTGCTGCGACGATCAGCGGCTCGACCGCGGCGAGGTTTCTCGCCACGTCGCCGCCGGAGACGGTCTGCACCGCGGCCACGCGCACGGCTCGGCCCGCGGCGTTCACTGCGGCG
>DATEFZ010000069.1:0-4425 GCA_035280325.1 Casimicrobiaceae bacterium
CACCGTGATCTTCTTGCTGAGGTCGCCGCCGGCGATGGCGGTGGCGACCTCGGCGATGTTGCGAACCTGGGCGGTCAGGTTGCCGCCCATGAAGTTCACGCTGTCGGTCAGGTCCTTCCAGGTGCCGGCCACGCCCGGAACGATGGCCTGGCCGCCCAACTTGCCTTCCGTGCCGACCTCGCGCGCCACCCGCGTCACTTCGGAAGCGAAGGAGCGAAGCTGTTCGACCATGGTGTTGATCGTGTTCTTGAGCTCGAGGATCTCGCCCTTGACGTCGACCGTGATCTTCTTCGACAGGTCGCCGCCGGCCACTGCAGTGGTCACGTCGGCGATGTTGCGCACCTGCGCGGTCAGGTTGGACGCCATCGAGTTGACGCTCTCGGTCAGGTCCTTCCAGGTGCCGGCCACGCCCTTCAGCTTGGCCTGGCCGCCGAGCTTGCCCTCGGTGCCGACCTCGCGCGCCACCCGCGTCACTTCCGCCGCGAACGACCCGAGCTGGTCGACCATCTTGTTGACCGTCTTGGCGGTGCGCAGAAACTCGCCCTGCAGCGGCTCGCCGTCGACTTCGAGCGCCATCGTCTGCGCCAGGTCGCCCTGCGCGACCGCGCCGATCACCCGTGCCGTTTCGCTGGTCGGATGCACCAGATCGTCGATCAGCATGTTCACGGCGCTGATCGAATCGCGCCAGAATCCGGTGACGTCGCCCAGCGTCCCGCGCTTGCCGAGCTTGCCCTCCTTGCCGACGACGCGGGACAGGCGCTCGAGCTCGCTCGCCATGCGCTCGTTGCGCTCGACGACGTCGTTGAACACGTCGGCGACGCGGCCCGAGACGCCGATCCAGTTTTCCGGCAGCCGGACCCCGGCGTCGCCGCGCCGCAGCGCGTTCAGCGCGCCGAGGATGACTGTCATCTCGTCGGTCGGGACGATCGGGCGTTCGAGTAACTTCATGCGAATCTCCGGATGCGGGATCTGGCGATCGGCGACGGCTGCCGTGCGCGCGGTCGATCGCCATTATGCACAACTCGTGCCGGAGCGATGGGCCCGTACCAAGGCTATTTGTCGCGGCAGCGCGCGGAAAGATCGCGCGGTGGGAAGTCGCTTTGTAACATTTACAAGATCGACGCGCGAGTCGCGCGCGGACGGCCCGAGAGCTACAACCAGCCGCCTTCGAATCCCGCCCGCCGCAGTCCCGCGCCGATATAGGGGCAGGCGCGCATCAGCCGCCACAGCAGGCCGGAGCGGTAGTTCTCGATCATCAGCACGATCGGACCCTGATTCAGGCCGTACCGCCATCCGGATACCCAGCCGTGCGCGTTGCCCGAGCGGTCGGGAAATTCCGCGTTGAACGAAGCCTCGAAGCCGTAGCTGTCGTCGGGCTTGAGCTGGATCTGGTCGATGAAATTCCGCAGCGTGGGCAGCACGATCTCGGGAGCGAACGGCAGCGAGGCGACGACCGCCCAGGGCGAGAGCGTGCCGTCGTCCGGGCCGAACGGCGCGCCGCGCGCCAGATAGCCGAAGAACTGCCGCTCGACGCCGTGAATTTTCAAGGTCGCGGGCCCGGGACCGTCGCCGGCGGTGATCCCCCAGGCGTGCTCGCCGTAGCGGGAGAACTGCATCGGGTTGGCGATGGCGTAGCGCTGCTGGACGTAGGTGGCGCGCCGGCTGTTCTCGAAGTAATCGATGCCCCGGGCCTGCATGTACTCGTCCCGGATGCCGCGGAAGTCGATCCAAGCATGCGAAAGCTGGTGGATGAACAGCGGGCCGGCGTAGACATATTCCTGGCCGAAGACCGACTTCCAGATGTAGCTCGTGAGCCAGCTCGCGTAGGCTTCGGGCGGCACGGCGAAGTTCGGCGAGCCCAGCGCCAGGGCATACAACAGCAGCGCCTCGTCGTAGCCTTCCCAGCGGTAGGGCAGAAAGCCCGACTCTGGTCGCCAGCCCATCGTCACCGTCGGGCCGCCGTTCTGCGCCCATCGCCAGTCGATGCGCCGATACAGGCTGTCGGCCAGGTCGCGCACCGCCCGCTCGTCTTCGGTGTCGGCCTGGAAGTACGCGGCCGCGGCCAGCATCCCGGCGACCAGGAACGTCGTATCGATCGTCGAAAGCTCGGCGTTCCAGCTGCGCCGGCCGGTCTTCATGTGGAGGAAGTGGTAGTAGAACCCGTGGTAGCCGGTCGCATCCGCCGCGTCGCTCTGCGCGCTGCCGACGAAGAACCGGAGCACCTTCAGCGTGCGTGCTAGCGCGTCGGCGCGGCTGCAGAATCCGCGCTCGACGCCGATCGGATAAGCGGCCAGCGCCAGCCCGGTCGCCGTGATGCTGCACGGCCACCCCGGCTGCGTCGAGTCGCTGACCAGGCCGTTGTCCGGATTGGTCTCGCGCAGGAAATACTCGAAGGTCTCGCGCTCGACCTGGTCGAGCATCTCGTCGTCGGTCTGGTGCGCGGCAGTCACGATCGCCGCTTTGCGGCCGACGCGCCGCCTGCGAGCTCGATATCTATCGCGGCCACCGCCTGCGGCGGCATGCGGATAGCCAGATCCAGCATGTTGCGCCGCACGCGGCAGGCGATAGGTCGCGGTTTGAGGCGTGAGCTCTGGTCGAGCCGGCGAAGCTCGCGTGCCGACAGGTACTCGGGCGAGCCCATCGCCAGCCAGGTCTTCTTGGCCGAGGCATGGTCGGCATCGATACGGCGGAGCGTCGCGCCGCGCGCCGGCGGCATCCCCTCGATCCGGACGTGCACGCGCTCGGTGTCGATCGGGTGCCGCGGCAACGCGTAGTTGGTGATGAGGACGCTGATGCGCCGGCGGCCGCGGATCACCCATGCGTCGACGGTGGCGTGCGCGCCGTCGGTTTCGATCAACTCGTCGCCCAGCTCGTGCAGCAACTGAAAGGCGCGGTAGACCGGTTTGGCAGTGCCTTGCAGATTCAAGAGGCCGAAGCCGCCGTGGAACGGCCGCGACGGCATGTAGTTCTCCTCGAAAATGTCGGAGAACGTCCAGAAGCTGTACGCTTCGACCAGCCCGCGAGCCTCCATGATCGTCTTTACCGCGAACGCCGCGGCGTACGGCTCGTCGTGCATTGGGTCGCGCGGGTTCGACGACGAATTCCATTCGGTGTAGCAGAGTGGTTTGCCGCGCGCCTGCGCCTTGGCGGTCCGGGCCTGCTCGCGCAGTACGCTCCGGCGGCTGTCGGCGAGCTGGGTCTCGGTGTCGTCGCCGGGCGAGCCGAAGGCGTCGGTCGGATAGTGATGCGTGCTGACGAAATCGACCGCGACCCCGTTGCTCGCGCAAAAATCGAGGAACGGCTCGATCCAGGCGTTCATCGCGGTCGCCGGGCCGCCGACGCGCAGCCTGCGGTCGACCGCCTTGATCGCGCCCGCCGCGTGCCGGTAGAGATCGAAGTAGTCGGTCTGCGTTCCGGTCCAGAAGGCGGCGAGATTGGGCTCGTTCCAGACCTCGAAATACCAGCGGCGTACCTCGGAGACGCCGTATCGCTCGACCCAGTGCCCGACCAGCTTGCCGATCAGCGTCGCCCAGGCGCCGTAATCGCGCGGTGGCGTCACGTTTGCCTGATAGCTGAACACCGTGGTGCCGCCGGAAGACAGAGTCCGCGGCATGAACGACAGCTCGACGAACGGACGCACGCCGATCGACAGCAGGAAGTCGAACGCGCTGTCGGCGTCGAAAAACGAGTACAGCAGCTTGTCCTGCTGGGTGGTGAGCGTGAACATGCGGTCCGAGAGCAGGCCGTGGAAGCGGACGTGGCGAAATCCCAGCTCGTCGTGCGCGCGCTTGAGCTGCGCTTGCCAGTCGGCGCGTAAGCCCATCGGCGCGTGGTCGCTGCCGACGGTGTGCTCCCAGAAGTGCGGCAGCGGCAGCGGGGCGCGCGCCAGATCGCAGCGGAAGCGGGCGGCGTCGCGCACGCTCACCCCGCGAAGGCGATCGTGCTCAGCAGGGCAAGCGCGGCCTGACGCGAATCGAGCCGAGTCTGCTGGACGACGATCGGCACGTCGGACTCGATCACGCTCGAATAGTCGGTGTCGGCCGGAATCGGCGCCGGATCGGTCAGCTCGTTGAAACGCAGATGCAGCGTGCGCCGCGCCGGTACGGTGATCCGGTACGGCCCGACCGGCTCGCGATCGGAGAAATAGATCGTGATCGTGACGTGCGCGTCGCGGCCGCCGGCGTTGAGCAGGCACAGCGCCTCGTGGCTCACCCTCTGCCGCGTCGTGCCCGTGCTCGACGGCGGCAGGTAGCCGTCGGCGGTGGCCCAGCGGGTCCTGCCGATCGGCTCGCTCACGACGGGCGGAAAAACATCGAATCAATCATCGCCGTGCGAACCGCGGCCTTCGCCGAAGCGCCGGAGCCGGCGTGCGCCGAGCGCAGCGACAGCCAGCGCCGCCGCCGCGGCGAGCCAGCCGCGATGGGT
>DATEFZ010000070.1:0-11708 GCA_035280325.1 Casimicrobiaceae bacterium
GGACCGGAGTCTCGCTCATCGAGCCTCGAGGCGTGTCGGGCCGTCGTTCATCGTCCCGCCGGCGCGGGCACCGCGACTACGGCACGCAAGGCGTCGGCAACCCGGTTCGCGACCGCGCTCCAGTCGCGCGGCTGCGGCTGCCGAAACAGGCGCATCGTCGGATACCAGGGGCTGTCGGCGCGGCCGGTCAGCCAGCGCCAGTCGGCGGCGAAGGCGAGCATCGTCCAGGTCGGGCGGCCGAGCGCACCGGACAGATGCGCGATGCTGGTGCACACGGAGATCACCAGGTCGAGCTCGGCGATCAGCGCCGCGGTGTCGGCGAGCGTCCAGCCGTCGGGCAGCGGCTCGAGCCGCGCGGCGCGCGCGGCCGGCGTGAAAGCGTCGGCCTGCGCTCCCTGTTGCAGCGAAAACCATCCGACGTCGTCGACCTGGAACAGCGGGTCGAGCGCACCGAGCGGGCACGAGCGCAGGCGATTCGCGGCCATCGCCGGATTGCCGCTCCAGGCAATGCCCACCTTGATCCTGCGGCGCGAAGCCTCGACCAGCCGGCGCGCCGTCGCCAGGCGCGTCGGCTCGACATGGACGTAGGGCACCGCGGCCGGAAGCTCGGCCAGGGCGACGCCGAAGACTCGCGGCAGCGACATGAGCGGCAGGTACGCGTCGTACGACGGCAGCGGATCGGGCTCGCTGATCACCAGGGCCACGCCGTCGACACTGCCGATGAGCGGCGCCAGCGCTGCCGGACAGTGGACGACGACGCGCGCGCCCGCTGTGGCGAGCCGCGGAATGAAGCGCGCGAATTGCAGCGCATCGCCCAGCCCCTGCTCGGTATGGAGGAGGATCGTCCTGCCCTGCGCTGCGGCGCCATCCCAGACGTTCCCGCTGTAGCGGTGACGGCCCTTGCCTAATCCTTCGATCCGCATCCGCCACTCGTACTCGCGCCAGCCTTCGACGTAGCGCCCGTCGGCGAGAAGCGCGAGCGCCAGGTTCCAGTGGGCATGGGCGAAGGCCGGCTCGACGGCGATCGCGCGGCGAAACGCCGCGATCGCATCGTCGAGCTCGTTCATCGCTTGCAGCGCGAGCCCCAGATTGTTCCACGCGGCAGCGTGTTCGGGCTTGAGCGCCAGTGCCGCGCGGAACGCGGCGATCGCGTCCGGCTCGCGGTCGCCGGCGGCGAGCGCGAGACCGAGGTTGTTGTGGAACTCGGGTTCGTGCGGCGTCGCTGCGACCGAGCGCTCGAGCAGCGGCAGCGCCGCCGCCAGCTCTCCGCGCTGGTAGAAGGTCACCCCAAGGAAGTGCTCGGCCAACGGATCGCCTGGCCGAGCGGCGAGGACTTCGCGGTACACGGCTTCCGCGGCAGCCGCATCGCCCGCGCGATGCAGCGCGATCGCCTGCTGCAGGCGCAGATCGAGGGCGGGCGCTGCCGGCGCCATCGGCGAGGCCGTGGTCAGCGCGCCGTGGCAATGCTTGTAGCGCTTTCCGCTGCCGCAGGGACACGGATCGTTGCGACCAGCCGCCGGCGCCGAAGCTGCTTCGGTCCGGGCGCGGGCGAGTCCCACCCGGGCGAGCTGCTGCTCCGGATCCTCGTCGAGCATGCGCTGGAAGATCGCCGCGGCGGCGCGCCACTGCGCGAGCGCCAGGCAATTGCGGCCGAGCTGCGCGAGCTGCGGCGAGCGCGCTATCTCCGGCGAAAAGCCGGCCGCGAGCGCGGCGAGCTCGTCCTCGGGAACGACGCGGCAGAAGTTGTACAAGCCGTGAAAACCGAACGGCAGGCCGGCCGGATACGCGGCTTCGAAAGCGAAGGCGTCGGCCAGCGCTTCGGACGCGAAGCGGATCGCGTGCTCGCGCTCGAGCAAGCCGCGAAAGGCGCGGCCGATGGTCACGTCCTCAGCCTCGGTCAGAACGATGCGCGGATCGCGCAGCGCCTCGAGCAGGCGGCGCGAGCGCAGCGAAAAGCCGCCGTTGCCGACGCGCTGGCCTTCCGGCGCCCAGAACCATCTGGCGCCGATGTAGTCGCAGTCGAGGAAGTCGTCGCGCCAGGCCGCCGGGTTGACCGCGTAGCCGTCCCACTGCACCAGCAGGACATGCGGAGTGTCGACGTGGTCGAGCAGCGAGTGGAGGACGAAGCGCGAATACGCGTCGCGCGAGTCGAGGCTGGCGATCGGGCGGAGCTCGATCCCGGGGGCGTCCACCGCGCGATCGGTCAGCAGCAGCGTGCGGGCGAATCGAATGCCTGCCGCCGAGCGCGAGAGCGCGCGGACGGCGAGCGCATGGTTGGCAGTGTCGATGCAGCACAGCGTGACGCCGGGCAGATCGAGCATGGCGGATCGGCGCGGCAAACGCTGCCGTCAGGCTGGCGCGAGGGCGCGATCCGCGCCCGGCTGCGCGGCCGTCGTCAGTTCGCGCCAGAGCAGGACGCCGAGGACGACGACCAGCGGGGCCAGATGCAGGCTGGCGCGATTCAGGGTCGTCAGCTCGAGCATCCAGGCCGAAGCGTTGGTGAACCAGGTGACGAATAGCACGAAGGCGACGCCGGTGCCGACGACGACGGCGAGCGGCGCGAGGCGCGGCGTGGTCAGCCGCTTGGCGCCGACGATCGCCAGCACGACCGCCGCGTACCACAGCAGGTTCCAGCTGCTCGACAGCAGATAGGCGTCCCAGAACGAGCGCCAGCCGGGAGTGAAGTCGGCGTGCAGCCGATAGCCGAGGATGACGACCTGGGTGCGCGCCAGCGCGAGCAGCGCGAGCACGCCCAGCGCGTAGGCGATGCCGACGATCTTGAGCCCGCGTCGGGGTGCCAGCGCGACCACGACGCCGGGCAGCAGCGTCAGCGCCCAGACCAGGCCGGGGATCTTGATCAGCGGACAGCACAAGGCGAGAAATATCGCGACGGCGGCGTCGCGCCAATCGCGGCGCATCGCCCAGCGGTAGAAGGCCAGCGCCGCCAGCGTGTAGATCGCCGCCATCGGCAGGTCGGCATACCCGGCGAGCGCAGCGTGCGTATCGAGCAGCGGCAGAGACGCCACCAGGTAGGCGCCGATCAGCGCCGTCAGCGGTGCCAGGCCTTCGCCGCGCAGCATGCCGTAGACCGCGGCGACGAGCGCGATCAGCAGCAGGAGCCACGGCCAGTTCATCGCCGAGTCATCCCAGCGTCCGAGCGCGATGCAGCTCCAGACCTGCCACAGCGGCACCGTCGCCGGGTAGTTCGGTGCCGCGTCGAAGTACACGCCGCCGGGACTGGCTAACCACTGCTCGCCGCGCACGAACGGCGCCATGTGCCCGAGCTCGTACCAGACGCGCGACTTGGTCGCCCATTGCACCCAGGCGTCCCAGGGGTAGAGCGGCTGCCATGCGACGTCGGCCGCGAGCAGGAGGAAGCGCAGCGCGAGCCAGGCGAGGAGTCCCAGCCACAGCAGCCGCTGCCAGCGGGGGAGGGCGGGCCGCAGCAGCGCCGAGGCCATCGCTCGCGCGTCGAGCCGACCGATGCGGCCGCTGCGCGACGCGAACAGCCACAGCGCGACGGTCGCCGCCGCGATCGGCAGCCCGATCGACAGCCAGCCGAATGCGATCCCGACGGAGCTCAGCACCCGCATCCACAACGTCAGCAGCAGCGCGCCGATGCAAAAGCCGAACCCGGCGCGAAGCGCGTTCGCGCCGTCGGCGCCGTCGCCCGGCCGCGGCCAGCCGAGCGCGAACAGAACCGTGAGCCCGAGCAACCACGGCAGGGCGAGGCCGGCCGCGAGCGTTACATAAGTCATCAGCGGATCCGGAAAACCGCGCCGCCCTTGTCGGTGAACAGCAGCTCGGCGTCGACCGGCGGCCCGCCATCCCAGCGCAGCTTGCCGAGCGCGGCGTCGAACGCCACCGTCTTGCGCCGGAACACCACCAGGTAGTCGCCGGTCCTCAACTGCGACGGGTCCGGCATCGTGTTCCGGTACGGGCTGAAGTAGACGTTGTACGGGTAGAGGAAGTAGGCGCCGCGATCGCGCAGGTAGAGCGAGTCGGCGGCCATGAACACGCGCGCCGGCGGCGGCGGCAACTTGTCGCGCGCCTGTTCGATGAACGCGAACAGCGTACCGTCGGCGGCGGCGAGATGACGCTCCCGCCACGACTTGCCGGCGTATTGCTGCATGGTCGCGCCGGCCTGCCGCGCCAGATTCCATTGCCAGGGTACGTCCAGAATGAACCAGCCGGCGACCAACAGTCCGCCGGCGATCAAAGGCCGGAACGATCCGGTCCACTGTGGCCGCCAGCGCGCGAGCGCGGCGTAGATCAGCAACGCCAGCCCGACGATCGCCGCCAGCACGAACGGCAGCGGCAAGTCCTGCGCGTCGGCGCCGCCGTTGCGGCTGTTGATCGAGCCGCCGCTCCACGGCTCGAAGGTCAGCCATTCGCGGAAGCGGTCGCGCAGGATGCCGGCGGCGTTCATCGGCTTGGCTTCGACGCCGCGGATCAGCATCGGCCGGACGAGGTCGCCGTGAACGACCAGCGCGAGACCGTTGATGCGGCCGATCCAGTCGGGGTCGCCGGCCATCGTGACCGGAAGCAATCGCCTCGCCTCGACCACCAGCGGCCGGGTGAACTTGCGCCCCGGCTGGTACTCGTTGCGCCACACCAGCGCCGCCGTCAGACCGTCCGGAACGTCGCCGGTATCCCAGGCCACGGCCGAGTAGCCGGCGGAGCGAAACGAGGTCTCGACCGACACGACCGCGATACCGTCCTCGCCCGAAGGCCCCAGTCGCAATCCCTGCGGCGAGAGACGGCCGCTGCCCTGGGTGACCGCCAGCTCGCGCGGCGTCCAATGCAGCACCGGCTGGCTGGAAAACCAATGCTCGGGCACGGCGAGCGCGAGATAGCCGAACGTGACCAGCAACGTGCTGACCACGAACACGATTGCTCCGACCAGAAGCGCGCGCGGCGGTGGCGCGGGTGCGACTGCGGGCGGAGGCGCGGCAAGAGCGGGCGACGTCGGTCCTGCGGCGGGCGAGGTCAAGCTTGCGCCAGCACTAGTAGGCATTGCGGCTGCGAAACACGTGCATCACCGTCATCGCAAGGATCCGCAGATCGAACCACAGCGACCAGTTGTCGATGTAATAGAGGTCGCATTGTATCCGCTCGGCGAGGTCGCTGCTGCCGCGCAGATCGTTGACCTGGGCCCAGCCGGTCATGCCGGCCTTCACCAGGTGCTTCTGCATGTAGCCGGGAACATCCTTGCGAAACTGCGCGACGAACTCGGGCCGTTCGGGTCTCGGCCCGACCAGCGACATGTCGCCGGCCAGCACGTTCAAGAGCTGCGGCAACTCGTCCAGGCTGTAGCGACGGAGCAGGCGGCCGAAACCGGTGCCGCGGCGCTCGTCGGGTTGCGACCAGACCGGGCCGCTCGCCTGCTCGACGTCGACCGGCATCGTGCGGAACTTGAGCATGCCGAAGCGGCGGCCGCCCGACGTCACTCGCGTCTGCCGATAGAAGATTGGTCCGCGCGAGCTGATCGCGATGCCGGCGGCGATGACGGCGAACAGCGGCAGCGTAATCAGCAGCAGCAGGCCGCCAAGCAGGCGGTCCTCGAGCGCCTTCAGCACCAGCGCGGTGCCTTCGATCGGCGTGTCGGTCAGGCCGATGACCGGCATCCCGGCGATCTCCGAAAAGCTGTGCCGCAACAGCTCGAAGCCGAAGATGTCCGGCACGTAGCGCACCTGGACCGAATACTCGCGCAGCTCGTTGGCGACGCGGCGGATGCAGTCTTCTTCGCGCAGCGGCAAGGCGATCCAGACCTGGTCGATCGTTCCGGCGTCGAGGTCGCGCCCGAGCTGTGCGATCGGCCCCAGCACCGGAACGCCGTCGATCGACGTGCCGGAAAGCGCCGGCGCGTCGTCGTAGAAGCCGTGCACCGCGAGGCCGCTCCACGGCGCGTCGCGCAGGCGCAGGACGACCTCGCGGCCGAGCTTCCCGGCGCCGACGATGCAGACGTGCCGCAGGTTGTAGCCGCGGCGGCGCAGCCAGCGCAAGCTGACGCGGAGCGCTATGCGGAGGCTCGCATGCAGCAACAGGCCCGCGGTCGCCGTCGACGCCACCCAGACGCGCGAATACGTGTCGCTGGTCTTGGTCACGAACGCAACCGAGATGCCGACGGCGACCACGACCAGCCAGCCATAGAGCAGCGCGCGCAGATCCTCGGCCAGGCTCACGCCGCGCTTCGGCCGGTAGAGCCCAGTCTCGGGAAAGACGATGATGCTCAGGAGCGCCGCGCCGAGCAGCCCGATCCAGTAGTTGGGCGGCAGCTCGGGACTGTCGAGATAGACGAGATGCACGACCCAGCCGACCGCCACGATCAGCAGCGGATCGGCGATTCGCAGCAGGCGATCGAACGTGGTGGCGTTGGTCTTCAGCAGATTGCGCGGGGCGAGCATCGCGTCGCCTTCAGCGCTGTCCCGAGTGGCGAGCCCGGGCATCGGTGACGACTTCGGCGAAACGGCGCTCGAAGGTCCGACGGGAGAACCGGGCGGCATTGGCGCGGCAGGCGGCGGCGGAGATGCGGTCGGCGGCGGCCTCGAATCGCGCCACCGCCGCGCCGATCGCCGCGGCGCTCTGCTCGGCGAACAGCACGCCGGTCGGCTCGGCGGCGTCGAGCCCGCGGATGGTCTCGTGCGAGCCGCCGCGATCGTAGGCGATCACCGGCGTGCCGCAGGCCTGCGCTTCCAGCGGCGCGATGCCGAAATCCTCTTCGGCGGCGAAGATGAAGGCCCGGGCACCCGCCAGCAACGCGTCTCGCCGCGCGTCGTCGACCTCACCGACCAGCGTGACGTTCGCCGGCGCCATCGCGGCGAGCCTTTTTCGCTCGGGACCGTCGCCGGCGACGACCAACCGCCGGTCGGGCATCGCGGCAAAGGCAGAGAGCAGCAAGTCGATTCGCTTGTACGGCACCAGGCGCGATACCGTGACGTAGTACGGTTCGGCGGCGCGCGCTCGCTCGCCCGCCGCACCCGGCGCATCGACCGGCGGATAGACGACGTCGGCGTCGCGACCGTAGCAGCTTTTGATGCGCCGCGCGATGTACTCGGAGATCGCGACGAAGCGGTCGACGCGGATGGCGGTGGCCAGATCCCAGCGGCGGAAGCGCGCGAGCTGCGCTCGCGCCAGCCAGCCCAGCGCGCCACGATCGAGCCCGGTCTGCGACAGATACTGCGGCTCGAGGTCCCAGGCGTAGCGCGCCGGCGAATAACATAGGCAGACGTGGAGCTGGCCGGGCCGCGTACGGGCGCCCTTGGCCACCGCGTGCGAGCTCGAGATCACCAGCTCGTATCGGGAGAGGTCGAAGCTTTCGACGGCGCGCGGCATCAGCGCAAAATACTTGCGAAAATGGCGACGCGCAAATGGGACCTGCTGCAGAAAAGAGGTCCGCACCGGCCGGCCGCCGAGCCTGGGCCGGTGCGCATCGCTCAGGAAATCGACCAGCGCGTAGAGATGCGCGTCCGGATAGAGGCCGAGCAGCGAAGTCAGCACGCTCTCGCCGCCGCCCCAGGTGTCGAGCCAGTCGTGGATCAGGGCGGTGGGCATGGGGCGAGCCGGGTTTGCAGTAAGCTGAACGGCGTGCCGTCCGAGGGGCCGTATTGTGACGGTCCGGCGTTCGAAGGTCGAGCCTGACGCGATGAACTTCGCCGATACGGAATATTCCGATCTGACCCCGATCGATCTTGTCCGACTCGGATACCTGCTGTTGCTGAGGCGTCCTGTCGATCCCACGGGTCTCGGCTATTGGACTCGGCATATCGAGTCCGGCACATTCAGGCTCGAACAGTTCATCGACGAGCTGATCGCAAGTCCCGAGTACAGGACGATCAATCGTATTCCGTTCGCCGCAATGGTGCATAGGGCTCGTCAGGCATGGATCAAGCAAATCGACGACTTCGAGCGGATATTGGACATCGGCGGATCATCGCCGAATATCGACCTCGGGGCGATGATCGAACTCGGGTATCCGCACCGACCACGCAGTCTGACGATATTCGACCTTCCGCCGGCCCAGCAATACTGGGGCCAGCCGAGATTCCCGCAGGACCGTGTCTACGATTTTGCTTGGGGCACGATACGCTATATCCATGGATCGGCTGAGCGGATCGCCGACTGTGCCGAACTCGCCGATCAGCGATTCGATCTCGTTTTCATGGGCCAGGTCATCGAGCACGTCGAGCCTGCGGCCGTGCCGGAGGTGCTAAGGTGGATCCGCGCTCACCTGGCGCCCGCCGGACGTTTCATCTTCGATACGCCCAACCGGCTCGTAACGCGGATCCAGTGCCCGGATGGGTACACCGATCGCGATCACAAGCTCGAGTACACGCCGGCCGAGCTCGAGCCGATTGTGGCGGCGGCGGGCTTCAGGGCGGTCAGGCGGTGGGGGTTGCTCCACATGCCATCCACATCCCTGAGCCGAGCGTTCGACCCACTCGAAGTCTATGAGACGAGCCTGATAACGCAACGCGTCGACGAGAGCTATTTGTTCGCCCTCGAATGCGTTGCAGCCTGAACCGGGCGCGCGGTTATCGCCGATAGCCCGGCACGAGCGCGTTTCCAGCGCCGCGCTCCGGCGCGCCGCCCGGCCATCCGGATACCGTTGTCTCGGCGACCGCGTGTGCCGCGGCGGACCCGTCGAGCCATTCGCGATACCAGCGACGGTGGTTGACGATCTCAGCGAGCTGCTCTGCGCTTTCGTCCCAGGTCAACGGTCGAATACCGGCGGAGGCTGGCGCCGACCCGTCGGCGATGGCCGCGAGCCAGGCCTTGAGCACCACGGCCAGCGATTCGGTCGAGAGGCCGCTGAAGTACTTGGCGTGCTCGCCCGCGACCTCGCGGAACACCGGGATATCGCGCGCGAGTATTGGCCGCTGATGGCTGGCCGCTTCGACGATCGGAAGCCCGAATCCTTCGCCCTCGGATGCCAGCATGACGCCCGAAGCGACTTGGTACAGCGCGTGCAGATCGGCATCGGTTGCGTTGTCGACCCAGAACAGGCGGCGGTCGCGCTCGCGGTGCTCGCCTAGCTGTCGCGCCAGAGCCTCGACCATCCAACCTTGTCGGCCGGCGATCACCAGATTGACATCGATATTGCCTCGCCACAGATCGTCGAACGCCGACAACGCCTGCGCATGCGCCTTGCGCGGCTCGATCGTGCCGACCATCAATACGGAAGGACGGCGTCGCATTTTCTCCAGCACGGCGCCGACCGCTGCGCCCGGCACAGCAGCCATCGGCTTCATGTCACCCACCGCCAGGTGAAACCAGCCGATGTTCAACGGCCGCAGCCGCTTCGGCTGCGACTGGTCGAGCCACGCGATCAACTCGTCGGCCACGGTGCGCGATATGCACGCTACCCCGTCGGCGACGGCGGCCAGCGACTCCAGCCAGGCGCGGAAACTGTCGGCTCCGCCGTCGACGAACAGCTCGGGGCGCTGCGCCAGCAGCAGGTCGTAGACGACGAAAAAAACGCGAACCCCACGCTCGCGCATCCGCGCATAGCTCGCTCGCCGCTCGGGTTGAAGGTGGAGAAACAGGTCGAGCCCCACGAAGGTGTCGCCGGGGATAGTGTCGATCACGTCGTCGCTGAAGCCGGCCTGGTCGATTCCCAGCATCTCGGCGGTGAACTTTCGCGCATAGCGGTACCTGCCCGACTGATCGCAGAACACCGGCTCGACGCGGAAACCGCTCGGCGGCTTTCTCAGCCATGAACCCATGACCGCGCGCACTACCCGCTGGATACCCGACTTGGCATCGCGGCGGACCAGCTCGGAGATATCGACAAGCCATTGCCGCGGTCCGGTCAGTCCGCATTGCGCGTTGGCTGCCATCGAGCATGCCAAATCGAGCAGGTCGGCGCTGCTCATCGGCGCCGTGCGCGACAGGTCGGCGGCGACGTTGGCCAGTCGCCGGGCTCTCGCCGAACGTGACGCCGGCACCATCGCTTCGATCGCATCCCGATACAGATCCGCCGCCAAGCGCGGCGAGTGATTGGCGCGGATGTGCTCGACGGCGCGCTCGCCGGTTCCTCGAGCCGCCGCGGGATCGTGCCGGATGCCGTTCAATGCAGAGACAAGCTCGGCGTCGGAGAATGTCGCCGGCAACCGGAGCACGCAATCGGCCGGCAGCTCGCCGGCGGAGCCGAGCGCGTTGACGATCGTCGGCAGGCCATGGGCAAGACAATCGAGCATGGCCGCGGAGGTCTCGCCGCGCGTCTGATCGCGCAGTTGCACGGCAGCGTCCGCTGCCAGCAGATAGTTTCGGTAATCGGCCGCGGCGAGGAAGCCCGTGCAGCGGATGCGCGCCGCGGCGCGGCTGTGCCCGATGGCGCGGGCGCACGCGGCGCCATAGTCGCCGGGGTCGGCCGCGCCGACGAACGCCAGGCGGCAGTCGTCATCGCGTGCGAGCGCCGAGTCCGACCATGCTTGGACCAGGCGATGGTCGAGCTTGATCGGGCCCATCATGCCGAAACAGCACACCAGGAAATCGCGGTCGCGCAGCCCTAGGGCCGACCGAGCCCGCGTCCGCAGCGACAGGTCGGGCCACCGGCGCGGCATCGGAATCGTGGCCCAGTCGGAGCCATAGCGCTCGCCGTACCACGTCCGCGCGAGCTCGCGGGCGTAGGCCGAGTGAACGATTACGCCGACGGCCTGCTCCAGCACCGCGAAATTCGCCGGATATTCCCAGATCGCGCGTGACTCGTCGGCCGCGGCGTCGACGGCGGCGCGGTAGCCATGGGAAGCGTAGAGAGCGTTCTGCCATTCGAGCGGTGCGAAGCCGTGCCGGCGCATGTGGGCGATGACGCCGCTCAGAAAAAAATCGTGGAGAACGACGATGCCGGGATGGCGCTCCAGCAGCGCGAACATGTGGCTGTGGAACTCGGAATTGCCGAAGTTGTAGACGATCCGGTCGTAGCGCGCGGCGTTGGCTTCGAACCACTTCACGGTCCGGCACTCGACGTTGGCGCGGATCCAGGGGTCGTCGACGGCGGACTGGTCGATGATCGCCTCGATCTCGTAGTGCCTGGCGAGCTCGGGCAAGAGGTCGGCGGCGTAGTCTGCGATCCCGCTGCGTTCCGGCGGCAGTGGTGATACATACGCGAGCCGCGGGCGTCTTCGCGGGGCGGCTCGAAGCCGGGTCGTGGCGGCCGATCGTGTCCGTTGATGTTGCGCGACGAAGGCTGTCCAGGCGCGTTCGGCGGTCTCATCCCAGGAGTACACGCGGGCTCGCTGCCGCGCGTGCTGCGCGAGGTCGTTGCGGAATGCCTGGTCGGTCAGGCCGGCGTGAAGCCTCGCCGCGATCGCGTCCGGATCGTGCGGATCGAACAGAGCGTCCCGGCGGACGACGATCTCTCGCACCCCTGGGGCATCCGCAGCCAGCGTCGCAGCCCCGCAGCTCATCGCTTCGAGCGCGGGCAGTCCGAAGCCCTCGTGCCACGACGGAAAGACGAACAGCGTGCAAAGATTGTAGAGCGCGACCAGGTCCGCTTCTGGAACGAATCCAGTAATCACTAGCTCATCTGCGCCGAGTCCGTTGCGCCGAGCCAGGCGCTGCAGCGCCGCCGATTCGTCGCGACTGGCCGCGCAGACGACGGCGAGCTGGTGCTTGCCGCGTACCGCGTCCGGCAGTCTGGCGTACGCGCCGATCAGTCCCTCGACGTTCTTGCGCTGATCGATGCCGCCGGTATACATGACGAACGG
>DATEFZ010000071.1:0-7797 GCA_035280325.1 Casimicrobiaceae bacterium
CGGCGCGCCTCTGGCAGCAGCTCGATCCGACGGCAGACCGCGCCCGCCAGATGGTCGTGGCACTCGCGATGTCGGGTGCCGGCGGCGATCTCAAGGCCGAGCTGCAGCGCGTGCTGATCGAAGCGGCGGCCAACGACAAATCGCTGGCCGACGCCTTCCTGCAGCTCAATCAGGCGCTGGCGGGACAGGAGGACAAGACCGCGGCGTTCCGGCTGGTCCAGGAGCTCGCCAAGCCGTATCCGAACGTCGCCGAGGCCTGGTTCGCGGTCGCGCTCGCCGCCTACAACACCAAGCTGGTCGATCCGGACATCGCCGCGTCGGCGGCGGCGGCGGTCGACCGCGCGCTCGCGCTGAAGCCGGGATGGGACAGGGCGGCGTTGCTCAAGACCGACATTCTCGCCCGGCGATCGCCGGCGGAGGCGATCGATTTTCTGAAGGCGTTTCTGGCCGCGACGCCGGACTCGCGCCCCGTCGCCGGCGCGCTGGCGCAACTCTACGTCGAGCAGAAGCGCTTCGGCGAGGCGCGCGACGTGTTCCAGCGTCTCTGGCAGCGCAATCCCGACGATCGCGAGTTCGAATTCGCCGTCGCGGCGATCTCGCTGCAGATGAAGGATTATCCGACCGCGCAGCGCCTGCTCGAGGAGCTCGACAAGGTCGGCTACGGCGAAAAAGGCGTCGTCGCCTTCTATCGGGCGCAGCTCGCCGAGGAGACCAGGCAGTACGACGATGCCATCGCCCGGTACCGCGAGGTGACCGAAGGCGATCGCGCCTGGCAGGCGAAGCTGCGCATCGGCGCGGTGATGGCGAAAAAAGGAGATGCCGCCGCGGCGCAGCGCTATTTCGACGACCTGCAGGCCGACTCGAACGAAGAACGTGTCGATCTGGCGCAAGCCAAAGCGCAGCTCGCGCGCGATGCCGGCGACTACCAGGAAGCTTACGCGATCCTCTCGGCGGCGCTGGCCCAGCAGAACAGCTCCGTCGACCTCCTGTACGACGTGGCGATGGCCGCCGAGAAGCTCGACCGCATCGACGAAGTCGAGGCGAGGCTCAAGCGCCTGATCGAGCTCAAGCCGGACAATGCGCAAGCGCTCAACGCACTCGGCTACACGCTGGTCGACCGCACGCCGCGCGCGGCGGAAGGCCTGAAGCTGATCGAGCAGGCGCTCAAGCTCGCGCCCAGCGACCCGTTCATCCTCGACAGCATGGGCTGGGCCAACTATCGCCTGGGCAACCTCGACGACTCGGAAAAATACCTGCGCCGTGCGTTCAACGACCAGGCCGATCCCGAAATCGCGGCGCACCTGGGCGAGGTGCTGTGGGCCAAGGGCGAGCGCGACGGGGCGAGGAAAGTCTGGCAATCGGCGTTGAAGTCGACCCCGGACAACCCGGTGCTGATCGAGACCATGCGCCGGCTGGCGCACTGACGCGAAAACCGCAGGCATGCCCGTGCTGCGCGGACTGCGTATCGGCGCGGTCGCTGCGGCGGCAGCACTCGGGCTGGCGGCTTGCGCCCCGGCGCGACTCGGCACGGTGCCGGCGACGCCGATCTCTGCCCGCGACAGCTTCGAGCTCTCCGGGCGGCTGTCGGCAAAATACGAAAGCCATGCGCTGGCGGCCAATTTCCACTGGACGCGCGAGGCCGGACGCGATGAGCTCGACCTGGAATCCCCGCTCGGCCAGACGATCGCCCGCCTGTCCGGCGATGCCGGCGGGGTACGGCTAGAGAGCGCCGACGGCCGCGTCGAGAGCGCCGACGACTGGACTGCGCTGACCACGCGAGCGCTCGGCGTACCGCTGCCGGTCGGAGGACTGGCGTTCTGGATACAGGGCGTGCCGAGGCAGGGATCGGCCGCGCGCATCGAGCCGGGCAGCGACGGCAATCCGGCGGTGTTGCGTCAGGATGGATGGGTGATCGCCTACCAGGCGTTCACTCGCGACTCGCAGGGCGCGCCGCGGCCGCAGCGCCTGACCCTCGACTACCCCGAAGTCGAACTGCGCATCGCCGTCGATTCGTGGAGATGACGACGCGGCAACCGGGCATTCATTGACATGGCATAGCCGGTCCGCGAAAATGCCCGTCTTTTCCGCGCGCCGCTCGCGTCCGAAAAGCATCCGATAACGCTTGCCTGGCACGCCATTGCGTCGCCGCGTGCAGCAGACTCGCTCCGGCGATCGAGCGCCGGTGCAATCGCCCAGGCAACCGGCCGGGCCTGCTGGCTGCGCGGCAGCGCTGCCGGGCCACTTTTGTCGGTGCCGCGCGGACGGTTCCCTTGGGGAGTCGCCAAGTGGTAAGGCACCGGATTTTGATTCCGGCATTCGTAGGTTCGATCCCTACCTCCCCAGCCACTGACCGATCGGGCGCGCCATCGCCGTCGATGGCCCGCCCGAAGCTTGTTTCGCCGGGGGGATGATGGCGTTCGAGCGGATGCGCATTTTCACCGGAAGCGCCAACCCGAAGCTGGCCGAGGCGGTGGTGCGGCACATGAACATCAGCCTCGGGCGCTGCATCGTCGGCCGCTTTTCCGACGGCGAGGTGATGGTCGAGCTGTTGGAGAACGTCCGGGGACGCGACGTCTTCGTGCTGCAATCGACCTCGCAGCCGACCAACGACAACCTGATGGAGATCCTGGTGATGGTCGACGCGCTCAAGCGCGCGTCGGCCGGCCGCATCACCGCCGCGATTCCCTACTTCGGCTACGCGCGCCAGGACCGGCGCCCGCGCTCGGCCCGGGTGCCGATCACGGCCAAGGTGGTCGCCGACATGCTGACCACCGTCGGCGTCAATCGGGTGATGACGATGGACCTTCACGCCGACCAGATCCAGGGCTTTTTCAACATCCCGGTCGACAACATCTACGCGACGCCGGTGCTGCTGGGCGACTTGTGGAAGCAGAGCTACGACAACCTGCTGGTCGTCTCGCCGGACGTCGGCGGCGTGGTTCGCGCGCGGGCGATCGCCAAGCGGCTCGACTCCGACCTGGCGATCATCGACAAGCGCCGGCCGAAGGCCAACATGGCCGAGGTGATGAACATCATCGGCGACGTCGAGGGCCGCGCCTGCGTGATCATGGACGATATCGTCGACACCGCCAACACGCTGTGCAAGGCGGCGCAGGCGCTCAAGGAGAACGGCGCGCAGAAGGTGCTGGCCTACTGCACGCACCCGGTGCTGTCGGGGGGCGCGGTGGCCCGCATCGCCGCCTCGGCGCTGGACGAGATCGTCGTCACCGACACGATCGCGCTGTCGGAGGAAGCGAAAGCCTGCAAGCGCATCCGGCAGCTTTCCTGCGCGCAACTCCTCGCCGAGACGATGACCCGGATCTCCAACGAGGAGTCGGTCAGCTCGCTGTTCACCGAGTAGCCGTTGCGCGCGGCGGCCGAGTCGGGTTAGAATTCAAGGCTTTATCGCCGACGCGCCGGTCACGGCTCGAGACGGCGCTGTCGCCATCAGCGGACGACCGTAGCGCAAGCGCGGAAGGCCGCAGACGAGGGAGCTTTCGCATGTCGCTCGAATTCACCGCTTTTCCCCGCACCAGCGAAGGGCGCGGCGCGAGCAGGCGCCTGCGCCGCAGCGGCCGCGCGCCCGGCATCGTCTACGGCGGCGCCGCCACGCCGCAGCCGATCGAGCTCGACCACAACGCGCTGATCCATGCGCTGAGAAAGGAAGCGTTTCACTCGTCGATCCTGACGATGAAGCTCGGCGATTCGGGCCAGCGCGTGCTGCTGCGCGACGTGCAGATGCACCCGTTCCGCCACGAGGTCCTGCACATCGACTTCCAACGCGTCGACGAAAATCGCCGCATCCACATGAAAGTGCCGCTGCACTTCATCAACAGCGAGGTGTCGCCGGCGAGCAAGACCACCGACGCGATCATCAGCCACGTGCTGACCGAGCTCGACGTCTCGTGCCTGCCCAAGGATCTGCCCGGCTACGTCGACGTCGACCTGTCGCAGCTCGCGGTCGGCCAGTCGATCCACGTCTCGGACCTGACGCTTCCCGCCGGGGTGACCGCGGTCACCAAGCCGGGCCCGAGCCCGGTGGTGGCGACTGCTGTGGTGCCGCGCGTCATCGTCGAGGAGGTCGAAGCCGTTGCGCCGGAGGCCGCGGAAGCCGTGGCCGGCGAGGGTGCGACCGCCGAAGCCGCGAAGCCCGGCGAGAAACCCGCCGAAGGCGCGAAGCCCGGCGAGAAGCCGGCAGAGAAGGGTGCCGAAAAGGGCGCGGACAAGGGCGCCGAGCGGGCGCAGGGCAGGAAGGACGACAAAAAGTAAGCGCGCATCGGCCCGCCGAGAAGCCCGCCGGCTTGAATTCACGGCGGGCTTTTTTGCGCGCGCGGCATCGCGAACCGACGCATGGCACATCCCTTCCGCTTGATCGTCGGCCTCGGCAACCCGGGCCGCGAGTACCAGGACACGCGTCACAACGCCGGCTTCTGGTGGCTCGAGCGCCTGGCCGCGTTGCTGGGCGCCACGTTGCGTGCCGAGAGCCGATTCCAGGCGCTGGTCGCGCCGGTGAAGAGCAGCGCCGCCGACCTGCGGCTGGCGATGCCGCAGACATTCATGAATCGGAGCGGCGTCGCCGTCGGCTCGCTTGCCCGCTTCTACCGCGTCGCACCGGGCGAGATGCTGGTCGCGCACGACGAGCTCGATCTGAAGCCGGGCACGGTCAAGTTGAAGCAGGGAGGCGGCACCGCCGGGCACAACGGCCTCAGGGACATCGCCGCGGCGCTGGGCGGCGGCGAGTTCTGGCGTTTGCGCATCGGCATCGGCCACCCGCGCGACGGCGCGCTGTCCGAGCAGGAGGTCGCCGACTACGTGCTGCACCGCCCGCGCGACGACGAGCAGCGATCGATCGACGACGCGATCGCGCGCGCGCTCGCGGTCTGGCCGCGGCTCGCGCTCGGCGAGACCGAGCGCGCGATGCACGAGCTGCACACGGTTGCCGCGGCGCCGGGCCCTGGCGACGGCTCGACGGCATGAGCCTGCGCTGCGGCATCGTCGGGCTGCCCAACGTCGGCAAGTCGACGCTGTTCAACGCGCTGACCAGGGCCGGCATCGCCGCGGAGAACTATCCGTTCTGCACGATCGAGCCCAACGTCGGCATCGTCCCCGTGCCGGACCCGCGGCTGGCGGCGCTGGCCGCGATCGCGAAGCCGGCGCGCGTCGTCCCGGCGGTGGTCGAATTCGTCGACATCGCCGGCTTGGTGGCCGGTGCGTCGAAGGGCGAAGGCCTGGGCAACCAGTTCCTGGCCAACATCCGGGAGACCGACGCCATCGCCCACGTCGTGCGCTGCTTCGAGGATCCGAACGTCGTCCACGTCACCGGCAGGATCGATCCGGTCTCGGACATCGAGACGACCAACACCGAGCTCGCGCTCGCCGATCTCGCGACCGTCGACAAGCAGCTCGCGAAGCACGCTAAGGCCGCTACCGCCGGCGGCGACAAGGAAGCACGGCGGCTGGTCGCCGCGCTGGAGAAGGTCGCCCCCGCGCTCAACGAAGCGCGGCCGGCGCGCGCGGTCGACCTCTATCCGGAGGAGCGCGCGGTCTTGAAGCCGTTGTTCCTGCTGACGATGAAGCCCACGATGTACATCGCCAACGTCGCCGAGCACGGCTTTGCCGACAACCCGCTGCTGTCGTCGGTCGAGGCCTACGCGCGCCGCGAGGGCGCGCCGGTGGTCACGATCAGCGCCGCGCTGGAAGCACAGATCGCCGACCTGGACGACGCCGACAAGGAAGTCTTTCTCGCCGACATGGGGCTCGCCGAGGCCGGGCTCGACCGCGTGATCCACGCCGGCTACCGCCTGCTCGGCCTAGAAACCTACTTTACCGCCGGCCCGAAGGAGGTCCGCGCCTGGACGATTCGACACGGCAGCACTGCGCCGCAAGCCGCGGCAGTGATCCACACCGATTTCGAAAAAGGCTTCATTCGCGCCGAAGTGATCGCCTGCGACGACTACGTTGCCTGCGGCGGCGAGCAGGGCGCCAAGGAGCACGGCAGGATGCGGCTCGAGGGCCGGGAATACGTCGTTCGCGACGGCGACGTGATGCACTTCCGCTTCAATGTGTGAAGGAGGCGGCTCATGCGGCGCCCGCCGGCTCGATCGTGTCGGCGCCGGCCGGCGCGGGCTGGCCGTCGATCTTCAGCAGCGTCAACAGGCGTCGCTCGCGCGCGAGCCAGACGGCGACGCGGTGATGATCGCACGGGTGTCTGTGTATCACGACGCCCGGCAATCCCTCGAGACGGACCGCGCGGGCGACGTCGACCGCCGATTGCGCGCATACGTGCAGGTTATAGCGCGTCTTGCCGTTCGACACCTGCAACACCTTGCGCAGATCGAGACAGGCGCGCACGCTCGCCGCGACCGCCTCGACCCTGGTCATCGCGTCGGCGAACGCCGCCACTTCCTGCGCCGGCTCGGACGAGCGCCAGTAGTCCGGATCGAGGTTGGTATGCGGCGAGAACGCGTGCACCAGATCGGCGCCGAGCAGGTGCCCGAAGAGAGTCGCCGCATGGCTGCCGCCCGAGGATCCGATGAACATCGTGTGCTTCGGCGCCAGGCGCGCGATGTGCTCCCGCAGCAGGTCGACCAGCGCGTCGATGCCCGTCGCGATCGGAGGAATGCCGTTCAGATAGCAGGTCTTCGAGGTGTCGCAGAGCAGGATGCGGCTGTAGCTCAGCAGCTCCGCGGTACGCATGAAGTTGAACGGCGACATCGACAGGTTGCCGTTGAAACCGGTGAAGGCGACGACCAGCACCGTCGGATTCAGGCCGAGCTGGACGCTGAACTGCGGGTTCGTTCGCAGCGCGCGCCTGCGCCGTGCGAGCACCATCGTGGTCTCGTAGTCGACGATGGTCGCCGAAGGCGTCTTCGAGGGCATTGCGGTCTCCCCGGCAGGTATTCGCCGCCCGGCGCGCGCCGTGGGCGGGCGGCTGGATTCTATCGACGGCGCTTGAGTGCGGCAAATCGGCGATCGACCGCAACGCCGAAGCTGCAACTCGGCTGAGCCCGGCAGCGCGACAAAGTGTCGGCACGAATCCGGTTCACCAAGATGCAAGGGCTGGGCAACGACTTCGTCGTGATCGACGGCATATCGCAGCGCATCGACTTGAGCCCCTCGCAGATCGTCCGGCTCGCCGACCGCCACTTCGGCGTCGGCTGCGACCAGGTGCTGCTGGTCGAAAAGTCGTCGCGCCCCGGCGTCGATTTCCGCTATCGGATCTTCAACGCCGACGGCGGCGAGGTCGAGCAATGCGGCAACGGCGCCCGCTGCTTCGTCCATTTCGTGCGCGACCGCGGGCTCACTGCGAAGCGAAAGATACGAGTCGAGACGCGCGGCGGTATCATCGAGCCGGCGCTCGAGCCCGATGGACGGGTGTGCGTCGACATGGGGGTTCCGCGCTTCGAGCCCGAGGCCATCCCGTTCGAGCCGGAAGCGCCGTCGGGCGTCGGCCGGGATGTCCCGGTCGTGCAGCAGATCGACGTCGCGGGAGCTGCGGTGACCATCAGTGCGCTCTCGATGGGCAATCCGCACGCGGTGCAGGTCGTCGCCGACGTCGACCTGGCGCCGGTGGCGAGCCAAGGTCCGATGCTCGAGCACCACCCGCGTTTCCCCCGCGGCGTCAATGCGGGGTACATGCAGATCGTCGATCGCGCTAACATTCGCCTTCGCGTGTGGGAGCGGGGCGCCGGCGAGACGCTGGCCTGCGGCACCGGGGCCTGCGCCGCCGTGGTCGCCGGCGTCGACCTGGCGCCGGTGGCGATCCAAGGTCCGATGCTCGAGCACCACCCGCGTTTC
>DATEFZ010000072.1:0-2400 GCA_035280325.1 Casimicrobiaceae bacterium
CCCGGCGTCGCGCAGGTCGATCAGCGCCTGCCGGATCTGCGCTGCGGCGCCGACATCGACGCCCCAGGTCGGCTGGGCGGCGATCAGCACCGACGGCGCCTGCAGGATCTCGCGGCCGACGATGAATTTCTGCAGGTTGCCGCCGGAGAGGCTCCGCGCGCTGGCCTGCGGACCGCCGGCCTTGACGTCGAAGCGGTCGATCGTCGCCCGGGTGAACGCGGCCAGCGCGCGACGCCGGACCAGGCCGTGCCGGGTCACCAGATCGCGCCCGTACGTCGTCAGCAGCGCATTCTCGGCGAGGGTCATTTCCGGCACCGCGCCGTGTCCGTTACGCTCCTCCGGCACGTAGCGAAGGCCGAGCGCGCGCCGCGCCGCGGCGTCGCTCGAGCCGACCGCGACGCCGTTGAGGACCACCGTTTCGGCCGCGGCGGCCGGCCGCTCGCCGGAAAGCGCTGCCAGCAGCTCCTTCTGCCCGTTGCCCGAGACGCCGGCGATACCGACGATTTCGCCGCCGCGCAACGAGAGGTCGACGTCGGCCAGGTCGGTTCCGAACCGATCGTCGGCCGCCAGCGAGAGCCGCCGTACCTCGAGCGACCCTGCGCCGCTCGCCGCCACCGTCCCGTGCCGCGGGCGCGGCGGGTCGCGCCCGATCATCATTCGGGCGAGATCGGCCGCGCTCTTTTGCCGCGGATCGCATTCGCCGGCGACGCGCCCTGCGCGCAACACCGTCGCGCGATCGGCGAGGACGCGAATCTCGTCGAGCTTGTGGCTGATGTACAGGATCGAGCAGCCTTCGCCGGCCAGCCGCCTGAGCGTCGCGAACAGGTTGTCGATCGCTGCCGGCGACAACACCGACGTCGGCTCGTCGAGGATCAGGAGCTGCGGCGAAGCCAGCAGGCAGCGCATGATCTCGACCCGCTGCCGCTCGCCGACCGAAAGCGCGTGCACGCGCCGTCCGGGATCGAGCGGCAGTCCGTAGCGGGCCGAGACTTCGCGGATGCGCGCGCCGAGCTGGTCGTCGCCGACGCCGTCGTCCTGCGCCAGCGCGATATTCTCGGTGACGGTCAGCGACTCGAACAGCGCGAACTGCTGGAGCACCATGCCGATGCCGAGCGCGCGCGCTTCGGCCGGGCTGGCGATGGCGACCTCGCGGCCGTTCCAGCGGATCGTCCCGGCGTCGGGACGAACGAGCCCGTAGACGATCTTGACCAGCGTCGACTTGCCGGCGCCGTTTTCGCCGAGCACCGCGTGGATCTCGCCCGGCATGACGGCGAGATCGATGTCTTCGTTGGCGACGACCGCCGGATAGCGCTTGCTGATGCCGACCAGCGCCAGCCTGGGGGTCGGCGCAGCGTTCATCGCTCGCGCGCCGGCGACGCTGCAATGAACCGCGGACGGGAGCGATTGCGCTCACGCGCGCGGCAGGCGGCGCCGACGCCCGGAAAGGGCGGGCGCCGCCCCTGTCTCACCGCTTGCCGGCAGCGCGGGCAACGTTGCCGAGCAGGCGATCCGCGCCCTTGTTGTGCGTGGTGCCGCGAACCAGGATATCCGGCGCGTTCACGTTCTTCCGGTAGTACGCGTCGTTCCAGTCGTTCGAGACCGCGACCACGGTGCCGTCGAGATTGATGCCGCCGTAGAGTCCCTTGGAACGGCTGTAGGTGACGAGGTCGGTGATCACGTCGGCCTTGGCGCCGGCCCCGACCGGCCCGGCGGCGATGCTCGCATCGGGTCCGATCTTGAACGAGTCGGACAACAGCGAGTTGAGGCCCTTGTCGGTCATCACCAGCGTGATCATTTCCGAGACCGAGATGCCGGCCTGGAACCCGACGCTGGCGGTGGCCAGCGTATAGAAGGACGGTCCGATCCAGCGGCCGCCCTTCCGCACCACCAGCACGGCGCGGCCGCCGGAGCCGCCGAAGATGAAGCCGGCCTTGGCGACTTCCGGCGCGATCAGCACGGCCTTGGCGCGGCCGATGTTGTGATGCAACCAGTCCATCTCCGGATCGCGCATGAAATTGCCGAACGTCCGGTCGGCTGCGTCGACCAGCGATTGCGGCGTCGGCTTGGCGCGCGTGGTGGGCGCGCCTGCCTTGTTGGTCTGGTCGGACTGCGCCAGCGCGACGGTGCTTCCGGCAGCGAGCAGGAGCAGCGCCAGCGCGCAACGCCTGATGAGTTGCGGTCTTTCGCTCGACATGGCTTTCCCCTTTGGCATGAGACAAGGTGGAACGGGCTTGCCGCCGCATTATATCCGGCGCCAGGCCCCTCCGGCCGGCCGAGAGCGCGATGCTATAGTTGCGGCTCAAAACCCGTCCCGGCGAAGAAAGAAATGGCGCTCGACGCGGTCCTGCTGTCGCGGCTGCAGTTTGTCTGGGTCGTCGCGCTGCACATCCTGCTCCCCGC
>DATEFZ010000073.1:0-10052 GCA_035280325.1 Casimicrobiaceae bacterium
TCGGGATTGCGCGCGTCGTCGACGCCGCGCTCGCGCCGCGAGTGCCCTGGTTCGGAACGCGGGCGAGGGGGCTTGGCCGTCCGGGTTGCCGCGGATCGAGGTTCGCCCCGAGCCGCGCGCGGCGCGCGATGGCCATCGCCGGCGGCGCGTTCGGCAGCGCCGCCATCGACGGCGACGGCGATCGTGCGCTTGAGCATCTTCTCGATCTCGGACAGCAGGCGTTCCTCGTCCGGCGCGCAGAACGAGATCGCCTCGCCGCTGGCCCCGGCGCGCCCGGTGCGGCCGATGCGGTGGATATAGTCCTCGGGAACGTAAGGCAGCTCGTAGTTGATGACCAGCGGCAGATCGTCGATGTCGAGGCCGCGCGCGGCGACGTCGGTCGCGACCATCACCTGCACCTTCGCCGCCTTGAATTCGTCGAGCGCCTCGAGGCGCGCCACCTGGCTCTTGTCGCCGTGGATCGCCGTCGTCTTCAGGCCGTCCCTCTCGAGCTGGCGGGCGAGCCTTGAGGCGCCGTGCTTGGTGCGCACGAAGCACAGCACCTGCCAGAGGTCCCGCGACCTCACGATATCGGCCAGCAGCGCCCGCTTGCGCTCGGCGGCGATCTTGTAGACAGTCTGCGAGACAGTATCCGCGGTCGAGTAGCGGCGCGCGACTTCGATCAGCCGCGGCGAATTCAGCAACTGATCGGCGAGCTTCTTGATCTCGTTGGAGAACGTCGCCGAGAACAGCAGGTTCTGCCGCTTCGCGGTTGCCGGCAACAGGGCCATGATGCGCTTGATGTCGGGGATGAAGCCCATGTCCAGCATGCGATCGGCTTCGTCGAGCACGAAGATTTCGACCTGGCCCAAATAGACCGATTTCTGCTCGATGTGATCGAGCAGCCGGCCCGGGGTGGCCACCAGTATCTCGACGCCGGCACGCACCGTCGGCAGCTGCTGCCGGATGTCGACGCCGCCGAACACCACCGTCGAGCGCAAGCCGGTGTGCTTGCCGTAGGCCGCGATGGCCTCCTCGACCTGGATCGCCAGCTCGCGGGTCGGCGTCAGGATCAGCGCCCGCACCGGATGCCGCGCCGGCGACGGGCTCGCGTTGGCCATCGGCATCAGCTTCTGCAGGATCGGCAGCGCAAACCCCGCCGTCTTGCCGGTGCCGGTCTGGGCGCCGCCCATCACGTCGAGGCCTTCGAGAATCGGGGGAATCGCCTGGACCTGGATCGGTGTCGGCGTCGTATAACCGGCTTCGGCGACGGCGCGGAGAATCTCCGGCCGCAAGCCCAGCTCGGCAAAGCCATCATTACTGCTCATTCGGGGTACTCCTGGCGCGGCCTCACGCTTCTCGCGAGTTCCGGTCCAGGCAGCGGACGATCGACTGTTTCGATAGCGGGTGCAGCACAAGCCGCCCCGCGGATGGGATCGGCGGTGACCGGACGGGCCGCCGAATTCGTGAGATTATAGTTACAAACATCGGATTTTGCAAATATTTTTCCGCGATGGCTGGACGGCTCGCTAGCATGCTATCGCCATACTGCGCTGCAGCAAAGTGCGCCGGTGCGCGCGCATCGCCTTAAACTAGCGCCGATGACACCGAATCCTTGGTGGCTCGCCGCCGCCGGCGTAGTCATTGTGCTGCTGGCCGCGCTGCTGTGGCGGGCGCGGGCGCGATCGCGCGCGGTTTTCGCCGACATCGCGCAGCGGCTCTCCGCGCTGGGCGCCCAAAACGATCGGCTCGAACGCGAGCTCCGCGCCGAGCTGGCGCAGGCGCGCGCCGAAGCGGCGCGGCACGCGCACGCCGGACGAGGCGAGCTGGCGACCGCCCTGTCGCAATACACGCAGACGCTGCAGAACCAGCTCGCCAACATCGCGCAGCTGCAGAACGAGCGTCTGTCGTCGCTGGCGCAATCGAACGAGACGCGGCTCGAAGCGGTGCGCTCGACCGTCGAACAGCGTCTCGATCTGCTGCGCAACGACAACGCGCAAAAGCTCGAGCAGATCCGGGTCACCGTCGACGAGAAGCTGCATGCGACGCTCGAGCAGCGGCTAGGTGAGTCGTTCAAGCAGGTCTCGGACCGTCTCGAGCAGGTGCACAAGGGCCTGGGCGAGATGCAGACGCTGGCCTCCGGCGTCGGCGACCTTAAGAAGGTCCTGACCAACGTCAAGACGCGCGGCACCTGGGGCGAGGTGCAGCTCGCGAACCTGCTCGAGCAGATCATGGCGCCGAGCCAGTACGACAAGAACGTCGCGACGCGGCCCGGCAGCAACGAGCGCGTCGAGTTCGCCGTCCGCCTGCCGGGGCGCGATGCCGACGGCCCGTGCTGGCTGCCGGTCGACGCCAAGTTTCCGCTTGCCGATTACCAGCAGCTGGTCGAGGCGCAGGAGCGCGCCGATCTGGCAGCGATCGACGCCCACGGCAAGGCGCTCGAACGACGGATCAGGGATCAGGCGGCGGACATCCACGCCAAGTACGTGTCGCCGCCGCACACCACCGACTTTGCGCTGCTCTACCTTCCGGTCGAAGGCCTTTACGCCGAGGTCCTGCGGCGACCGGGGCTGGCCGACCTTCTGCAGCGCGACTACCGGGTGAGCGTGTGCGGACCGACGACGCTGGCAGCGATGCTCAACAGCCTGCAGATGGGCTTTCGCACGCTCGCGATCCAGCAGCGCTCGTCCGAAGTATGGAAGCGGCTGGCCGCGGTCAAGGCCGAGTTCGCCAGGTTCGGTGACATCCTGGCCGCGACCCGCAAGAAGCTCGAGCAGGCGAGCGGCTCGATCGGCGAAGCCGAGCGGCGCACGCGGGCGATCAGCCGCGAGTTGCGCGAGGTCGAAGAGCTGCCGGTGGCCGACCACGGCCAGCTTCCCGCCGGAGAGCCGCGGCTGGTGTACGACGCCGACGCGCCGGCAGGCGATCCGCCGGCGTCGAACGACGCAGGCTGACGATGTTCGAGGCGCTGCGCAACTGGCGCCGCCGGCGGCTGCTCGCCTCGGCGGCGATTCCCGAGCCGCTGTGGGAACAGGGGCTCGAGGCGCTGCCGTTCATGGCGATGTACACCGGGCAGGAGCTCTCGTTGCTGCGCGAGCGGGTCGTCGTGTTCCTGTCCGACAAGAGCATCGTCGGCGGCTCGGGCTTCGAGGTGACGCCACTGATGCGCGTGGTGATCGCGATGCAGGCCTGCGCGCTCGCGCTCTACCTCGACGCCGACGCCTATGACGGCTGGGAGAACGTGATCGTCTACCCAGACGAGTTCGTGGCCGCGCGCGAGTTCGAGGACGAGGCAGGCGTCGTGCATCGGCACGACGAGCGTCTGGCCGGCGAATCGATCGAGGGCGGTCCGGTGGTGCTGTCCTGGCCCGACGTCGAGGCCGGCGCCGACTGGGCGGCGACCGGGATGAACCTCGTCATCCACGAGTTCGCGCACAAGCTCGACATGAGAAACGGCGACGCCAACGGCTGTCCGCCGCTACCCGCCGACATTCCGCGCGAGCTGTGGCAGCGGCAGATGACCAGCGCCTTCGACGATTTTCGCAGGCGCGTCGAAAAAGGCGGGCACACGGCGATCGATCCGTACGCGGCCGAGAGCCCGGCCGAGTTCTTCGCCGTCCTGTCCGAGGTGTTCTTCGCCGAGCCTGCCCTGCTGGCCGGCGACTACCCGCGCGTCTACGACCTGTTCCGCCGTTGCTACCGCCAGGACCCGGCGCGGCGCGCCGAGCTTCTGCTGCCGTGGGACCACGCCTTGCCCGGTCCCGACGCGCCGGCGTCCGGGCCGCGCGGCGCCCGCCCCGGGAGGATGGAATAACGCGGCGCGACGCCTGTAGCCTTGCGAAGCCGCGCCGCCGCGCTATGCTTGGTCTGCCCGCCGGCGCTTCGCCGGCGTCGAACCGGGAGGGATGAATGAAGCTTCGCTTGACTGTGATGGCCGCGGCGCTGTGCTTTGCCGGCAGCGCGTTCGCGTTTCACTGTCCGCTGGAAATGAAAAAGATCGACGACGCGATGGCCAAGAACCCGAAGCTCAGCGCCGAGCAGATGGCCGATGTCAAGAAGTACCGCGCCGAAGGCGAGGCCCTGCACAAGGCCGGCAAGCATCAGGAATCGCTCGACGCACTGGCCAAGGCAGAGACGATCCTTGGCGTACCGCACTAAGGAACCTCTGAACAAGTCCTACGTGACCCGCGTTTCTGTCGCAATGGCTTCAGATGCTAGGCGCCGCGGCGCAGCGAATGGCTTGGCCTATTCGCAAGCCAGCGCCGCGCCCCACTCGGTCAGCGACGCGTGGGCCCACGCCGCCTTGCCGCGCTCGACCGCTGCGCCGAGCGCGCGATCGCTCGAGTAGAGGTTACGACCTTCGAACGGCGGCGGCTGATTGGCGTCGGCGGCGGCCACGCTGTCAGGCCGACGGGGCTCGGTGCGCGCTCTTCGGCCGAAAGGCCTTGCAGACTTCGTCGCGGGTCTCGATGTACGGACCGCCGATCAGGTCGATGCAATACGGAACCGCGGGGAAGACGCCGTCGAGCGTCTCCTTGATCGCCTTCGGCTGTCCGGGCAGATTGAGGATCAGCGCGCCGCCGCGGATCACCCCGAGCTGCCGCGACAGGATTGCGGTCGGGACGTACTTGAGGCTCACCTGCCGCATCTGCTCGCCGAACCCCGGCAGCACCTTGTGCGCGACGGCGAGCGTCGCTTCGGGCGTCACGTCGCGCGGGGCAGGGCCGGTGCCGCCGGTGGTCAGCACCAGGTGGCAATGCACGCGGTCGACCAGCTCGATCAGCGTGCGCTCGATCGCCGGCTGTTCGTCCGGGATCAGCCGCGTCTCCATCCGCCACGGTGACTTCAGTGCCGCGTCGAACCATTGCTTGAGCCCCGGGATGCCGAGATCCTCGTAGACGCCGGCGGAGGCGCGATCGCTGATCGAAACGAGCCCGATCAGCAGTGTCATAGGGGATTCGCGGCCGCCAGCAGCGCGTTCAGGGCGCGGAACAGCTCGCGATAGGCGCGCGGCGCGAGGTCGTGCGCGCGCTCGTCGATCGTACGTGCGACCAGCGCCGCCAGCAGCGCGCGATCGGCCTTCGGCTCGACTGCGCACAGCGCGTCGAGCGCGCCGGGGTCGGCCAGCAGGCGCTCGCGCCAACGCTCGACCGCGGCCAGCCTCGCGCGCTCCGCGGCGGGGGCTTCGTCCCAGCGCGCGAGCCGGGCGCGTATCGGCGCAGGATCGACTTCGCGCATCAGCCGGCCGATGAACTGGAGCTGCCGGCGCCGCGCTTCGCGCTTGCCGATCGTGCGCGTCTGCTCGATGGCGTCGACCAGGCGCTCGGGCAAGTCGAGCTTGGCAAGCTCGGCCGCCGACAGGCGCAGCATCGCTTCGCCGAGGTCCTGCCGATCGTGCATCTCAAGCTTGCGCCGCGTCTTGGACGGCTGCGGCACGGCATCGGGGCTGGCTTCGCCGTCGGTCGGGGGCCGCGAGCCCCGGGCCTCGCTCGGCCGCCGGCCGCGGCCCTCCTGTCCCGCTCGCTGCGGCGCTTCGTCGGATCGTCGCATGACGGCGGCATGGATCGGCAAAGGGGTTTGCTATCATAACCGATCGCTGCAGTTTCTCCGACCGGACCCTTCGATGACCAGCGCCGTGCGCGCGTCCGAGCAACGCTTCGCGATCTCTTCCGACACGCTGGCCCGGATCGCGGCGCAGGTGCTCGACGAGGCCCGCGGCGGCGGCGCAACCGCTGCCGAAGCGGAGGTGTCGCAGGCTTTCGGCCAGACCGTCACGGTGCGCAAGGGCGAAGTCGAAACCATCGCCTACAACCGCGACAAGGGGATCGGCATCACCGTCTACGTCGGCCAGCGTCGCGGCCATGCCAGCACCGCCGATTTCGCGCCGGAGGCGATCCGCGACACCGTCGCCAAGGCGCTGACCATCGCCCGTTACACCGCCCAGGACCCGTGCTCGGGCCTGGCCGATCCCGCGCTGCTGGCGCGGGCCTGGAGCGACCTCGACCTGTTTCACCCCTGGCCGCTGTCGGTCGACCAGGCGATCGAGCTCGGCCTCGAGTGCGAGGCAGCGGCGCTCGGCGTCGACTCGCGCATCACCAATTCCGACGGCGCTTCGGTGTCGCTGCACGAAGCGCAGTTCGTCTACGCCAACAGCAACGGCTTTGCCGGCGGGTACGCGAGCTCGCGGCACGGCATCTACTGCGCGGTGATCGGCGAAGAAAACGGCGCCATGCAGCGCGACGACTGGTACACCTCGGCGCGCTCGCCGCACGATCTCCTGTCACCGCGCGAAGTCGGCCGGCAGGCGGGCTTGCGCACCGTGCACCGGCTCGGCGCGCGCAAGCTCGCGACCACCGAATGCCCGGTCGTCTACGAGGCGCCGATCGCCACCGGCCTGATCGGCCACTTCGTCAGCGCCGTCAGCGGCGGCAGCCTGTACCGCAAATCGTCGTTCCTGCTCGACAGCGCCGGCACCGAGGTGTTCGCGCCGCGGGTATCGATTCGCGAAGAGCCGCACCTGCCGCGCGGGCAGGCGTCGGCGCCGTTCGACGACGAGGGGGTCGCCACGCGGCCGCGCGACGTCGTCCAGAGCGGCGTCGTGCAAGGCTATTTTCTCGGCAGCTACTCGGCGCGCAAGCTGGGACTCGCGTCGACGGCCAACGCCGGCGGCAACCACAACCTGATCGTGAGCCACGGCGACGACGACCTGCCGGCGCTGCTGAAGCGGATGGATCGGGGACTCCTGGTCACCGAGCTGCTAGGCCAGGGCATCAATCCGGTGACCGGCGACTATTCGCGCGGCGCGGCCGGTTACTGGGTCGAAGGCGGCGAGATCGCCTATCCGGTCGAGGAGATCACCGTCGCGGGCAACCTGACTCGCATGTACCGCGATATCGCCGCCATCGGCAACGACGTCGACCGTCGCGGCTCGCGTCACTGCGGATCAATCCTGATCGGCGCCATGGCCGTGGCGGGCCAATGACGCGCAGGCGCCGCATCCGACCGCATCGCGTGCCGCGCCCAGCGGCCGCGGAATCCCGCCCATGCTGGCCTACTCGCTAGCGTCGGGGGGCCGGTTGTCGAGGCGCAGCGTGCTCGGCCGGGTGGCAAGCTGGCGGCGCTCGTTCGCCGACCCGTTGCGCAACCCGAAGGCGGCTGCACGCTGGATCGCCGGACTGTCCGCCACCGACGCATTGCAGCTCCAGCACGAAGCGCTCGACCTGGTCACCTCGTTCGCCGGCAGCCGGCGAGCGATCGGACCGGCGCAGGCCGAAGCGCTGCTCGCGATCGACGCCCGCTTCGAGCCGGTGGTCGCCGACCTGACTGCGCAATACACGGCCAACTATCATCGCTCGAGCAGCGTTGAGACGCGGCTATGGCACGCGGTGTTCGACCTGGTCAAGGCCTTCGTCGTGGCCTACGAAGCGGTGGTCAAGAGCGGCTACGGCGGACGCGAGGACCGGCAGTGGAAGGCGACGCTGCCGAGGGTGCTGGCGCGGCTTGCCCACTACAAGGGGCTCGACGGCAAGTTCCGGCTGTTCCGCTACGGGCACTGGATCCCCGCGCAGTGGCGCGAATATCACGAGCTCTACGAATTCGCGCGCACCCGCGGCTGGCACCACGAGAGCACGCTCGCCGGCAGCGGCTTCCACCGGCCGGCGATGTCGCAGGAGCAGGAATACGTCGCCACGCTCCTGTTGTTGCGGCTCGACAGCGGCAGCTTCACTCCGGACCAGGTCGAGTGGGTGGCGCGCGCGCTGGACGGCTGGGTCGGCGCGGTCAAGCTTTCGCCGCAGCACGGCACCGGCGCCAATTTCCTGGTCGACCTGTCGGGGACGCACGGCCTGCGACGCGGCGACCGGCCTCGCGCCGGCGGCAGGGTGCTGTATCTCGACGCGGCGCCGGTCTATTCGAAGATCGTCGAGCGGATGCGCGTGCTGCCGGATCAGGACGACGTGCCGCCGCCGCCGGGCGAGCTTCCGGCGCGCGAGCAGAAGCTGCTCCTGATGCGGCTCGCCGCGCTGTACGGTCCCGACGCCCTGGCCTACGCGCCGCGCGCGCCACGGCAGAAGAGCGAGCACGACGTGCGCGTCGTCGTCGGCCTTCAGGCGCTGACCCGCGCCGTGGCGGAGGTCGAGCGCCTGTCGCGCCACGCCAAGTCGATCGGCGCGATGATGAGCTACGACGAGATCACGCAAATGGTCAATCCGAGCGCCAATCCCGATTCGGTCGCGCGCCGCGTGCGCGGCTCGCAGTGGCGGCTGGTCGATCACAGCGACAGCGGCTGCCGCCTGGTCGCGCCGGCCAAGGATGCGCCCGCCAAGCTGGGCGAGATCATCGCCTTCCACCTTCCCGAGGGGTGGAGCCTCGCGGTGGTCCGTCGCATGCAGCGCGAGCAGGTCGACGAGGTCATCTGCGGCGTCGAGGTGATCGCGCGACGCATCGTGCGCGTGCTGCTGCGGGTCTGGGTCGCGCCGCTCGACGCCGACCGGGCGTCGATCGACCGGCCGTTCTTCGGTATCTACATTCCGGCACACGCCGCCAACCGGCAGGCGGCGCAACGGAGCCTGGTAGGACCTGACGATCGGCTGCTGCAGGGCGGCATGGTCGAGCTCGACACCGGCAACGCGCGCTATCTGGTCCGCTTCACCCAGACGATCGAGCGGCAGGCGGGGTGGTCGTGGGGCATGTTCAGCGCGGTGCGCAAGCTTCCGGTCTGACGAAATCGGTTAGAATTCCAAGCGAAGTGACCTAGAGGCAGCGCGTCGCACGGCGCAACTGTCCTTTCGCCCGCGATCGCCTCGCGTTTTTTCCGGCGCAGCGCCAACGGCTTTGCTGTTCAATCGGAGGAGATGCCATGGAACGTCGATCATTTCTGAAAAAGGCCGGCGCTGGACTCGCCGCCGGCGCCGTCGCCGCGCCCGCTATCGGGCAGGGCACGCAGCCCGAGGTCAAGTGGCGGATGGCGTCGAGCTTTCCGAAGTCGCTGGACACGCTTTACGGCGGGGCCGAAGTGATCGCCAAGCGTGTCGCCGCGGCGACCAACGGCAAGTTCCAGATCCAGACCTTCGCCGGCGGCGAGATCGTGCCTGCATTCGGCGTCGTCGATGCCGTCCAGAACGCGACGATCGAATGCGCGCACACGGCGCCGTACTACTTCTTCGGCAAGGATCCGACCTTTGCCCTGGCCTGCGCGATTCCGTTCGGCCTGAACGCGCGCCAGCAGAATGCCTGGATGTACCATGGCGGCGGCCTCGAGCTGATGCGCGAGTTCCTCAAGGACTACAACATCATCAGTTTTCCCGCCGGCAATACCAATGCGCAGATGGGCGGCTGGTTCCGCAAGGAGATCAAGACGGTCAACGATCTCAAAGGCCTCAAGATGCGGATCGGCGGTACCGGCGGCCTGCCGCTGACCAAGCTCGGCGTCGTGCCGCAGCAGATCCCCGGCGGCGACATCTACCCGGCGCTGGAAAAGGGCACGATCGATGCGGCGGAATGGGTCGGTCCGTACGACGACGAGAAGCTCGGCTTCTACAAGGTCGCGAAGAATTACTACACGCCCGGCTGGTGGGAAGGCGGCCCCGAGCTCGACGCCTACGTCAACCTGAAGGCGTGGGCTGCCCTGCCGAAGGACTTTCAGGCGGTGTTCGAGGCAGCGTGCTACGAAGCCAACGTCGACATGATGGCCAAGTACGACGCGCTCAACCCGGCGGCGCTGAAGCGCCTGATCGGCGCCGGCGTGAAGCTGCGTCCGTTTTCGAACGACATCATGGCGGCGTGCTACAAGGCGACCACCGAGACCTACGACGAGATCGCGACCAAGAACGCCAAGTTCAAGAAGATCTACGAGCCGTGGAAGAAGTTTCGCGACGACGAGGTGCAGTGGTTCTCGGTCTGCGAAAACCGCTTCGACAACTTCATGATCGCGGCCGAGCGGATGGGGCACAAGTAAGCCGTCGCGTCTCCCACGGAAAGCGACTTCAAGACGCCCGCCGCGATGGCGGGCGTTTTTTTGTCCACAGTCGTTCGTGCGTCGCGTCCGCGCGCACGGGCGCCGATCGGCGGCCTAG
>DATEFZ010000074.1:0-6677 GCA_035280325.1 Casimicrobiaceae bacterium
CGCGACCGCGTCGCGCGCGGCGGCCAGCATCGCCTTCCCGCCCGCGGCGTGCACGTTGAGCATCCACACGCCGAGCCGCGTCGCCGCGACGCAGGCCTGGCCGACGGTGTTCGGAATGTCGTGGAACTTGAGGTCGAGGAAAACGCGAAAGCCGCGACCGACCAGCTCGCGCACCAGGTCGGGGCCGGCGCTGGTGAACAGCTCGCTACCGACCTTGAGCGCGCAGTGCGCGGGGCCGAGCCGCGCCGCAAGGCCGCGGGCGCCGGCCGCGTCGGAGAAGTCCAGCGCGACGATCACCCGCGGATCGTCGCCGCGAGCGAGTGCCGACTCAGGCGAATCCATCGGGCGTCTCGGTGCGCCGCGGCGAATAGGTTTCCCACTTGCCGCAGCCCGGGCAGCGCCAGTAGTACTGCTTGGCGCGAAAACCGCACTGCTCGCAGCGATACATCCCCAGCCGCTTGATGTGCTGGCTGACCAGCGTCTTGACCAGCTCCAGGTCGTGACGACGCTCCGCCGGCGCTTCCAGGAGCTGCGCCTCGAGCAGCTTGTCGAGGCCGAGCAGCGTCGGGTTGCGCACCAGCTCGTCCTTGATCAGCTGGGTGCCTGCTTCGGCCCCGTCGTGCGCCAGGATCTGGCTGAACAGCGTGGTCAGCAGGTCCAGCGACGGATACTGGTCCTCGTAGCTGCGCAGGATGCGTATGCCCTGCGCGACGTCGCCGCTCCGGCGGTAGGCGTCGGCCAGCCGCTCGGCGACCAGGCCGAGAAAGGCGGGGTTCTGCGATTCGATCCGCTGCCAGGCGGCGATCGCCGCGGCATCGTTGCCCTGCTGCGCCTCGAGGTCGCCGAGCAGGATCGTGGCCCGTGTGCACAGCTTGTATTCGGCCAGAGCCTGGTCGATGAAGCTGCGCGCATCGGCCGGCTGCGAGCGGAGCAGCGCACCTTGCGCGAGCTCGCAGTGATAGTGGGCGATTTCCTTGAAGTACGGACGCTTGGCCAGCGTTTCCATGCGGCGGGTGGCGCCGATCGCCTTCGGCCAGTCCTTTTCCTGCTCGTAGATCTGCAGCAGCGACCCCAGCGCCTGGTGCTCGAATGGGCCGCCGTCGAGCCGGGTGAAGAGCTCCTCGGCGCGATCGAGCAGCCCGGCGCGATGGAAGTCCTGCGCCAGCTCGAATACCGCCGCCTGGCGATTCTCGGCCGGCAGATCGGGCCGGTCGAGCAGGTTCTGGTGCATGCGGATCGCACGGTCGATCTCGCCCTGACGGCGGAACAGATTGCCCAGCGCGAAATGCAGGTCGATCGTCTGCGGATCGACCTTGACCACCTCGATGAACGACTCGATCGCCTTGTCCGGCTGCTCGTTCAGCAGGAAGTTCAGGCCGCGGAAGTACGACAGCGGAAGAGCGCGGGACTCGCGCAGCAGGTGCTTGATGTCGATCCTTGCCGCGATCCAGCCCAGGGCGAAGAACAACGCCGGAATCGGCAACAGCCACCAGAGCTCGAAATCGATCGCTTGCGGCACCGGCGATCCCGCTACGCGCCGTCGGAGCGCGGCGCGACGGCCTGGCTTGCGTGCCGGGCCTGCTCGCGGCGCAGCCTCGTCACCTGGCGCTTGAGCCTGGCCGACCTGATCGCCCCGGTGAGCAGCCCGGCGGCCGCCCCGGCGGCGAACACGACCAGGATCAGGAAGATCAGCGGCGTCTGCCAGACGACGCCGTCATAGAAGCGCAGCGTGACCGGCTCGACGTTCTGCAGCGCGAACAGCAGCAACGCCGCGAACACGGCGAGCCCGACGATCCAGCGGACGACTTTCATGCTGCCGATCCCGTGTAGAGCACGCGATTGCGGCCTTCATCAACCCTTCTTGATTTCCTTGAAATCGACGCGCTCGCGCAGCTCCTTGCCGGCCTTGAAATGCGGGACATGCTTCTCGGGGACCAGCACGCGCTCGCCCGACTTCGGATTGCGGCCGGTCCGCGGCGGGCGGTAGTTCAAGCCGAAGCTGCCGAAGCCGCGGATCTCGATCCGCGCTCCCTTGGCCAGGCTCTCGGCCATCGCGTCGAGGATCATCTTCACCGCGAGTTCGGCATCCTTGGCCACGAGCTGCGGGAACTGCGCCGCCAGGCGGTCGATCAGCTCCGATTTGGTCATCACGGCCGATGCCTACCCTTGATTCTTGTCGAGCTTGGCCTTGAGCAGCGCCCCCAGGTTGGTCGTGCCGGCGCTGGTGCCGGCGTTCTCGGCCGTCATGCGCTGCAGCGCCTCGGACTCGTCGGCGCTGTCCTTGGCCTTGATCGACAGGTTGATCGAGCGGTTCTTGCGATCGATGTTGATGATCATCGCGTGCACCGCGTCGCCCTCCTTCAGGTGCGAGCGGATGTCCTCGACCCGGTCGCGCGCGACCTCGGACGCCCGCAGATAGCCTTCGACGTCGCCGTCGAGCGCGATGACCGCGCCTTTGCCATCGAGCGACTTGACCGTGCCGCTGACCAGGCTGCCCTTGTCGTGCGTGGCGACGTAGTTCGAGAACGGGTCGCCGTCGAGCTGCTTGATGCCGAGCGAGATGCGCTCGCGCTCGACGTCGATCGCCAGCACCACCGCCTCGACTTCCTGCCCCTTCTTGTAGTCGCGCACCGCGGCCTCGCCGCTGGTCGACCACGACAGGTCGGACAGGTGGACCAGCCCGTCGATGCCGCCGGGCAGCCCGATGAAGACGCCGAAGTCGGTGATCGACTTGATCAGACCCTTCACCCGGTCGCCCTTCTTGTGGTTGATCGAGAACTCTTCCCACGGGTTCGGCATGCACTGCTTCATCCCGAGCGAGATGCGGCGGCGCTCCTCGTCGATCTCGAGAATCATCACCTCGACCTCGTCGCCGAGCTGCACCACCTTGGTCGGATGGATGTTCTTGTTGGTCCAGTCCATCTCGGACACGTGGACCAGTCCCTCGATGCCCTGCTCGATCTCGACGAACGCGCCATAGTCGGTCAGGTTGGTGACCTTGCCGAACAGCCGCGTCCCGGGCGGATAGCGGCGCGACAGGCCGACCCACGGATCCTCGCCGAGCTGCTTCATGCCCAGCGACACGCGGTTCTTCTCCTGGTCGAACTTGAGCACCTTGGCGGTGACTTCGTCGCCGACAGCCAGCACTTCCGACGGATGCTTGACCCGCCGCCAGGCGAGGTCGGTGATGTGCAGCAGGCCGTCGATGCCGCCCAGGTCGACGAACGCGCCGTAGTCGGTGATGTTCTTGACCACGCCCTTGACGATGGCGCCTTCCTGCAGCGTCTTCAGAAGCTCCTCGCGCTCGGCGCCCAGGCTCGCCTCGAGCACGGCGCGGCGCGACACGACGACGTTGTTGCGCTTGCGGTCGAGCTTGATGACCTTGAACTCGAGCGTCTTGAATTCGTACGGCGTGGTGTCCTTGACCGGCCGGATGTCGACCAGCGATCCCGGCAGGAAGGCGCGGATGCCGTTGACCATCACGGTGAGCCCGCCCTTGACCTTGCCGCTGACGACGCCGCTGACGATCGTGCCCTGCTCCATCGCCGCCTCGAGGTCGTGCCAGGCCTTGAGTCGCTTCGCCTTGTCGCGCGAAAGCCGCGTCTCGCCGTAGCCGTCCTCGAGGCTTTCGATCGCCACGGTGACGAAATCGCCCGGCTTGACCTCGACTTCACCCTTGTCGTTCTTGAACTCCTCGATCGGGATGAAGCTCTCGGACTTGAGGCCGGCGTTGACCACGACGATGTTGTAATCGACACGCGTCACCTCGGCGGTGATCAGCTCGCCCTGGCGCATCTCCTGGCGCGCCAGCGATTCCTCGAACAAGGCGGCGAAGTTTTCCTGCGTCGGAGCGGTGGGGTTGGTCGTTGCGGTTGCCATGAATGGTGATGTCCCTGTCGTTCAAAGTCCGCGGCCACGGGCGTGGCGCGGGTCGATTCGTCATCCCGCCGCCCGGACCGCCCTTTCTCGTCCGGCCGGCGAACCCGTTCGCCGCGCGGACGCCCCGCCGGCGACCTCGTGCTGTGTTGCCGCTGCTGCCGTTAAGTTCCGTCGACTCCGGCCGAGCCGCCCGACATAAGCGCCTGATACTGCTGCAGCACCAGGGCGACGACCGCATCGGGGCCCAGCTCGGTCGTGTCGACGACGATCGCCTCCGCCGCCACCTTCAGCGGCGCCCTGGCGCGGGCGCTGTCGCGCCCGTCGCGGTCCTGGATATCGCGCAAAAGACTTTCGATTGTAGTCGAGTTTCCTTTGTCGATCAACTGCTTATATCGGCGCCCCGCGCGGGCTACGGCGCTGGCGGTCAGATAGAGCTTGAGCTTCGCGTCGGGGAAGACGACGGTGCCCATGTCGCGCCCCTCGGCGACCAGCCCGGGCGGTCCCCGGAAAGCCCGCTGACGGGACAACAGTGCGATCCGCAGCCGCGGGATGACCGCGATCCGGGACGCCTGGCGGCTTACGTCTTCGGTCCGGATCGCTTCGCTAACATCCTGGCCGCAAAGAAAAATCCGCTCGCCGTCGAAGCTCAGCCGCAGCCCGTCGCCGAGCGCCGCCAGCCGGGGTGCGTCGTCGGCGTCGACCTTCTGGCTGGAAGCTTCGAGGGCGACCAGCCGGTACAACGCGCCGCTTTCGAGGTACCGGTAACCGAGCGCGCCGGCGACCGCCTTGGCGATCGTTCCCTTGCCCGAGGCGGCAGGACCGTCGATGGCGATCACCGGCGGCGGGCCGGCGGGCTCGGTCGGCATCATCAGGATCGCTGCGCCAGGCCTTCGAAGGCGGCGAAGTAGCCGGGAAAGGTCTTGCCCACGCACTGTGGATCGTTGATGCGCACCGCCACGCCCGAAAGCGCCGCCAGTGAAAAACACATCGCGATCCGGTGGTCGTCGTAGGTGTCGATCGTCGCGGGCGCGAAGCGCGCAGGCGGCGTCACCCGCATCCAGTCGCCGCCCCCATCGACGCGCGCGCCGAGCTTGCGCAGCTCGGTGGACATCGCCGCGATGCGATCGGTTTCCTTGACCCGCCAGCTCCCGATGTTGCGCAGCGTCGTCGACCCGTCGGCAAACAGCGCCACTATCGCAGCGGTCATCGCCGCATCCGGAATTCGCTCGCAGTCGACGTCGATGCCGCGCAGCCCCGCGCCGCGTCGCGCCTCGATCCAGTCGCTGCCGCACTCGACTTCGGCGCCCATCGCCGAAAGCAGCGCCGCGAACTCGACGTCGCCCTGGATGCTGTCGCGTCCGACGCCGACGACGCGCACCGGACCGCCGCCGATCGCGCCGGCGGCGAGAAAGTACGATGCCGACGAGGCGTCGGCCTCGACCGCCAGCGCGCCCGGGCTCGCATACGCTGTTGCCGGCACCACGAACGCATCGTCGCTTGTACGCTCGACGGCGACGCCGAAGCGCCGCATCAGCGCCAGCGTCATGTCGACGTACGGGCGCGAGATCAGCCGGCCGGTCACGTCGATGGTCGTCGTTGCGCGCGCGAGCGGCAGCGCCATCAGCAGCGCGCTCACGAACTGGCTGGAGACGTCGCCTCGAATCGCGACGCGGCCGCCGGCGCGAACGCGGGCCGGCGCGATCGTCAACGGCGGGAAACCGGTCGCGGCGTCGTAGCGCACGTCGGCGCCGAGCGCAACCAGGGCGTCGACCAGATCGCCGATCGGCCGCTCGTGCATCCGGCGCGAACCGGTCAGCCGGTAGTTGCCGCCCGAAAGCGCCAGTACCGCGGTCAACGAGCGGAATGCCGTGCCGGCGTTGCCGAGGTCGAGTACGGCGCTCAACGTCGGAAAGACCCCGCCGACGCCATGCACGCGGCAGGTGTCGACCGCGCGGCCGCGGTCGATGCGCACGCCCAGCATCGCCAGCGCGTCGCGCATCCGGCCGACGTCGTCGGCGTCGAGCAGCCCGCTGAGCTCGGTCGGCCCGCGCGCCAGCGCCGCGAGCAGCAGGCTGCGGTTGGAAATGCTCTTCGACCCCGGCAGGCGCACGATGCCCGTTGCACGCGCGATCGGCGCGATGTCGAGGAAGTCGGCGGCGCGAACGCGTGTTGCGTCAGTCGACACCGTCGTCTTCGTCTCGAGCCAGCCACGCGTCGCGTGCCTCGCGCGCCTGCGCGAACATCGCGCCGAGCGCGGCGCCGTCGGCGTCGGCAAGCATTGCGTCGACGTCGTCGAGACGCCGGCGATGGGCGGCGAGATCGCTGCGCAGCCGCGCCGCGTTGGCGATGCAGATGTCGCGCCACATTTCCGGATGGCTGCCGGCGAGGCGCGTCGCGTCGCGCAATCCGCTCCCGGCCATGCGAAAGCAATCGGCGGCGTCGTCGCGCGCCGCCAGCTCGGCGACCAGCGCGAAGGCGAGCACGTGCGGCAGGTGGCTCACCGCCGACAGGATGGTGTCGTGACGCGCCGCGTCGAGCAGGCTGACGACCGCGCCGCAGCGCATCCAGCAGTCGCGCACCCGCTCGATCGCCGTCGCGTCGGTCTCGGGCAGCGGCGTCAGCACGACCATTCGGCCCTTGAACAACCCGGCCGACGCCGCGTCGGCGCCCGATCGCTCGCTGCCGGCGATCGGATGTGCCGGCACGAAGCGCCGGAACGCGGGCCCGAGCGCAGCCCGCGCCGCAGCGACGACGTCCTCCTTGGTGCTGCCGACGTCGCTGACGATCGTCGCCGGACC
>DATEFZ010000075.1:0-36844 GCA_035280325.1 Casimicrobiaceae bacterium
GCGGCAGCGGCGTGGCTGCGCGCAGCCCACGAGAGCTCGCTGCCGGTCGCAACGCCGCTGCTCCTGCTCTGGTTCGTCTCGCCGGCGCTGGCGTGGTGGATCAGCCGGACGCTCGTGCCGCGGCCTGCGGCGCTGTCCGCCGAGCAGACCGCCTTCCTGCGCAAGCTGGCCCGGCGCACCTGGTCGTTCTTCGAGGCCTTCGTCGGCGCCGCCGACAACCACTTGCCGCCGGACAACTATCAGGAAGTGCCGGTCGGCACGATCGCGCATCGCACGTCGCCCACCAACATGGGCCTGGCGCTGCTGGCCGACCTGGCGGCGTACGACTTCGGCTACCTGCCGGCGGGCCGGCTGCTCGAGCGCATCGGCGCCAGCCTGGACACGATGCGCTCGCTCGACAAGCACCAGGGACACTTCTACAACTGGTACGACACCCAGACGCTGCAGGTGCTCGCGCCGCGCTACATCTCGGCGGTCGACAGCGGGAATCTCGCCGGCCACCTGTCGACCCTGCGCGAAGGCCTGCTGGCGCTGCCCGACGACCGCATCGTGGCGCCGCAAATATTCGCCGGCATGGTCGACACGGCGCGGGTGCTGGCCGATTCGTTGCCGGACGACGCGCCAGCGGCCGTCGACCGGCTGCAGCGCGATCTCGCCTCGGCCAGCGAGGCGCCGCCGGCGACACTGGCGGCGACGCGGCTCTGCCTCGACCGGCTGCAGACCGCGATCGCCGCGGCCGAGAGCGCGCTCGCCGCGCACGACGGCGACGAATCGACGCCGTCGGCGGAAGCGCTGCGCTGGGCGCAGGCCCTGGCGAGGCAATGCCACAGCGCGAAGGACGACATCGACCTGCTTGCGCCCTGGCTCGCGCTGACATCGCTTGGCGGCATCGAGGCCGGGCTGCCCGAGCTCGCCGCGATCCCGACGCTGCGCGAGCTGACCCATCTCGCGCCGGCGGTGGTGCCGCATCTCGAACGGCTGAGCAGCAACGCCGCGGTCGCGACCAGGGAGCGCCTCGACGAGATCGCCAGGCTGGTCGCCCTCGGCGTGACCCACGCCCGAGAGCGCGTCGCCGCAACAACCGAGCTCGCTGCGCACTGCGAAGAGCTGGCGCGTATGGACTTCCGCTTCCTCTACGATCGCCGCCGCCGTCTGTTCACCATCGGCTACAACGTCGACCAGCGCGAGCGCGACAAGAGCTACTACGACCTGCTCGCCTCGGAAGCGCGGGTGGCGAGCTTCGTCGCGATCGCGCAGGGCCAGGTGCCGCAGGAGAACTGGTTCGCGCTCGGCCGGCGCCTGACCATCGCCGGCGGCCGGCCGATCCTGCTGTCGTGGAGCGGATCGATCTTCGAGTACCTGATGCCGCTCCTGGTGATGCCGACCTACGAGAACACGCTGCTCGACGACACCTGTCGCGCCGCGGTCGAACGTCAGATCAGCTACGGCCGGCAGCTCGGCGTGCCGTGGGGCATGTCGGAATCGTGCTACAACGCCGTCGACGCGAGCCTCAACTACCAGTACCGCGCCTTCGGCGTGCCGGGACTGGGACTCAAGCGCGGGCTGGCCGACGATCTGGTCATCGCGCCGTACGCCACCGTGCTGTCGCTGATGATCGCCCCCGAAGCCGCCTGCCTCAACCTGCAGCGGCTCGCCGCCGAGGGCCTGGCCGGCCAGTTCGGGCTGTTCGAGGCGATCGACTACACGCCCTCGCGCGTGCCGCGCGGACAGACGAGCGCCGTGGTGCGATCGTTCATGGCGCATCACCAGGGCATGAGCCTGCTCGCGCTCGATCACCTGTTGCTCGATCGGCCGATGCAGAAGCGATTCGTCTCCGACCCGCTGTTCCAGGCGACGCTGCTGCTGCTCCAGGAGCGCATCCCCAAAGCCGTCACCTTCCTGCCGCAGGTCGCTGCGCTGACCGGCGTGCGGGCCGGTCCGAGCGAGGTGGAAGTGCCGGCGCGCCTCATCCCGAGCCCGTCGACCCCGACGCCGGAGACGCAACTCTTGTCGAACGGGCGCTACCACGTGCTGGTCACCGGCGCCGGCGGCGGCAGCAGCCGCTGGAAGGATCTCGCCCTGACGCGCTGGCGCGAGGACACGACCTGCGATCAGTGGGGCACGTTCTGCTATATCCGCGACGTCGCTAGCGGCGAATTCTGGTCGACCGCGTACCAGCCTACGGCCAAGCCGGCCGACCGCTACGAAGCCATATTCTCCGAGGGTCGTGCCGAGTTCCGGCGCCGCGATCACGGCCTCGACGCGCATACCGAGATCGCCGTCTCACCCGAGGACGACATCGAGCTGCGTCGACTGCGCATCATCAACCGATCGCGAACCCGCCGCGTCATCGAGCTCACCACCTATGCCGAAATCGTGCTGGCGCCTCCGGCGGCCGATGCGCTGCACCCCGCGTTCAGCAACCTGTTCGTGCAGACCGAGATCGCGGGCGACCTGCAGGCGATCCTGTGCACGCGACGGCCGCGCTCGCCCGAGGAGCGGGCGCCGTGGGCGTTCCACCTGATGGCGGCGCACGGCGTCACGCCGACCGACGTCTCCTACGAGACCGACCGCATGCGCTTCGTCGGCCGAGGTGCGTCGCCGCGGGCGCCACGCGCGATGCGCGAGGCCGGACCATTGTCGGGTACCGCGGGGCCGGTGCTCGACCCGATCGCGGCGATCCGGATGCGGGTTTCGCTCGACCCCGAGCAGACCGCGACCATCGACATGGTCTACGGCGTGGCCGAGACACGCGAGGCCGCGCTCGGCCTGGTCGGCAAGTACCTCGATGCGCGGCTCGCCCACCGCGTCATCGAGCTGGGCTGGACGCACGCCCAGGTGGTGCTGCGCCAGATCAACGCCAGCGACGCCGACGCGCGGCTGTATGCGCGGCTGGCGAATTCGATCGTGTTCGGCAACGGGTCGCTGCGCGCCGATCCCGGCGTCGCCGCGCGCAATCGACGCGGGCAGTCCGGTCTGTGGGCGTATTCGATCTCCGGCGATCTGCCGATCGTGCTGTTGCGGGTCGCCGACATCGCCAACATCGACCTGGTGCGGCAGATGGTGCAGGCGCACGCCTACTGGCGGCTGAAGGGACTGTCGGTCGACCTGGTCATCTGGAACGAGGATCACGGCGGATACCGGCAGCTCCTGCAGGATCAGATCATGGCGCTGATCGCGGCGCGCTTCGAGGCGCCGCTGATGAACCGTCCCGGCGGCATCTTCGTGCGTCGCGGCGACCAGATCCCCGAGGAGGATCGCGGACTGCTCGAATCGGTCGCGCGCGTGATCATCACCGACAGCAAGGGCACGCTGGCCGACCAGGTCGCCGGACGCGCGCTGCTCGAGCCGCGCACGCCTCGGCTGGTGCCCGGTCGCGAGCTGCGCGCCGAGCCCGCAGAGACGGCGCCGGCACCTGCGACGCTGCTCCTCGGCAACGGGCTCGGTGGATTTTCCGCCGACGGATCCGAATACGTGATCACCACCGGCGCCGACCGGACAACACCGCTGCCGTGGGTGAACGTGCTCGCCAACCCGCAGTTCGGCAGCATCGTCTCCGAAAGCGGCGGCACCTATACCTGGAGCGAGAACGCGCACGAGTATCGCGTCACGCCGTGGAGCAACGATCCGGTCAGCGACGCCTGCGGCGAGGCGTATTACCTGCGTGACGAGGAGAGCGGTCATTTCTGGTCGGCCGCGCCGCAGCCGGCGCCCGGCCGCGGGCCGTACGTCACCCGGCACGGCTTCGGCTACACGGTGTTCGAGCACAGCGAGGACGGCATCGCCTGCGAGCTGTGGGTCTTCGTCGCCCGCGACGCTCCGCTCAAGTTCGCCACGCTCAAGGTGCGCAATGCCTCGGCGCGGACGCGACGGATCACGGTGACAGGATTCGTCGAATGGGTGCTCGGCGACCTGCGGGCAAAGACCGCGATGCACATCGTGACCCAGCGCGATGCAAAGACCGACACGCTGTTCGCGCGCAATGCCTACAGCGCCGACTTCAGCGAACGGGTGGCGTTCTTCGACGTCGACGACGTGAATCGGACCTCGACCTGCGATCGCACCGAGTTCATCGGCCGCAACGGCTCATTGGCGGCCCCGGCGGCGCTCTCGCGCACGCGGTTGTCGGGCCGGTCGGGCGCGACGCTCGATCCCTGCGCGGCGATCCAGGTCAGGCTGGACATCGAGGCGCTGGGCGAGCGCGAGGTGACTTTCCGGCTCGGCGTCGGACGCGATGCCGATGAAGCAAGAGCGCTGGCACAGCGCTGGCGCGGCGCGACCACCGCGCGCGCGGCGCTCGACCAGGTCCGCCGGCAGTGGCGGCACATGCTCGATGCGGTGCAGGTGACGACGCCCGACCCGGCGCTCGACGTGCTTGCCAACGGCTGGCTGCTCTACCAGACGCTGGCCTGCCGGGTGTGGGGACGCAGCGGATTCTATCAATCGGGCGGCGCGTTCGGCTTTCGCGACCAGTTGCAGGACGTGCTCGCACTCATCCATTGCGACCCGCAGACGACGCGGGCCCAGCTCTTGCTGTGCGCGAGCCGCCAGTTCGTCGAGGGTGACGTCCAGCACTGGTGGCATCCTCCCTCCGGCCGCGGCGTGCGCACGCAATGCTCGGATGACTATCTGTGGCTGCCGTTCGCCACCGCGCGCTACGTGCTCGCCACCGGAGACAGGGGAGTGCTCGACGAGGCCGCGACTTTCCTGCACGGCCGGCCGTGCAACCCGGGCGAGGATTCGTATTACGACCTGCCGGCGCGCTCGACCGAGACGGCGAGCCTCTACGAGCACTGCGTGCGAGCGATCAGGCACGGCTTCCGATTCGGCCGTCACGGGCTGCCGCTGATGGGGTCCGGTGACTGGAACGACGGCATGAATCTGGTCGGCATCGGCGGCGAAGGCGAAAGCGTCTGGCTCGCCTTCTTCCTGCGGGCGGTGCTCGCACGGTTCGCCAGGCTCGCACGCTCGCGCAACGACGAAGATTTTGCCCGGCAATGCGACGACAAGAGCGCCGAGCTCGCCACCAGCATCGAGCGGCATGCCTGGGACGGGCAATGGTATCGGCGCGCCTTTTTCGACGACGGCACGCCGCTGGGCTCGGCGGAGAACCTGGAATGCAGGATCGATTCGATCTCGCAAAGCTGGTCGGTGCTGGCGGGGAGCGTCGATCCCGAGCGCTCGCGCGCGGCGATGACGGCGGTCGACGAGCAGCTGGTCAAGCGCGACCACGCGTTGATCGAGCTCCTGACGCCGCCGTTCGATCGATCGGCGCAGTATCCCGGCTACATCCGCGGCTACGTGCCCGGCGTGCGCGAGAACGGCGGCCAGTACACCCACGCGGCGATCTGGTCGGCGCTGGCGTTCGCCGGATTGAACGACGGCGTCCGCGCCTGGGAGCTCGCCGCGATGATCAATCCGGTCAATCACGCGCGCACGGCCGACGACGTCGCCGTCTACCGCGCCGAGCCCTACGCGATCGCCGCCGACGTCTACGCGCTGCCGCCGCACACCGGCCGCGGCGGCTGGTCGTGGTATACCGGCTCCGCAGGATGGATGTACCGCCTGATCGTCGAATCGCTGCTGGGTATCGAGCTCGCAGCCGACAAGCTCCGCTTCGCGCCGTGCCTGCCGCTGCCGTGGCCGGAATTCAGCGTCCGCTATCGTTACCGCGAGACGATCTACCGCATTACCGTGTCGCAGGACGAAGCCGCGACAACGGGCGTGTGGCTGGACGGCCGGCGCCAGGCTGACGGTGCCATCGCGCTGGCCGACGATCGGGTCGAGCACGAGGTCCGCGTCGTCGTCGCCACTGCGCCGCACCCGGCCCCGCCCGAGGCAACGGAAACGCCCGCTGCCATCAACAGCGGATCGTCGGCGCCGTGACGCTGCGCGGATAGAATCCCTCGCCCGAGCCGGCCTTCTCGTCGAGCAGCGGGGCCACGGTCCAGAAATCGGGGCCGAAGCGATCGCGGTAGCCGGCGATCGCATCGCGCAGCGCCGGCAGCCCGACCCGATCGGCGAAGAACATCGGCCCGCCGCGCCACGATGGAAAGCCGTAGCCGTGCAGCCACACCATGTCGATGTCGACCGGCCGCGCGGCGACGCCCTCGCCAAGGATCTTCGCGCCTTCGTTGATCATCGAGTAGACGCAACGCTCGACGATCTCGGCGTCAGTGAGCTCGCGCCGCTCGATCCCCGCCGCGCGCGAATGCGCGACGATCAGCGCTTCGATCGCCGGATCCGGCAACGGCGTTCTGCTGCCGGCCTGGTAGCGATACCAGCCGGCGCCGGTCTTCTGTCCGAGCCGTCCGAGGCCGCACACCTGGTCGAGCAGGTTGCAGTCGCGGACGCCCTGCCGGCGCAAATGCGCGCGCGCCTGGCGGTTGCGCCAGCCGATATCGAGCCCGGCCAGGTCGCCGACGGCGAACGGACCCATCGGAAAGCCGAAGTCGACCAACGCGCGGTCGACCTGCTGCGGCAACGCACCTTCCTCGAGCAGGAACCACGCTTCGCGCGTACGCTGCGCCAGCATCCTGTTACCGACGAAGCCGTCGGCACCGCCGACCAGCACGGCGATCTTGCCCAGCGCTTTGCCGACTTTCATCACCGTGGCCAGCACGTCGGGCGCGGTCTTCGGCGCACGCACGTTCTCGAGCAGCCGCATGACGTTGGCCGGGCTGAAGAAATGCATCCCGACGACGTCCTGCGGCCGCCGCGTGGAGTCGGCGAGGGTCGCGACGTCGAGGTACGAAGTGTTGGTAGCGAGGATCGCACCCGGCTTGGCCAGGGCATCCAGCCTGGCCATCACTTCACGCTTGATCGCGAGGTCCTCGAACACCGCCTCGACGATCAGGTCGGCGTCGCGAAGCTCGTTCCAGTCGAGCGTCGGGCGAATCCGCGCCAGGCGATCGTCCATGTCCTGTCGCGCGAGGCCGCCGCGCTCGACGGTCGACGCATAGTTGACACGGATGCGCTCGACGCCGCGCGAGAGCGCTTGTGCTTCGGCTTCGACCAGCACCACCGGAATGCCGGCGTTGGCAAAGCACATCGCGATGCCGGCGCCCATCGTGCCGGCGCCGATCACCGCGGCGTGCGCGACGTCGCGCGTCGGCGTGTCCCTCGGCAGACCCGGAACCCGCGCCACCTCGCGCTCGCCGAAAAAGGCGTGGCGCAGCGCCGCCGCCTGCGGCGACGCGGACAGTTCGAGGAAGCGCTCGCGCTCGAATGCGAGCCCTGCGGCAAGCGGAAGCCGGGTCGCCGCGTGAACCGCCTCGATGGCCTGCGCGGGCGCAGGCAGATGGCGCTGCTTTTTCGCTGCCGCAGCCCGAGTCCGGTCGAACACCGCCGGATCGAACGCCGGGATCTGCAGCGATCCGGTGCGTCGCGGCGAACCGCCGCCGGCGACCAGCCGCCGCGCCGCCGCCAGCGCAGCCGCGTCCAGATCGTCTTCGGCCACCTCGTCGACGACGCCGATCTCGAGCGCGCGCCGCGCATCGATCGGATCGCCGCCGACGATCATCGACAGCGCCGCTTCCACGCCTGCCAGCCGCGGCAGGCGCTGCGTGCCCCCGGCCCCGGGGATCAGGCCCAGCTTCACTTCGGGCAGTCCGACACGGGCCGTTGCGCTCGCCACGCGATAGTGCGCCGCCAGCGCGATCTCCAAGCCGCCGCCGAGCGCGGTGCCGAACAACGCGCAGACGATCGGCTTGCCGGCGTTCTCGATCGCATCGACCACTTCGGGCAGCTGCGGCGGTCGCGGCGGCAGGCCGAACTCGCCGATGTCGGCGCCGGCGATGAAGGTGCGCCCGGCGCAGCGGATGATCGCGGCGCGCACGTCGCGCTCCGCGTCGGCTCTGGCGACGGCGTCGATCAGCCCCGCGCGCACCGCCTGCGACAGCGCGTTGACCGGAGGATGATCGACGGTGATCAGCGCGACTTCACCGTCGCGGCGATAGTCGACGAGCGCGCTCAACGCCTCGACCGCATCAGTAGGTCTCGATGTGGAGCCGGCTCTTGGCCAGGAGCCCGGCCTTGAGCGCGCCCCAGTCCAGGCCGTGCTCGGCGCAGACGTCGCGGAAGGCGTCGAGAACACCCTGCTCCATGCCCTTGAGCCCGCAGAGGTAGATGTAGCAGTCGTCGTCACGCAGCAGCCGCGCCACCTTGTCGCCGCGCTCGCGGATCCGGTGCTGCACGTAAGTCTTCGGCTCGCCGGGAACGCGCGAAAAAGCGAAGTTGATGTCGATGAACTCCTTCGGCAGCTTCTGCAGCGGCCCGAAGTACGGCAACTCGTCCTGCGCCCGCGCGCCGAAGAAAAGCAGCAGCTCGCCGGCCTGTCCAGCGGCGCGCAGTCGCCGCCTTCGCTCGGTCATCGCCCGCATCGGCGCCGACCCGGTTCCGGTGCAGATCATCATCAGCGACGATCCCGGATGGTTGGGCATCAGAAAGCTCGTCCCGTACGGCCCGACTACCCGCACCCGGTCGCCGACCCTGGTGTCGCACAGGTAGTTCGACGCGCTGCCGGAGACCGGCCTGCCCTGGTGATCCTCGGTCACCCGCTTCACCGTCAGCGCGACGTTGTTGTAGCGCGGGCGCTCGCCGTCGCGCGGCGATGCGATCGAGTACAGCCGCACGTAATGTGGCTTGCCGTCGGCGTCGGCACCCGGCGGCACGACCCCCAGCGTCTGGCCCTCGAGCACAGGAAACGCCGTATTGCCGAAGTCGAGGACGATGTGGCGAATGTCGGCCGACGCGCCGTCGGCGGTCAGCCGGTAGTTGCCGGTGATGGTCGCGATAGCCGGCTTGGCGAGCGAGTACAGGTTGACCGCGGGCGGCGCGGCCGACCACGGCGCCGACGCGTGGCCGCCCTCGCCGGCCGATGCGATCTCGGTCAGCGCCCTGACTTCGGTCGGAACCTCCTCGTCGCCGGCGGCCAGGTCGACCGGCGTCGGCAGCGCGTCCCACGAAAGCTGCTGGTCCAGCGTGTACGGGTCGCTCTTGCGAACCTGGTGCCAGTGGTCGATCGCGCCGGTCGGACACGGCGAGACGCAGGCGTTGCAGCCATTGCAGACCGCGAAGTCGACGACGTAGTTTCGCGCATCGTGACTGATCGCATCGATCGGACAGGTCGACTCGCAGGTGTTGCAGCGGATGCAGACCTCGGGATCGATCAGGTGCTGACGCGCGTATTCCGCGTCCGGTGCCCCGGTAACGGCCGCCGCGACCGCGTCTTCAGGCGAAGCGGACATACTCGAAGTCCAGCGGCTGCCGGTTGATGCCGATCGCCGGCGGCGCGATCCAGTGGGCGAACTTGCCCGCCGCGACCACGCGTCCCATCAGCGAGGCGACGAAGGCGCGATCCTCCGCGGTCGGCAGCCACTGCGCGGCGCCCGCGTTCCACTCGGCCTCCGATACGACGCGGCCGTCGGGTGCGACGTTGAGCGCCGCCAGGCTGCCGATCTTGCGGTGGAAGGCTTTGTGCGGCACGACCAACCGGAACGGCAAGCCGGCCTTCTCGATCACCTTGTTCCAGCGACCGACGCCGCCGATCGAGTCCTTGATGAAATCGTCGCGCAGCACTTCGTTCAAGGCATTGAGCATCGGCGCCTCGTGCTCGACCAGCTCGCCGTCGGCGACGCCGAGCAGGCGATAGCTCGAGTCCTTGAGCCGGTGATCGTCGTTGCGCCGGGTCTCCTCGAACCGCCCCTTGAGCCCGGCCGTGTAGAACGTCGCCGCGTTCGACGACTGGTCGGCGCCAAACAGGTCGATGGTGACGCTGTAATGGAAGTTGAGGTAGCGCTGGATCGTCGGCAGGTCGATCGCGCCGGCGGCGCGCACCTTGTCCGGATCGTCGGTCCCGAGCTCGTTCATCAGCTGGCAGGTGCGGGCGATGACGCGCGACACGCCCGCCTCGCCGACGAACATGTGGTGCGCTTCCTCGGTCAGCATGAACTGCGTGGTTCGCGCCAGCGGCTCGAAGCCGGATTCGGCCAGCGCGTTCAGCTGGAACTTGCCGTCGCGATCGGTGAAGTAGGTGAACATGAACAGCGCCAGCCAGTCGGGCGTCTTTTCGTTGAACGCGCCGAGGATGCGCGGGTTGTCGGCGTCGCCGGAACGCCGCGTCAAGAGCGCGTCGGCCTCCTCGCGGCCGTCGCGGCCGAAATAGCGATGCAGCAGGTACACCATCGCCCACAGGTGGCGACCCTCCTCGACGTTGATCTGGAACAGGTTGCGCAGGTCGTAGAGCGACGGGCAGGTCAGGCCGAGGTGACGCTGCTGCTCGACCGACGCCGGCTCGGTATCGCCCTGGGTGACGACGATGCGACGCAGGTTGGCGCGATGCTCGCCGGGCACGTCCTGCCAGGCCGGCTCGCCCTTGTGGTCGCCGAAGTTGATGGTGCCGCCCGCCTGTTGCGGATTCAGGAATATGCCCCAGCGGTAGTCGGGCATCTTGACGTAGCCGAACTGCGCCCAGCCGTCGCGATCGACGCTGACCGCGGTGCGCAGGTAAACGTCGTGCCGTTGCGCGGTCTCCGGCCCCATCTCGTTCCACCAGCCGAGGAACCGGGGTTGCCAGTGCTCGAGCGCGCGCTGCAGCGTGCGGTCCTCCGCCAGGTTGACGTTGTTCGGAATCCTCTCGCCGTAGTCGATGCCGGTGTCCATCGCCGACTCCTGAATCGTTGCCGACCGGTTCAGACCCGCTGCCAGTCGAATCGCGCCCGGTTGCCGGTGCCGAAGACCTTCAGTGCACCGGACTCGCCGACCGCGTTCGGGCGCACGAAGATCCAGTTCTGCCACGCCGACAGCCGGCCGAAGATGCGCGTCTCCATCGTCTCGGCGCCGCCGAAGCGCAGGTTCGCTTCCATGCCGGTCAACGCATCCGGCGACATGCTGGCGCGCTCCTCCAGCACGATGCGGATCTCGTCGTCCCAGTCGATCTCGTCCAGCGCCGCGGTGACGAGACCCAGCGCCACAGCCTCCGCGGCGGAGACCCTGCGCCCGATCGCGGCGCGAACTTTGCCCACTGCATCGGCGTCGCGGTAGAACCGCGCCTCGATGCGCGAGATGCCGTCGACGCGCGGATAGGCGCCGAAATTCTGTCCGGACAGGGCGAGCTGCGGCGCGTTGGCGGCGTCGTCGCCGGCGTCGAGCATGTAGGCGCGGTCGGCGGCGAGCGCCAGCTCGAGCAGGCTGCCGGCGAACGCCGAGCCGGGCTCGATCAACGCGATCAGCGTGCGCGAGCTGACGTCGAGGCGCGCCAAGCAGCGCCTGAGCTGGCCGATCGTCTCGCGCACGAACCAGTGCTTGCCGTGCGCGGCCATCGCGGCGTCGGCGGCCAGCACATGGTCGGCGTCGCCCTGGGTCTTCAGTATCCAGGTGCCGACGTCGAGCCGGTTGGTACGCAGCATCAGGATGGCGTCGTCGAGCTCGCGGCCCATCTGCAGCGGCCACCAGCGCGCGCCCTGCGCCACGATGTCGTCGATATCGCTGGCCGGGGCGCCGGCCGGCGCCTTGACGGTCAGCGTCGCCCGGCGTGACGCCTCGTCGATCTCGGCGTCGACTAAGCCGTAGTGGTAGCCGCGTTGGTCGATCGTGCGTTCCAGCGGCGTCAGCAGGATGCCGCCGGCGTCGGCCGGGCGATCGCTTTGCGCGGCCAGCTCCAGCGCGCGCCGCCTGACGTGGGCGGCGAATTCGCTCGGCTTGACGAGCTCGTCGACCAGCCGCCAATCCTTCGCCCGCTGCCCGCGCACGCCTTCGGTCGTGGTGCAGAAAATATCGGCCAGGTCGTGGCGCACCCGACGCTTGTCGGTGACGCGGGTCAGGCCGCCGGTCCCCGGCAGCACGCCGAGCAGCGGCACTTCGGGCAGGCTCACCGCCGACGAGCGGTCGTCGACCAGAACAATCTCGTCGCAGGCGAGCGCCATCTCGTAGCCGCCTCCGGCGGTCGTGCCGTTGCAGGCGGCGATGAACTTGAGTCCCGAGTACCGGCTCGCGTCCTCGATGCCGTTGCGCGTCTCGTTGGTGAACTTGCAGAAGTTCACCTTCCAGGCGTGCGACGATTGCCCGAGCATGAAGATGTTCGCGCCCGAGCAGAACACGCGATCCTTGCCGCTGGTCAGCACGACCGTGCGCACCTCCGGGTGCTCGAAACGGATGCGCTGGATGGCGTCGGCGAGCTCGATGTCGACGCCCAGGTCGTACGAATTGAGCTTGAGCTTGTAGCCGGGACGGATGCCGGCGTCCTCGTCCACGTCGATCGAGAGCGTCGCGACCGCGCCGTCGAAGGCGAGCTTGTAGTGCCGATAGCGGTCGGGATGCGCCTGGTAGTCGACGGGCTGCGGCGTTGCCGTCTCGGCGCTCGCGGTAGCGCTATCCATCCCTGGTCTCCTTCGGCTCGGTCGCTGCCACTGCGTCGCGCAGCTTGCGCAGGCTTAGCTGCGGCGATTCGCCGGAGGTTTCGACGACGGCGTCGGCTTTGCGATACAACGGCTCGCGCGAAGCGAGTATCCGTCGCAGATCGTCCATCGCCTCGGCGTGTCCCGCCATCGGCCGGGTGTCGCCCTGCGCCAGCACGCGGGCCATGTGCTCTTCCGGCCTGGCTTTCAGCCAAACCGTGTAGCAATGGGCTCGCAGCAGATTGAATGCCTCCTCGTCGGCGACGACGCCGCCGCCGGCGACGATGACGGCGCGATCGTGCTCGGCGACCACTCGCTGCAGCGCCTTGCATTCGATCCGCCGGTAGCCGGCCTGGCCGTACAGCGCGATCACTTCGCCGACCGGCAGGCCGGTGTCGCGCGTCACTTCGCGATTGAGCTCGACCAGCGGGATGCGCAGGTCTTTCGCCAGCAGCGCGCCGAGCGTCGATTTGCCGGCGCCGCGCAATCCGATCAGCGCGACACGCCGGCGCCTCGCCCGCAACCGCCCGGCCGCGTCGCGCTCGTCGGCGGGCAACAACTCGGCCGCCGAGACGCCCAACGCAGCGGCGACCCGGCGAAGCAGCATCACCGAGATGTTTCCGTCGCCGGACTCGAGGTGCCCGAGATAGCGTTCGGAAACGCGCGAGTCGCGCGCCAGCAGCTTGCGCGACATCGTCCGCGCCTCGCGCAACTCGCGCACCCGCCGGCCCAGCGCCCGCAGGAATTGCGCGTCGGCGACCGAGCCGGTTTCGGACAGCGTCTCGGGAAGCGTTCGGGTGGCGGCGAAAGCGGGCGGCATCGCAAGCGAGACTCGGCGGCTGATGCACTATACTGCATAGCTCGGATCCGAGTCAAGCATTATCTTACCTCGCCATCGCGCGTACCGCCCGCGACGACGCGCCCAACTAAACGTGCGACAGAAGTGCGCAGCGCTCGAGTCGCCCGCCGACGCTCGGGCGTTTTGCGCGAGGCCCTAATCCGGCAGCGTTTCGCCCGACCCGCCCATCTCCTTGGGCATGTCCTTCATCTTGGGCAAACCGTCGCGTATGCGAAGCACCGATTCCTGGTAGTTGACGTGCAGCTTCGGCTCGTGGCGATAGCTCGGAATCGTCGCCGCGTACACGTCGACGACGCCCCACAGCGGGTGGTCGGTCAGCAGGTGCCCGCCGCAGGTCTTGCAGAACTTGCGGTGGCTCTTGTCCGTCTTGTGATAGACGCCGACGTTGCCTTCGCCTTTGGTGAACTTAACCGCATCGGGCTTCCAGAGGCTGAAAGCGTTGACCGGCGCCGCTGCCCAGCTGCGGCACGATGCGCAATGGCAGTATCCGGCGGCGACGGGTTCGCCGCTGACCGCGACCTCGACCGCGCCGCAAAAGCAATTGCCCTTGTGAGTCTGGTTCATGTCGTCCCCTTGTCGAAAATGCCGATCCGCTCGGATCGGCGCGAGCCAGTGGTCGTACGATCGCTCGCTTTACGTGTTCGTGCGGCTACGCAGACCGACCTTGCGTCGGCCGCCGATTCCCTGCGCTCTGAGGATTGTACGTCCGGTGCGAATGTTCGTTTCCGGCGCGTCGCCGTCCGGCGTAACGACCTGCGCGGCGCCGGCCGCCACCGCGCCCGCCGCGGCGTCGGCGGCAACCTGCGGTGGCGCGAGATCCGCCCCCGCGGCGAATGCCTCCGGCGCGGTCGCGGTCGCTTTCTCGGCCATAACGGCATACGGATCGGCGCTGAGCGAGTCGAGTTTCGCCGGCAGCACGACCATCGCGCTGAGCGTGATCGCCGCCAGGGCCACCGCGACAAAGGCCAGTGCGGCCCGCGGTGTCGACGGTTGGTATCCGTCGATACGATGATCGTTGCGCGCAGGCGAAGCATCGTGTCGACGAGACTCTTGCAACAGCAGATGCATGGACAGTTTTCTCCAAACTGGGTTTTCGCGATCGCTCGCGTTCGCTGCCGGTGGCGCCGGAAGGAGGGCGCGCGCAGGCAACCATCGCAGTCTAGGGCGCGGATGTGGCAGGCGGATTGCGCCGGCCGGTCATTCTTGTTTCGTTTGTTGCGATGCGCGGCGGCGCATCGCGAGGACAGCGACGCTAGCGCGGCGGCGCCGCCTCGCCGTCGAGCGCGAGCTCGGCGACGACGCGACGCACTTCGTTGGGCAGGAAGGGCTTCTCGATCACCGGACGGCCGCTTTGCGAGACGAACTCGCGAAGCGTCGTCGCCAGCGTATCGCCGGTCACGAACACGACCCGCGCGCCAAGTCCGGGCCAGCGCCGCTCGATCTCCAGGTAGAGCGCGCGGCCATCCAGATCGGGCATGCGGATGTCGGTCAGAATTGCATCGTAGCGATCGACCGCCATGTGCTGCAGCGCTTCGCGGCCCGAGGCGACCGCCACCACGCGGTGATGCGCGGCCATCAGGATGTCGGCCAGCGTTTCGCGAATCTCCGCCTCGTCGTCGATGATCAGTATCTTTCGCTGGCGGCTGCCCGACCTCGGCGACGACGCGGCCTCGATCGGGCCGATGCTGACGGTGCCGACCGGCAAGGTGACGGTGAACTCGGCGCCGCCCTGCGGCGGACATTCGACCGAAAGCGTGCCCTGGTGCGCCTCGACGATGCCCAGGCTGACCGCCAGTCCGACGCCCAGGCCGATTCCGGTCGGCTTGGTCGTGAAGTACGGCTCGAATATCCGCGCCCGCTGCTGCTCGGGTATGCCCGGTCCGCTGTCGGCGACGGTGACGCGCACCAGCTCGGCGGCCGCGTCGTAACGGCTGGTCACCCGGATGCGCCGCGGCCCGGGATGGTCCTGCAGCGCCTGCTGCGCGTTGATGATCAGGTTGAGCAGCACCTGGTGCAGCTGATCGGCGTCGGCCTGGATCAGCGGAATGTCGCCGGCGAGATCGAGCGTCACCTGGATGCTGCTCGTTCGCACCGGATAGGCGGTGATGTCGAGCGCCGCCGCCACGACGTCGTTGATCGCCACCGGACCGCGCTCGGGGCGCTGTTGCCGCGCCATGGCGAGAAACGTCCGCACGATGCGCGCGCAGCGCTCGGCGGCGGTGCGAATCTTCTGCGCGGCGGCCTGCGTCGGCGCGTCTCCCTGCTCCTCGAGCAGCACCGCCCGCGCGACGACGACCGACAACGGATTGTTGAGCTCGTGCGAGACGCCGGCCAGCAGCGAGCCGAGGGCAGCCAGCTTTTCCCGCTGGTAGAGCGACTCGCGCTGCCGCGCCAGCTCTTCGGCCGATCGCTTCTTCTCGGTGATGTCGCGCGCCAGAGCCAGTATCCGGTCCTGACCGCCGATGGTGACGCGCTTGACGAACACCTCGTACCACCGCAGGGTGCCGTCCTTGCTCCTGCCGTGCCATTCGATCTGCAGCTGCTCGCCGGCGGCGGCCCGCGCCACCAGCGCCACCGCGTCCTGTTGCGTGTACGGCCGCTCGCCGGAGCCGAGCGATCCGATCTCGAGATCCTTCAGCTCGTCGCGCCTGTAGCCAAACGCGGCGCAGGCTCTCGGATTGGCGTCGACGATGGCGCCAGTGTCGAGGTCGTGCACGAAAATGGCATCCTCGGCGGCATCGAAGATCGCCCGATAGCTCGCCTCGGACACGCGCAACGCCTCGGCGGCGCGCATGCGCTCGGCGATGTCGTCGCGCAGCCGGGTCTGGGTGTTGGCGACTTCGCGCGCCATCGCATCGAAGGCGCGCCCCAGCCGGCCCAGCTCGTCGTTGCCCTTGATGTCGCTCCGGGCCTTGAGATCGCCGGCGGCGAGCTGCTCGGCGGCGTGCACCAGCTGCGCGGTGCGGCGGGTAAGCAGGAAATGGAACACCAGCCACATCGCCAGCGCCAGCGCGGTGACCCATCCCGCCCAGTACAGCGATTGCTGCTCGACCTGGGCGCGGGCCTCGGCTTTGTAGCGCTTGAGGTCGTAGCCCAGGAACAGGCTGCCGGTCCGCGATGGACGCGGCTCGTCGCCGGCGCTGCCCATCAGGACGCCGGCGTAGCCGAGCAGCTCGTCGCGCCTGGAGTCGACGGTGATCCCCGAGCGACGCTGGCGGATGGCTCCGGTCGCCCGGTCGAGATCGAATTGCGGCAATACTTCCGCCACCTGCCGGCCGAGCCACGCCCGCCGCGTCGCTGCGACGACGGTATTCATGTCGTCGGTCAGCACGGCGAGGCTGACGTCGTGGTTGTGCGCCAGCACCGCGATCTCGTGCTGCGCCCCCGCCTGGTCGCCCTTGAGCAGCAGGTACTCGAGGGTGCTTTGCAGGCGCGACATCTCCTGCGCCAGATGCTTGCGGCCGTCCTCTTCCGCCCCGCGCTCGGCTTCCGGGACGTGATAGAGCAGGTTCACCGTGCTGAGCGCCGCGGCGAAGCCGAGCAGGATCAGCGGCACGGTGAACTTGAGCGTCGCCGGCGCCTGCAGGTTCATCGGGTCAGGGCAGCCAGTGGTTCCGGTGCGAGCAGCGGCTCGATCTCGAATCCGGCGCGCAGCAGTTTGGCATCGACCATCAGCGCCATCAGCCGACGGCCGGTCACCGCCAGCTCGGGCGTCGCGCCGCCCAGCATCCGCAGATTCTCGTCGCGCGACGGGATGCGCAGGCCCCGCTGGGCCTGCAGGAACTGCTCGCCGGTGGTCTGCTGCCGGATGCCCATGCGCCGCGCCGCATCGACCGGGCTGCGCTCGATGTAGTCGATCGCGTCGAACCAGCCGACGAGCAGCGCCTGCAGCGCCTTGGGCTGCCTCTCGATGACGCTGTCGCGCACCGCCAGCAGATCGACGATCTCGCCCGGAATCTGGGTGCTGTCGAACAGCGTCGCGGCGCCGGCGCGCAGGAACTGGGCGCGATACGGGTCGAACGTGACCGCGCCGTCGACCTGCCCTTTTTCGAACGCCCCCGGCTGCTCGTTCGATTCCAGGTGCACCGGGTTGACGTCGCCCGCCTGCATGCCGTTGATGGCGAGCGCGCGGCTCAGCACGAAGGCGCCCAGCGCGCTGCTCTCGACGGCGACCGACTTGCCCTTGAGGTCGCGCATCGAACGCATGCCGCGGCGGCCGACGACGACGTCGGCGCCGTGCGAGACGTCGACGACCAGGATGATCCGCGGCCGGAATCCGTCGGCCGCGAGCTCGAAGGTCTCGTCGAGGCTGATCACCATGCCGTCGATCGCCTGGTTGCGAAAGGCGCGCAGCACTTCGCTCGCCGACGGATATTCGACCAGTTGCACCGTCGCCGGGTCCAGCCGGCCCAGCTCGCGCGCCAGGTACAGCGGCTCGCTGCCGATCCAGACGTTGGTCCCGATGCGTAATGCCGTTTCCGGCGCCCGCATGCATCCGGCAAGGAGCAGCGCCAGCGCAACGCCAATCAGGCCTCGCAAAAAGTGCCGCGGATTCGCGCTCATCGTGCGCTCACGCTCCGTCCGGAACGAAGACATAACCCTCGTTACGCACCGTTCTGATGAACCTCGGATGCTCGGGATCGGGCTCGATCTTCTTGCGCAGCCGCATGATGCGCAGGTCCACGCTGCGGTCGAACGGGTCCCAGCTTCGCTGATTGAGATTGAGGATCCGCTCGCGCGAAAGCGCCCGGTTGGGATGCTCGGCCAGCGCCTTGAGCAGGTCGAACTCGAGCGGCGACATCGCGACCTCGGCCCCCTTGTCGTCGGTCAGCCGGTGGGCAGCGAGGTCGAGCACGCAGCGGCCGATGCGCACCCGCGCCGCGCCGAGCTCGGCGCGAGCCGCCGACGACGTGCGGCGCAGCACGCTCTTGACGCGCGCCAGCAGTTCGCGCGGGTCGAACGGCTTCGGGATGTAGTCGTCGGCGCCCATCTCGAGTCCGACGATGCGATCGACGACCGTCGACGCGGAAGTCAGCATCACGATCGCGATTCCCGCGTAGCGCTCGCGCAGGTGCCGCGCCAGCGCCAGCCCATCCTCGCCCGGCATGTGGATGTCGACCAGCGCCAGGTCGATCGCATGCCGCGCCGCCTCCGCCTTGGCCGTGGCGGCGCTCTCGACCGCCATGACCGCGTAGCCGTGGCGAACAAGGTATTCCTCCAGCACCTCGCGCACCTCCGGCTCGTCGTCGACGACCAGGATGGTGGCTTTCGCGCTCACGGACTGACCCACTCCTTCGGTCCTCGGCAGGCGACCGATCGCTCCCTCGGCGGGCGGATGGCAAATCATACAGCTCCCCTGACAACGATGCTCCGGACCAAGCATAGATCGACTCGGCACCGATTTCACGCGCGCCGTGGCGACATGAAACAAACGAAACAAAACGCCCCCGGCACTGAAGTCGGCCTGCTGCGCGCGCTCGCTAGACTGCACTGCAACAGAGCTCGCAGGAGATCGCAGTGGATTCGCGTAACGAGATATTCCGCCCGGCGCCGGCGCCGCTTCGCGCGCTGAGCATGTCCGCGATCTGGCTGCATATCGGGTTGGTCGGCGCTACCACGGTCGCCGCCGGGCTGCTGGAACTGACCGAAGGCGCCGCCGTCGCGTGGGGGCTCGCGCTGGTGCTGGCCGGCGGCGCGTTGGCGATGTTCGGATGGCGCCGGGGACTCGCCACCCTGCAACGGCTCGATCCGTCGGCGACCATCGTCGCCGATGCGTTTGTCACGGCCAGACGCATCGCCGAGCGGCCGCCCGCGACCGGAAGCGGCCGCGCGGTCGCGATCTCCGCGCCCCTCGAGCAGGAACCATGATGATGACCTTCGCCATCCAGCACCTCAACGAGTGCATACGCGGCGCTCTCGTCGGCCACTTTCTGGCCCTGCCGCTCAAGGACCGCAGCCTGCGCTTCGGCAGCGCGCTGGCGCCCGCCGTCATCGCCCGCTACGTCGACGGGATCGATTTTCGCCGTGACACGGTGTTCGGCGTTCACGACGCGGAGCTGGTGCTGATCGGCGTCGCGCACCTTGCGATCGAGCACGGCGTCGCCGAGCTGGCGCTCTCGGTGCTGCCCGGGCATCGTCGATGCGGTATCGGCAGCGCGCTCGTGAGGCGCGCCGTGACGTATGCGCGCAAGCGCGGCACATCGCGGCTGTTCATGCGCTGCCGATCGGAAAACGCATCGATCGTGCGCATGGCGCAGCGGTTCGACATGGACATCGTCGCCAGCGGCGGCGACGCCGAGGCGCGGCTCGAGCTGCGAGCCCCACCGCGCGCGGCGCAGGTATTCGAACGCGCCTTGTCGTTCGTCTTCCGCGCCGCCGAGCCGACTCGCTCGCTTCCGTAAACCGATCCAGGATCGAAGCCGAATCATGAACGACACCAACGCAAGTCTTCTCGAAAGCCCCGCTTATCGTTTGCAGCAGGCCGCCCGGGCTCATCGCTCGTTCACGCTGGCCGAAATCGTCATCGCGGCGATCAACGCCGCGTTGGTCGCCACGCTGCGAACATATGCGCGGTACCGCCAATATCGCAAGGCTTCGGCCATCCGCGACGTGCTGCGCGACCTCGACGACCGCACCTTGCGCGACATCGGCATCGATCGCAGCGAAATAGCCTCGGTGGCGGCGGAATTGACCGGCCAGGCCGAGCCTTCACGCATGCACCCCTGGCGAGCCGCGCAGGAGCTCCCGGCGGCGTGGAAACCGCCCGCTGTCAGGCTGGCAGAGCCGATCGGTCGTTCCGAGGGCATCGATCGACCGGTTGCGGCCGACGCCTCCCGCCGCGGTGCACTCCGCGACGCCGTCGAGACGCGACGCCAGCTGTTGCTCGCGCTGGAGCTCGAAACCATGCGCCAGGCGCCGCCTCAGGCCACGCCTAGTCAAGACAGCGAGGCGATATACAGCGGATAGGGCGCGACATAGACGGTGACGCTGTGGTCGAGCGCGCCGTCCAGAACGGCCGCGGCAAAGCTGTTCGCTTTCATGACGTTCTCCTTTCGCGGTTGAGATCCATGCCGCGTCATACCCGGTCTCGCCCGCTTTTGTTCTCCGGCAAATATCGCCACCGCCCAAGTCAAGTTTGTCGCCCGTGCACGGCTTGCGTGTTCTGGACCGAGAACGTGCTCGCGCCGGCGTGATCGCCGTTATTCCCTCGGGCATAAGCGGCGAGCGAGCCCCGTCTGGCGGTCATGCGACGTGCAGCAATGGAAGGGACAACGCGGAATCGCGCCTGGTGCAAGGCCGGCGCCACCACCTTCGGGATCGCGCGATCGCTCGGCGTCACTCCGGTCCGACGACCGCCGGCGATGCCGTCGCAGCCGTTTTTTCCGATCCGCACCGGATCGATCCTGTTGAACGACAACACCACGAAGGAGCAAGTCATGTCCGTGAAATCACTCTCGCTCGGCACCCGTCTCGCGATCGTTGCCGCACTCGCCGTCGGCGTCTCGGGTACCGCGCTCGCCGAAGACAGCAGCATGAATCCGTTCACCGGCGAGTTCTACCGCGAGCTGCACGACGGCAGGAACCTCGGCGACTCGATCCTGGCAAGCGCGCCGCGGACGCCGACCAGCGATCCGATGGCGGCATCGGACGCGCCGCGCCAACGCCACCTGGTCGGGATCGGTCGCCGGCTGCCTGGGATGCCGACGCCGATATTCAGCGACAAGGGGGCGTGAGCCGGCTCACCGGTCGAATGCTCAGTGCCGGGGCGGCGCGTGCGCCGCCCCGGTTCTATCCGGAGCCTTCGTACGCGGCTCAGCGACGAACCAAACCCCGCCCCGCATGCGGCGACCGGGATGCCCGATGTCGACGCTCTGGCGTTACCGCTTGCGCACGTGCACGACGCCGGTCATGAACGGATGCACGGTGCAGACGTAGCCGAAGTCGCCCGCTCCTGCGAACGTATGCTCGAACTTGTCGTCGGTGTCCAGGCCCTTCGATACGAAGCTCTTGTCGTCGCTAGCCACCGTATGCGGCGTTTCGTCGCGATTGATCCAGACGACCCTGGTGCCGGGCTCGACGGTGACCTCCTTCGGTACAAAGGCGAACTTGGTGATGTCGATGGTGACGGCGTCCGGCGCAGCGAACACGGGCACCGCCGCCGTCATGCAGGCGGCCAGCGCGGCGCCGGGCAGAAAACGAGGAATGCGATGGAGTGCGTTCATCACTAAAGTCCTCATCCGGCGAACGGAGTGTCGACCAGCGCCAGCTCGTGACGGCCGGGTACGACGCTCAAGCGCCGCGTGCCGAGCAGCTTGCCCAGCTCGCCGGCCGGCACGGTGACCGGACCGGGCTCGCCGATCCCCGCCTGGCCCGGCGTCGGCAACGGGTAGGCGAGCGACATCGCGGTGTGCAGCGCGACGCTGCCTTCGACCTTCTGCAGCACCTGATGGATGTGGCCGTTGAGGACGGTCACCGAGCCGAACGGGCGCAGCAGCGACATCGCCTGCGCCGAATCGGCGGTGCCCCAGCCCCAGGGTTCCCAGATCGTCCATAGCGGGATGTGCGCCAGCACCACGATCGGCGTCGAGCGCGACACACCGGCGAGATCCCCCTTGAGCCAGGCGATCTGCTCGTCGCCCAGCGCGGCCAGGGTCCTGGCCTTGAAGTTCTGCACGTTGTTCAGGCCGACGAAATGCACGCCGCCCTGGTCGAAGCTGTACCACGACCTGCCGTTGCCGTCGTGATCGAAAAACCTGAGATAGCCGGTCACCCCGTCGTCTATGGTGTCGTGCTCGCCGGGGACCGTGTGCACGCGATCGACCTTGATCTCCTGCAGCAGCTCGCGGGCCTGGCCGAATTCCTCGGGCTTGGACAGATGGCTCACGTCGCCGGTGTGGACGACAAAGGCAGGGGTTTGCGGCAGCGCGTGGATGTCGGCGATGGCGTGCCGCAGGCTGCCGACGACGTCGGGATTGGCTTCCTTGCGAAAGCCGATGTGAGTGTCGCTGATCTGCACGAAGGTCAGCGCATTGCCGGCCGCCATGGCGGCGCCGTTGCCGGTCGCACCCAGCGCGCGCGGCACGCCGCCGGCGACGGTCCAGACGACCGCGGCGCCGGTCCAGGCGGCAAGACAGCTCAGGGCTCGACGGCGAGAGGGATCGTGCAAGGGATCGGTCACGGAGCGGGTGATCATCGGCGGTTCTCCAGTCGGTGGCGGGAATGCTGCACTCGTCCAGATCGCGTCCAGCGCGTATTTATTCCCGCCTGCCGCGCGATTCGCCGCTAAGGAACCTCTGCAAAAGTCCCACATGAGCCGCGTTTCTGCCGCAGTGGCTTCAGATGCTAGGCGTCGCGGCGCAGCGAATAGCTTGGCCTATTCGCAAGCCGCGCAACGACGCAGATGAGGCCATTGCGGCGAAACCCGGATGGGACGGGGCCTCAGTTGGCAAATGAGGGGCGATCTGCTTTGTCGCGCCGCTCGCCAAGGGGATTTACCATTGGCTTCGCGTCGCTTCTCGCAGCTCATCCCGGCAAGCCGCCGTCGCGGCCACGCTGGACTTATGCAGAGGTTCCCTAAATGGCAAAATGCCTTCCCGTACTGGCCGGGAGCTCCCCCGCATGACCGACCCTCGTCCCAGCGTCACCGACAAGCGGCGAGCGTTCCACCGGTTGCACGCGTCCGGATGCTTCGTGATCCCGAACCCGTGGGACCTGGGCGCCGCGCGCTATCTGCAACGGCTCGGCTTCAAGGCGCTGGCGACGACCAGCTCCGGCTTCGCCTGGTCGCGCGGCCACGCCGACAACTCGGTGTCGCGCGAGGCGGTCCTCGGCCACTTGCGGGAAATCGTCGCCGCGACCGACCTGCCCGTGAACGCCGACTTCGAAAGCGGCTTCGCCGCCGACGCGGCGGGCGTCGCGGAGAGCGTGCGCCTGGCGGTCGACACGGGAGTGGCCGGACTGTCGATCGAGGACTCGACCGGCGACGCCGCGAAACCGCTCTACGAGCTCGCGGTCGCGGTCGAGCGCGTCGGTGCCGCCCGGCGGGCGATCGACCGCGCCGGCGGAGACGCGCTGCTGGTCGGCCGTGCCGAATGCTTTCTGGTCGGCCGGCCCGATCTCGACGAGACGATCGCGCGGCTCAAGGCCTACGCGCAGGCCGGCGCCGATTGCCTGTACGCGCCGGGAATACGCAGCCGCGAGCAGATCTCGGCGGTCGTCGCCGCCGTCGCGCCGAAGCCGGTGAACCTGCTGGTCGGAGCGCGGAGCGAATTCACGGTGCGGGACATCGCGGCGCTCGGCGTGCGGCGGATCAGCGTCGGCGGCGCGCTCGCCCGCTCGGCCTGGGGCGGCTTCATGCGCACGGCCCGATTGATCGCCGAGCAGGGCCGGTTCGACGGATTCGCCGACGCGGCATCGGGGCAGGAGCTCAATGCGATGTTCAGCGGGGACAGCAAACCTGCGTCCGGATGAGCGCCAGAGCCGTAAAAGAAGAACGCTAACCCGCGCCGCCAGACGCCAGCGGCCCCGCGATGCTCCTCTGCCAGATCAGCGACCTGCACATCAAGACTCCGGGAAGCCTCGCCTATCGCGTCGTCGACTCGGCGGCGTACCTCCGGCGCTGCGTCGATCACCTGCTCGCGGCCGGGCAGCGGCCCGACGTCGTCGTCGTCACAGGCGACCTGACCGACTCGGGGCGCAGCGAGGAATACGCGCATCTGCGCGCGCTGCTCGACCCGCTGCCGATGCCGGTCTACCTGCTACCCGGCAACCACGACGATCGCGCCGCGCTGCGCGCGTCGTTTCCCGACCACGCGTATCTGTTCCAGATGGACCGCTTCGTCCAGTATGCGGTGGACGCGGCGCCGTTGCGGCTGATCGCTCTCGACAGCACGATTCCCGGCGCGAGCGGCGGCGAACTGTGCCCGCTGCGCCTCGCCTGGCTCGAAGCGCGGCTATCCGAAGCGGCGCGCCAGCCAGTGGTGATCGTGACGCACCATCCGCCTTTCGCCACCGGCATCGGACACATGGACTCGATCGGCTTCGCCGATCCCGGCGCGCTCGAAGCGATCGTCCGCCGTTACCCGAACGTCGAGCGCGTTCTGTGCGGCCACCTGCACCGGGCGATCCAGGTGCGCTTCGGCGGCACGATCGCATCGACCTGTCCCAGCCCAGCGCACCAGGTGGCGCTCGACCTCGACGCCGATGCGCCGTCACGCTTCGTACTCGAGCCGCCCGGTTACGAGCTCCACTGGTGGGACGCGGCGCGAGCGCGGCTGGTGAGCCACACTGCCTTCATCGGCGATTTCGCCGGCCCGTATCCGTTCCACTAAGGCGGCATGCCGATCGACTGACCGGCCCGCAGCGGCCGATCACCACGGCAGCACTAGCGCCGTCAGCGCTTCGCTTTGGCTGGCTCCTCGAAGCGCGCCAGAAAGCGCAATACCGCCTGCCAGTTCTCCTCTGCGCCCGCGGCGTTGCGCGCGGCGATCAACGTCGACGATCCGTGCTCGCCGCCGCGGGTGGGAACAAACTGCGTTTTGGCGGTGCCGGGGACGGCGTCGAGGATGCTGCGGGCGTGCTCGATCTCCTCGGGATCGCTCGCCTGGGTCACGAACACAGGGACCGACACCTTTTCCGCGGCCGTCCGCACCGCGTCGGCGCGGCCGAGGTATTCACTCGGCGAAAATGCAAGCACCGCAGCCACCTTGCCAGGATTGCGCGCTGCCAGCACGAAGACCAGCGCCGCCGAGTAGCTCGAGCCCCAGATGAGCACCGGCGCGCCGCGAGCCTCCTTGGTGCCCCACGCCAGCGCTGCCGCCAGATCCGGCAGCGCCGCGTCGTAGCCGGTCGAGCGGCCGAGCGCGGCCACGGTCTGGTTCACGCCGCCAAAGGCTCCGCCTCCCGAGCGCTGATCGATCGCCAGCACCGTGAAACCGGCGGCGGCCAGCCGCGGCGCCAGCGTCGCGTACTCGGCGTGGCTCGATTCGGCCTGGTGGAAAGCCAGGATAATTGGCGGATGCGGCGACTGCGCGCGCCACACCTCGCCATAAACTCGCACCCCGTCCGCGGCGGTGAGCACGACCGGCTCGGCAGCGGCGGCGCAGGCCAGACCCACACCGACCAGCAGCGCCAGCAAGCGCAACATCCGCAGGCTCGTGCCGTCCGGCCGAGCGTGAGCGGTCTGCACCGTCGATCGGCGCGACGATCGACGCGGCGCCGTCGCCGTTCTCATTTGACCGTGATCTGGCCGCGCATCCCGGCTTCGAAGTGCCCGGGCTGCAAACAGGCAAAGTCGACCGTGCCGGGCTGCGTGAAGCGCCAGACGAGCTCTCCGGTCTTGCCGGGATCGACCATCAACGCATTGGACTCGGTATGAATCATCGCCGGGTGCTCACGCATCATCGCGGCATGCTGGCGCAATTCGTCGGCCCCGCCCAGCACGATCTCGTGCTCGAGCCGCCCCGAATTCCTGACCACGAAGCGGATCGTCTCGCCGCGCCGCACGCTGATCCGCGACGGCGTGTAGTGCATGCTATCGTCCATATTGATGGCGATCGAGCGAGAGACCTTGGCGGGGTCGCCGGGCTGCCCGTAGGCCGCGTGCGACGCGTGGTCCCCGTGCTCGTGCGACAGCGCGGGAATCGCGACGGCGACGGCGGCGGCTGCGGCGAGGAGCGCGAGCAACGCCGGCGGCGACCATCCGGTGCAAGGCATGACATCTTTCCCGGTTGAAATCACGGACCGCGGCTGCGGCGGCGATCCACCGGCAGCGGCGGATCATCGGACGCGGTCCGATACGAAGTCTGACTCAAAAGCACCCGCGACGCTACGACCCGCAACCCCGCAGTTCCGCTGTCGCCGACGCAGCCCGTCGCGCCTTGCGCGCCAAACGCCCTGCAGCCTGCGCGCGGTCCGCCGTTGCGCTTCGGGCGGTCGACGGCGCAGGTCCGGCAACCCGGGCGCGGGAAGGGCGGCAGGGGGTGAGCGCGATGCGCTACTGAGCGCGCGTCTGCACCAGCCCCTTGGCGATGATATGGGCGACGCAATCCTGGACGTGCGTTATCAGCGTACGCTGGGCCGACTTCCAGTCGCGCGCCAGGCCGTGTTCGAGCAGCTTGCGATGCTCGCCGGCAGCCGCCTCGCCGCGGAACACGTCGGCCAGGACCAGATAGCGCAAATACTTGTCGTAGATGGCGCTGTGCATCTCCAGCAACAGCCTGGAGCCGCAGGCCGAGATCAGGGCGTTGTGGAATGCGGCGTCGTAGAGCTTCCAGGCCTCGTTTTCGCTGCGATCGCCGGCGACCATCCGCTTCTCGAGCATCGCGAGCTTGTGGTGCGCGGCGACGATCCGGCCCTCCCATTCGATGTCGCCGGCCTGGAACGACTCGCGCAGCGCGTGGCATTCGAGGAGTTGCCGGATGGCGGCCACCTCGCGTAGATCGCCGATCGACGTCGGCGCGACCTCGAACCCGCGCCCACCCTCGGCCGCGACAAAGCCCTCCGACGCCAGCCGGTTGAGCACCTCGCGCAGGGTGCCGACGCTGGTGCCGTAGAGGTCGCGCATGCGGTCGAGCGTCAGACGCCGACCGGGCGCCAGCCGGCCGAAGATTACGTCGGACCGGATCCGGCTGTAGACTTTGTCACCGACCGCGGCGGTGTCGGCCGCAATGTCGAGCACGCTGGTTTTCATGGCGATGAAGTCCCCGTCCCGCGCCGGCTTCGCGCTCGCCGCTCGTCCCGCCGATAGCCGATGCCAATGCGGAAGCCGCGCCGCTTGCATTATCCGATGATCCTGATATTGTCTCACAAAATCCGAATCATTGGAGGGGTGGCTTCGTCGCGCCCTCGACGCCCAAAGGAGGAGTCATGAGTTCCGCTTCACGGTTCGATCGTCGCGCATTTCTCGTCGCCGGCGGCTCGCTGCTCGCCGCGGGCGCCATACCCGCTGCGCTGGCCCAAGCCAAGCCGAAGTTCCGCTTCTCGAGCGCCTTCACCGAGCAGGATCTGCGCGCCGAGGCGTACAAGAACTTCGCGGCTGCAATGAAGGACAGCTTCGACTTCGAGCCCTACTGGAACAGCACGCTTTTCAAGCAGGGCACCGAGCTGGTTGCGCTGCAGCGGAACAACCTCGAGATGGCCAACCTCGCGCCGCAGGACATCTCGAAGCAGCTCCCGGCGTGGTCGCTGATGACGTCGGCGTACCTGTTCCGCGATTCCGATCACCTCCAGAAGACGTTCAAGAGCGACGTCGGTCGCGAGTTCGTCAAGATGGCGCGCGACCAGCTCGGCATCCAGATCGTCACCCCGGTGTATTTCGGATCGCGCCATGTCAACCTGAAGCCCGAGCGTCAGGTCCGGACGCCGGCCGATCTGGCCGGCATCAAGCTGCGCATGCCCCCCGGCGAATTCTGGCAGTTCCTCGGCGAATCGATCGGCGTCAACCCCACTCCGGTCGCATTTGCCGAGGTCTATACCGCGCTGCAGACCGGCGCCATCGACGGCCAGGACAATCCGCTGCTGCTGAGCAAGCTGATGAAGTTCTACGAGGTGACGACGCAGTTCGTGCTGACCGGCCACGTCGTCGGCTACGATCTGATGACGGTCTCGGCGAAAGCCTGGGACGGGCTCAATTCCGCCGACCAGGCGAAGTTCCAGGCCGCCGCGGAAAAGGCGATAGGCGACTACACGGTGAAATTCAACGGCCAGGAAAAGGACGTTGTCGAGTTCTTCAAGAGCCAGGGCAAGAAGGTCTACACGCCCGACGTCAACGCCTTCCGCACCTACGCCCAGAAGAAGTACGTCGACAAATACGGCCACGACTGGCCGAAGGGCGCGCTGGAGCGGATCAACGCGATTTAGCGTTTCGTGCTCGCATCGCGCGGGTGCGGTCGGGCCTCTAGCGCCGCACCGCGCGGCCGATCGATCGTCACGACGAACCGGCACGATCGAGCGTCGGCGGTAGCCGTGTCGCCGCCGTGCCGGGTCCATTCCGATACCGGGGCCTGACTCTGGCTCGCCGCTACCTCCGCCCGCTGCGCGCGCTCGCCAACCACGTCGCAGTCGCGCTGATCGCGACCATGTTCGTGAGCTTCCTGCTGCAGATTTTCTTTCGCTACGTCCTCAACCGTCCGCTCGGCTGGACCGAGGAAGTGACGGTCCTGTGCTGGGTCTGGGTCGTGCTGTGGACCGCATCGTTCATCCTGTCCGACGCCGAGGAGGTCCGCTTCGACATCGTCTATTCCGCAGTACCGGGGCGCGTGTGTCGAGTATTCACGGTCATCACCAGCGTCGCGCTGATCGTCCTACTCGCCGTCTCGCTGCCCGCGACGTGGAAGTACGTCGCCTTCATGAAGCGCGAGCACTCGGCGTACCTGCACATGCGCTTCGACCTGCTGTACTCGATCTACGTGGTCTTCGTCATCGCGGTCATCTTCAACCACCTGCGACTCGCGTATCGCGCCTTGCGGCCGCCGACCGCCGACACCGCTGCGGTGCCCGGCGCCCGTGACCCCGCGTGACGCTTTCACCCTTCGCGCTTTGCATCATCGTGCTGGTCGCCCTGGCGGTGCTCGGGCTGCCGATCGGATTGTCGATGATCGGCGCGTCGATCTTCTACCTGCTGGTCACCCACCTCGATCCTGGAACCGCCGCCGAGCAGATCCTCAACGGCCTCTACAACAGCTACGTCCTGCTGGCGGTGCCGCTATTCATCCTGGCCGCCGACCTGATGAACACCGGCAGCCTGACCGATCGCTTGCTCAAGTTCTGTCTCGTGCTGGTCGGACGCTTCCGCGGCGGGCTGGGCCACGTCGACGTCGTCGCCAACGTGATTTTCGCCGGCATGTCGGGCTCGGCGATCGCGGATGCCGTGGGCATCGGTCGCGTGATCATCGGCATGATGACGCGCGAAGGGCGCTATCCGATAACCTACGCGGCGGCGATCACAGCGTGCGCCGCGATCATCGGGCCGATCATACCGCCGTCGATACCGATGGTCGTCTACGCGCTGGTGGCCGACACGTCGATCGGCTACCTGTTCCTCGGCGGCGTGATCCCGGGCCTGATGCTCGGCATCGCCTTCATGGTGATCAACGCGATCATCGCCCGTCGACGGCGCTATCCGGTCGAGCCGGCGGTTCCGCTGCGCGAAATCCCGAAGGTGACGGTCGAGGCATTTCCCGCCCTGCTGCTGCCGGTGATCCTGCTGTTCGGCATCTACGGCGGAGTCATGACGCCGACCGAGGGCGCCGCCGCCGCCGCCGCGTATGCATTGCTCGCCGCCGCGCTGATCTACCGCGCGCTCACCGTGCGCCAGCTCTACGGCGTATTGCTGTCGAGCGCGAAAGCGACGACCTCGGTCGGCATGCTGATCGCCGGCGCGCTGGTGTTCAATTACGTCGTGACGATCGAGAACGTGCCCGCCTCGGTCGCGCACTTCATCGGCGGTTTCCACCTCACGGCGGCCGCATACCTGCTGCTGGTGAATGCCATCCTGCTGGTGCTCGGCTGCCTGCTCGAGGGCACCACGATCCTGCTGGTCATCGTGCCGATCATGATCCCGACCGCCAGGGCGCTCGGCATCGACCTGGTCCATTTCGGCGTCGTGGTCGTGGTCAACGTCATGATCGGCTTGCTGACGCCTCCGTTCGGCCTGCTGCTCTTCATCGTCGCCAACATGACCGCGCAGCCGCTGGCCAGGATCGTGCGCGAGTGCATGCCGTTCATCGCCGCGGCGATCGTCGTGCTCGCCGTGATCACCTTCGTGCCGGAGACCGTGCTCTGGCTGCCCCGGCTGCTTGGCTACCGGGGCTGACGGCGCGAAGGGCAGCCGCCACGCCAACCGATGACATCGACCAAAAAACCGATCTACATCCTCAACGGGCCCAACCTGAACCGGCTGGGCAGCCGCGAGCCGTCGATCTATGGCACCACGACCCTGACAGAGATCGAGGCGCAGTGTCTAGCCGAATCGGCCGGGGTCGGGATCGTGTTCCGCCAGACCAACAGCGAGGCGCAGCTGATCGACTGGATTCACGAGGCGATCGACGACGCGAGCGGGATCGTCATCAATCCCGCAGCCTGGTCGTTCACCTCGATCGCGATCCTCGATGCGCTGAAGATGTTTCCGGGGCCGATCGTCGAGGTCCACATCTCGAACATCTACCGCCGCGAGTCGTACTATCGCGATTCGTACGTCTCCAGGACGGCGACCGGCGTCATCGTCGGCCTCGGGGCCGACGGCTACCGCTATGCCACGCGGGCCGTTCGTGCGATGCTGCGCGGAACCCGCCGCTGACTCCGCTTCGTCGCCGGCCGTGCCCGTCTAGGCGCCGGGGTCCTTGACCTTCTCGAACTTCTCGAACTCGACGCTCCACGGCTTGCCGCCGACCATCTCGACTTTGCGGATGTAGACGTTCTGGATCGGGTCGCGCGTCGCCGGATTGATCTCGATCGGGCCGCGCGGGCTGGTCCACTTCATGCCCTTCATCGCCTCGACGATCTTGTCACCGTCGGCGTCGGCGCCGGCCTTGGCCACCGCGTCGTAGATCAGGTGCATGCCGTCGTAGCCGCCGACCGAGTGGAAGTTCGGGCGGAATCCGTTCGCCTTCATGAAGGCGTCGACGTAGGCCTTGTTCTCGGGCGAATCGTGCGCGGCCGAATAGTGGAACGACGTGACGACCCCCACGGCCACCGCGCCCATGCTTTCGAGCAGGTCATCGTCGACGACGTCGCCGGTACCGATCATCTGGATGCCGGCCTGCTTCAATTCGCGGTCGGCGAACTGCTTCATCACCGCCGAGCCCTCGCCGGAGGGGACGAACACGAACAAGGCGTCGGGCTTCGCGTCCTTGGCGCGCTGCAGGAACGGCGCGTAGTCGGGGTTGCGCAGAGGCACGCGCATCGACTCGAGCACCTTCCCGCCGGCCTCGGTAAAGCGCTTGACGAAGGTTTTTTCGGCGTCGGCGCCCGGCGCGTAGTCGGTCACCAGCGTGACGACGCTCCTGATGTTGTTCTTCGCGGCCCATTCGGCGATCGGCCAGGTGACCTGCGGCAGGGTGAAGCCGGTGCGCACGATGTACGGCGACTTGGTCGTGACGATCGACGTCGCCGCCGCCATGACGACCATCGGCGTCTTCGACTCGGTCGCGACCGGCGCGGTGGCCAGCGCCAGCGGCGTCAGCCCGAACCCGGCGAGCACCGTCACCTTGTCGCGGACGACCAGCTCCTGCGCGATGCGCTTGGTGGTCTCGGGTGCGAGCCCGGTGTCGTCCTTGACGATCAGCTCGACCTTCCGACCCGCGATCGTATCGCCGTGCTGCGCCATGTACAGGCGACACGCCGCCTCGACCTGCTTGCCGGTCGACGCGAACGGCCCGGTGAGCGGCAGGATCAGGCCGATCTTGACCGGATCGACTCCGAATGCGAAGGGCGAGAACCCGGCAGCCAGTGCGGCGACCGCCGCGCCCAGCAGGCGGCGACGAGTTAAGCTCGGGCGATATGACATCACTCCTCCTTGTGTTGCGTTGGTGCACGGCGCCACGGTGACGAGCGGCGGGCACGTAGGATGATAGCTCAATCCGCACCTCTCGCCGGCTCCAGGCCGTGGCGCCGCTTTACCGCGTCGGCGCTGGTAGAAGCGAGGAAGCCAAGCAGCGCCATCGCTGCTTCGGGCTGCGTCGATGCCGTGCACACCGCCGCCGCGAAGACGGTGACCAGCTGAATCTCCGGTGGAAGCGGACCGACGATGTCGATGCCCGGCAGGTGCATGAGCTCAGACCGCTGCTGGAATCCCAGCTCGACGTCGCCGCGAACGATCAATGTGCCGACGGGAACGCCGGGCGGCGCCTGCACGATGCGCCCGGCGATCGCGCCGGCGATGCCCCAGCGCTCGAAAAGTTTGACGACATAGTCGCCGCTCGGGCCGGTCGAATATCCGATGCTGCGCGCCTGCAGCACGGCGTCGCGAACGGCGGATTCGCTTGACACGTCGGGCCTGGACGCGCCCGCCTCAACGGCGATCGCGATACCGGAACGGGCGAAGTCGATCCTTCTCGCCGGATCGACGCTGCCGGCCGTCATGAGCTTGCCGAGCGCTTCCGCCGCCAGCACGACAAAATCGAGCGGCTCGCCAGCCTGGGCGCGCCGCGCCGCCTCGACGCCGCCGATCGTTTCGACCGTGACCCGCTGCCTCGACCGCCGCTGATAGGTTTCGGCCAGCTCGGCGAGCGCACGGCCGGTGGCCATCGAAGATATACCGCGCAACGGATCACCTTCGCCGCTCGCCATCGACCGACTTCAGTCGATGTACTTCAATCCTGCTTTGCGCAGCGGCTCGCGCATCTCGTACAGGTCGAGGCCGAGCATCCCGGCGCCGAGCTTGGCGCGCTTCTCGGCTTCGTTGGTTTCGCGCGAGGCCGCGGCAGCCAGCGTCTTCTGCGCAAGGGCCGCCGGCACCACCACGATCCCGTCGTCGTCGGCGACGACGATATCGCCCGGCGTCACCAGCGTCCCGGCGCAGACGACGGGAATGTTCACCGAGCCCAGCGTCGCCTTGACGGTCCCCTTGGCCGAGATCGCCCTGCTCCACACCGGAAACTTCATTTCGGTCAGCATGCGCACATCGCGCACGCCGGCATCGATCACCAGTCCGCGCGCGCCGCGGGCCTTGAAGCTCGTCGCCAGCAGCTCGCCGAAGTAGCCGTCGCTGCAGTCGGCGGTCAGCGCGGCGACGACGATATCCCCCGGCCTGATCTCCTCGGCCGCCACGTGCAGCATCCAGTTGTCGCCCGGATGCAAGAGGACCGTCAGCGCCGAGCCGGAGGCCTGCGCTCCGGGATAGATCGGCCGCATCCAGGGCTTCATCAGACCCGCGCGGCCGAGCGCCTCGTGCACGGTCGCGGTGCCGGCCGCGCCCAGTCGGGCGACCAGATCGCCGTCCGCCCGCCGGATGTTGCGATAGACGACTCCGAGCTCGTACATGGTCAACGTCCTTTCGCCTTGAGCGCCCGGTCGAGACGCGGATAGATGCGGCGCGCGTTCGCCTCGTAGATCTGGTGCCGTTGCTCGTCGTCTATGCCCGCCGCCTCGAGATAGCGCCTGGTGTCGTCGAAATGATGACCGGTCTCCGGATCGATGCCCCGCACCGCGCCGATCATCTCGCTCGCGAACAGGATGTTGGCGCTCGGGATGACGCGCGTCAGGAGGTCGATTCCCGGCTGGTGGTAGACGCAGGTATCGAAGAAGACGTTGTCGAGAAGATGGTCCTGCAGCAACGGCTTTCTCAGCTCCTGGGCCAGGCCGCGAAAGCGGCCCCAGTGGTACGGCACCGCCCCGCCGCCGTGCGGGATGACGAGGCGCAGGGTCGGAAAGTCCTTGAACAAGTCGGACGTCAGGCATTGCATGAACGCTGTGGTGTCGGCGTTGAGATAGTGCGCACCCGTGGTGTGAAAGCATGGATTGCAGCTCGTGCTGACGTGGATCATCGCCGGGATCTCGTACTCGGCCATCTTCTCGTAGATCGGGTACCAGCAGCGATCCGACAGCGGCGGCGAGGTCCAATGGCCGCCCGAAGGATCGGGATTCAGGTTGATCGCCACGTCGCCGTACTGCTCGACGCACTTGACCAGCTCCGGGATGCAGGTCGCCGGATCGACGCCGGGACTCTGCGGCAGCATCGCGGCCGGGACGAAGTTGTCCGGAAAAAGCCGGCTGACACGATGACAGAGCTCGTTGCAGATCGCCGCCCAGGCGCTCGATACCTGGAAGTCGCCGACGTGGTGCGCCATGAAGCTCGCGCGCGGACTGAATATCGTGAGGTCCAGGCCGCGCTCTCGCATCAGCCTGAGCTGATTTGCTTCGATCGACTCGATCAGCTCGTCATCGCCGATGCGGAGTTCCGACGCAGCGGGCGTCTCGCCGGGGTTGCCGATGCCGGCGATCTGGCGGTTGCGCCAACCCTCGAGCGCCTTTGGCGCGGTGGTGTAATGCCCGTGGCAGTCGATGATCATCGCGGCGCCGACGACCTGCGGTCACGCATTGCCGCGGCCTTCGCCGGCGGCGTCCGCCGCCTTGTCCCAGGCGAGATTGCCGGCGGCCTTGCCGGCGACCGAATACAGCGCACCCGGCGCATTGCGCGTGCGCTGGAAGGCTTCTAGCGTCTCGCCGCGCATGGCTGCGTAGATGTGCAGATTCGACACGCCGGTGACCGCGCCGAGCTTCTCGAGCATGAAGAAGATCACGCCGTAGTGCATCATGCCGCGCCAGTCGCGGCGGCGGATCAGGTCGCGTTCCTCGCCGCTCAAGCCGGCTGCCGCGAAGCTCGCCTCGGGGTCGCGCAAGAAAGCCTCGCGATGGGCCGGCTCGACCATCTTGTGCAGGTAGTCATTGATGCGAAATGCCTGCACGCTGCGCTCGAGAGTGAACGGATAGGTGCCCTCGAGCCGCTCGATGCCGCGAAGCTCCGCCGCAACATGGCGCTGGTGACGCTCGACGGCTGCTGGATCGGGCGCCTGGTGCGCCTCCTCGTAGATCGCGGTGGCGATGCCGGTCATCGATGGGAGGTAGTAGCTGCGGTGCTTGCAAACGACATTCGTCGCCAGCGCGCCGCGCATCGTCAGCCACATCACGACTTCCGAGCCCTCGCAGCCGCCGAGCTCGGCGTACTCGGCGATGGTCATCGCGGTCAGCTGCTCCGGATCGCGCTCGAAGAGGTCGAGGAAGCGGCTGTCCCAGGCCGGGTTGTTGAAGCCGGCCCGCTCGCCGTGCACCTGATGCGACAGACCGCCGGTGGCGACGATCGCGACTTTCAAATCGTCGGGATAGCTCTCGATCGCGCGTCGCAGCGCCTGTCCCAGCTTGTAGAACCGGCGTGCGCCGGGGATCGGGAATTGCAGCACGCCCATCTGCAGCGGCACGATCGCCGCCGGCCATCCGGGCTCGTGCGGCCACAGCAGCGAAAGCGGCGAGAAGCAGCCGTGGTCGAGCGCCCGGTGCTGGAAAAAGGACATGTCGAACTCGTCCGCCATCAGCGAACGGCCGATGTGCGATGCGAGCTGTGGGTGGCCGTTTACCGGCGGCAGGTCGCGCGCACCGGCGCCCTCGTCGGCGACCTGCCACCGGGAGCCAACGCCGAGCGCGAACGCCGAGTAATGGTCGAAGAAGAACGACGTGACGTGATCGTTGTAGATCAGCAGCAGGACGTCGGGGCGCTTTTCGGCAAGCCACGCGGCGAGCGGCGCGAAGTTCTGGAAGATCGGCGCCCACACCGGATCGTCGCGCTTGTTGCGATCGTAGGCGAATCCGATGGTCGGCGTGTGCGAGGCGGCGATGCCGCCGATGATGCGTGCCATGGCTCGGTTCCTCCTGGCGAGCGCCGATGAGCACCGCCGGCTTCAGGAACAGGATTCGACGATAAACCGGCCGATTTCAGCGGGGGTCGCAAAGACTATCGAGGCACGATCGCCCTGCATGCCCGCGCCGACGATTGCCGGCTTGCCCGGAGGCGGCCCTAGCCGGCTCGAATCGGTCTTGAAGCGCAGATTGAACTCCCAGACCTTGCTGCTCTTGCCGTCAGCCGTGCTCACCGTGTAGGTGTCGCCGCAGTGCTTGATCGCAGTCACTTGTCCCGCCGGTGGCGCGGCCTTGAGGTCGGGCCGCCCTGACCGCATCGCCATCCCGCCAGCCGCCGGTGCTGCTGTCGCCGCCCCGTCTTCGGACACGGCCTTGAGATAGGCGATCACGTCTTCGCGCGCCTTGCTGTCGCGCAAGCCGGGGAACGTCATCGACGTCCCGGGGATGAAGGCCGCGGGATCGGTAAGCCACGTGTCGAGTGTCATCTCGTTCCATACGACATCGCTGCGCTTCATCGCATCGGAGTAGCGGTGGAAATCATCGACAGCCCCGGCTTTCCGGTCCCAGACCTTCGCAAGGCTTGGACCAGTCATCTGCTCGCCCGGGGTTGTCGAATGGCAGGCCGCACATTGCCGAAAGACGACCGCGCCACGGACCGGGTCGCCGGCCCATGCGGACGGGAAGCAGATCAGCGGCGCGAAGATCGCCGCGAGGTAGAAGCTGCCATGAAAGCGATCATGCATAGCTTTTTGTCCTGGCGATGCTCACAGGGCTTGGCGGGTACATCCGAAGAGTACCCCAGGGAAAGCCATCGCTCATCCCAGAATGGCCGCCATTAGCGCATCCGCCTCGCCTTGAAAAAGGAGACCACCAAAACCCGCCGCCCGGAACTTCCTCCACCAGGAGGCGAGGTTCGACGGTTGTTCGAGTGGCCGCAACCGCAGCCGTTCGGGTTACAGACGCTACTTTATTCGATGCGACAGACGCACGGCCAGCGGGTCTTGCCAGCCCCCGGCCCGAAAGGATCGCGCGCCGCCGGGTTATCGGCGCGCAGCGCCCGCTTGCGGATAGCGACGATAGCCGCGCGATGCCCGGGTTCACTTCCCGCAGCTCATCCCTGCTGCCGCTTCCTTGACGGGCAAATTCAGTTCGAAATCGAAGGTAAACGCCGTCTTGTCGAGGTTGCCTGCAATCCTGCCCGATAGCGCGCCGCCGGGCTTCACCTCTCCGGCCATCTTCT
>DATEFZ010000076.1:0-4710 GCA_035280325.1 Casimicrobiaceae bacterium
CTTCGACCAGTCGGCGATCGCGATTTTCGTGGCGATGGTGCTCGACAGCCTGGACGGACGCGTGGCGCGACTGACCAAGACGCAGAGCGCGTTCGGCGCCGAGTACGACAGCCTGTCCGACATGGTGTCGTTCGGCGCCGCTCCGGCGCTGGTGGTCTACGAGTGGGCGCTGCGCGGCATGGGCAAGCTGGGCTGGATCGCCGCCTTCGTCTACGTCGCCGGGGCGGCGCTGCGGCTGGCCCGCTTCAACACCATGCTCGAGGTCGCCGACAAGCGCTATTTCCAGGGGCTGCCGAGCCCGGCGGCGGCGGCGCTGGTGGCGGGTTTCGTATGGATCGTCGACGATTATGCGATCGATCCCGAGCGGATTCGCGTGCTCGCTTGGGTGGTGACGGTGTTCGCCGGCCTGACGATGGTGACGAGCCTCAAGTACTACAGCTTCAAGACGATCAACCTGCGGCGCAGCGTCCCGTTCGTCGCGGTATTCCTGGTCGTGTTCGTCTTCGCGCTGGTCAGCTATCAGCCACCGATCGTGCTGTTCGCCGGCTTCGTGCTCTACGCGCTGGCGGGCTACGTCTGGTCGGCGTGGCTGGCGTGGAAACGGCGCCGCGGCGGGCCCCGTTGACTCCGGCGCGCAATAGCCGCTATAGTGGACCAATGAGCAGCCTGGCTTATATGCCAAACGGGAGCCTCGCGTTTCCCGCCCCGATCGCCCTGCTGGGCGGTCTGCTGCTGCTGCGCCCCGCGCGCAGATAAACCCTACCCCTTTTTAGAGCAGTCTCCGCGCCACCCGAAAGTAGGGTGAATCCGGCGCACGTTCCACGCATGCGACGAGGACCATGATGGAAACCGATCCGTCGAAAAAGTACCGACCTTTCCCTCCGATCGACCTTCCCGATCGGCGCTGGCCGTCGAAGACGATCACCCGCCCGCCGATCTGGCTGTCGACCGATCTGCGCGACGGCAACCAGGCGCTGATCGAGCCGATGGACGCCGAGCGGAAGCTTCGCATGTTCCGGCAACTGGTGCGGATCGGCTTCAAGGAGATCGAGGTCGGCTTCCCGTCGGCCTCGCAGACCGACTTCGACTTCGTGCGCAAGCTGGTCGAGGAAAACCTGATTCCCGACGACGTGACGATCCAAGTGCTGACCCAGGCACGCGACGAATTGATCCGCCGCACGTTCGAGTCGGTGCGCGGCGCGAAGCGCGTCATCATGCACCTGTACAACCCGACCGCGCCGCTTTTCCGCCGCGTCGTCTACGGCAAGGACAAGCCGGGCATCGTCGACATCGCGGTCGACGGGACGCTGCTGTGCAAAGAGTGCGCCAAAGAGCAGCCGGCGACCGACTGGCGCTACGAGTATTCGCCGGAAACCTTCACCATGACCGAGCTCGATTTCGCCAAGGAGATCTGCGAGGCGGTGATCGACGTCTGGCAGCCGACCCCGGACAAGCCGATCATCCTGAACCTGCCGGCGACGGTCGAAGTGGCGACGCCGAACGTCTACGCCGACCAGATCGAATGGATGGACCGCAACCTCGCGCGCCGCGACTGCGTAGTCCTGAGCCTGCATCCGCACAACGACCGCGGAACGGGAGTCGCCGCCGCCGAGCTGGCGGTGATGGCCGGCGCCGATCGCATCGAGGGCTGCCTGTTCGGCAACGGCGAGCGCACCGGCAACGTCTGCCTGGTCACGCTGGCGCTTAATCTGTACTCGCAGGGCATCGATCCGGGGCTCGATTTCTCCGACATGGGCGTGATCATCCGCACCGCCGAGTACTGCACCGACCTGCCGGTGCATCCGCGCCATCCGTACGCCGGCGAGCTGGTGTTCACCGCGTTCTCCGGCTCGCACCAGGACGCGATCAAGAAGGGGCTCGCCGCGCAGCGCGAGGCCGAGGCGGCGGGCCGGTCGCTGTGGGAAGTACCGTACCTGCCGATCGATCCGGCGGATGTCGGACGCACCTACGAGGCGGTGATCCGCGTCAACAGCCAGTCGGGCAAGGGCGGCATCGCCTTCCTGCTTGAGCGCGACTACGGCCTGTCGCTGCCGCGCCTTCTGCAGATCGAGTTCAGCCAGGTCATCCAGCGCATCACCGATGCGACCGGCAAGGAGCTGACCGCGGCCGAGATCCACGCCGCCTTCGAGCGCGAGTACCTGAACACGACGAGCCCGATCGTCTACCTCGACCATCGCGCCCAGCACAGCGCCGCCGACGGCGCGATCGAGCACCTGACAGCGCGCCTGAAGATCGACGGCGCCGAGGCGGTGCTGACCGGTGACGGTAACGGTCCGGTCGACGCCTTCATCCAGGCGCTGCGCACCGCGACCGGGCTCGACGTGCACGTGCTCAACTACAACGAGCACGGCATGGGCAGCGGCGAGGACGCGACCGCCGTCGCCTACGTGCAGTTAAGGATCGGCGCCGATCGCACCTGCTACGGCGTCGGACTCGATTCGAACATCGTCACCGCGACGCTGCGGGCGGTGATCAGCGCGACCAACCGCGCGGTCGAGCGCGGCTGGGCGACCCTCGCGCGAGCAAAGCAGGTCGCCAATGCCTGACGCGGTCGATCGGGCGGTTTCCCGCCGGTAGGCGAGCGCATGCAGCGGCCGAGCACGGCGTCGACGGCCGCCGGCGAGCAAGCGGGGTTACCGGCATCGATCGCTGTGGCCGGTGCGGCGCTCACGCTGTGGCCATCGGGGCAGACCGTCGCGCCGCTGTCGGCGCCATTGATGGCGATCACGACCTTCGCCGATCATGCCGACTATCATCCGGCATTGATCGACGCGGTATCGGCCGCCGAGAGCGATACGCGGTTTCGCGGCGAGATGTTCCGCGGCGGCTGCGGCAGCAAGGTGCGCAACGTCCCCGGCTGGGGCACGCAAGCATCGGCGCTGATCCACGGCCGCGCGCTGCTGCTCGCGCACCGGACGCTGTCGCGCCGTCCGGTCTACGCCGACGATAGCTGGGCGAGCATCTACCGCGCCGGCGACTACTGCATGCCGCACAGCCATCTGCGCTGCAACGCCAGCATCGTCTACATGCTCGACCCCGGCGATCCCGACGACGATCCGCTGGCCGGCAAGCTCTGCTTCGCCGACTCGCGCATCCCCGCCTGCTGCCCGCACGAGCCAGGGCGCGTCACCGTGCACCTGATGCCGTCGATGACGCCGGGCTCGATGATCATTTTCGCCAGCGACTACCTGCACAGCGTCAATCCGTATCGCGGCCGGCGGCCGCGCATCACGCTGTCGTGGAACATCAGCCTCGAAGCGCTGCCCGGCCGTCCGGGCGAGGGCTGGATGAAATAGCACGAAATCGCGACGCGGCGTTTCCCGGGTCCTTGCTCTGGTATGATTTCTGCGCCGCAACATCCGAGGCCCGGATCCCTTGAGCTCCCCCGCATTCGGTCCCGGCATCGCCGTCTCCGGCCCGATCTCCGCCGCCTATGCCGAGATCCTGACCCCGGAGGCGATCGCCTTTACCGCGCGCCTGCAGCGCGCGTTCGGCCCGCGTCGCGACGAGCTGCTGGCGGCGCGCGCCGCCCGTCAGGCGTACTTCGACGCCGGAGGACTGCCCGACTTCCTGCCCGAGACGCAAGCCGTCCGCGAGGCCAACTGGATCTGCGCGCCGGTCCCTGCCGACATCCAGGATCGCCGGGTCGAGATCACCGGCCCGGTCGATCGCAAGATGATCATCAACGCGCTCAACTCCGGCGCCAACGTGTTCATGGCCGACTTCGAGGACGCCAACACGCCGACCTGGGACAACAACGTGCAGGGGCAGATCAACCTGCGCGACGCGATCCGCCGCCGCATCGACTACACGAGCCCCGAGGGCAAGGATTACCGCCTCGACGACAAGACCGCCACGCTGTTCGTGCGGCCGCGCGGCTGGCACCTGCCGGAAAAGCACGTTGCGATCGACGGCCGGCCGATGTCCGGCGCCATCTTCGACTTCGCGCTGTATTTTTTTCACAATGCGAAAGAGCTGATCGCGCGCGGCAGCGGGCCGTACTTCTATCTGCCCAAGATCGAGAGTCATCTCGAGGCGCGGCTGTGGAACGACATCTTCGTGATGGCGCAGGACGACATCGGCCTGCCGCGCGGCACGATCAAGGCGACGGTGCTGATCGAGACGATCCTCGCCGCCTTCGAGATGGACGAGATCCTGTACGAGCTGCGCGATCACTCCGCGGGGCTCAACTGCGGCCGCTGGGACTACATCTTTTCCTGCATCAAGAAGTTCCGCAACAACCACGACTTCTGCCTGGCCGACCGCGCGCTGGTGACGATGACGACCCACTTCATGCGTTCGTACGCCGAGCTGTGCATCAAGACCTGCCATCGCCGCGCCACGCACGCGATGGGCGGCATGGCGGCGCAGATTCCGGTCAAGAACGACGAGCAGGCCAATGCCGAGGCGTTCGCCCGGGTCAAGGCCGACAAGGAGCGCGAAGCGAGCCAGGGGCACGACGGCACCTGGGTCGCGCATCCGGGGATGGTCGCGCTCGCGAAGGAAGCATTCGACCGGCTGATGCCGACGCCGAACCAGATCGCGCAAAAGAAGCGCGACGACGTGCAGGTCACCGCCGCCGACCTGCTGCGCTTCGCGCCCGAGGCGCCGATCACCGAGGCCGGGCTGCGGCTCAACATCAACGTGGCGATCCAGTACATCGGCGCCTGGCTCGCCGGCCAGGGCGCG
>DATEFZ010000077.1:0-5450 GCA_035280325.1 Casimicrobiaceae bacterium
CGCCGCCGACACGGCGCGAGCCGCGTCCGTTCTGGCGTCACACCAGCGCGCCCTAGTACAGCCGGACTGCCACGTCGAGGTACCAGGTCCGGCGGATCTCGATCACGTCGTACTGGCGCGCCAGGCTCGACGGGAATGCCGGGTAAGGCTTCTGGCTGTCGACGATGCTTCGTATTGCCGCATCGATGGCTGCCACGCCGCTGGATCGGACGATGGTCACCGACTCCACCGACCCGTCGCTGCGGACGGCCACCGTCACCAGAGGATCGGTGTGAGGCTGCCTGGCCGCTTCGCGGACCGTGTCGAACGTCATGTTCAGTTCGATCTTGCGTTCCCAGGCTTCGGCGTACCGGATGATTTCCTGGTTGGGGTCGCTGCGGCCGAGGAGCCGGTAGCGACGGATGGGGCTGATCGAAGGTGGCAGCAAGGGTGCCAGCGGCGCTGACGCGAGTGTCGCCTCACGGCGGGCGGCTTCCTCGTCCAGCTGTCGTCCGATTGCCCGAAGCCTCTCTTCCCGCGCTGCTTCGTGTCGCGCTGTCTCTTGTCGCGCTGCCTCCTGTCGCGCTGCCTCTTGCTGGGCTGCCGCCTGACGTGCGGCCTCGGCCTGCGCTGTTTGCTGTCGCGCAGTTTCTTGACGTTCAGCTTCCTGGCGCGCGGCTTCGGCCTGCGCCGCTTGTCGTCGTGCGGCTTCTTGGCGTTCGGCCTCCTGACGCGCGGCCTCGGCTTGCGCTGCTTGCTGGCGCGCAGCTTCCTGGCGCGCGACTTCGGCCTGCGCCGCTTGTCGTCGTGCGGCTTCCTGGCGTTCGGCCTCCTGACGTGCGGCCTCGGCCTGCGCTGTTTGCTGTCGCGCAGTCTCTTGACGTTCAGCTTCCTGGCGCCCGGCTTCGGCCTGCGCCGCTTGTCGTCGTGCGGCTTCTTGTAACGCGGCCTGCTCTTGTGCTGCTTGCTGTCGCGCCGCTTCTTGCTGGGCTGCCGCTTGACGTGCCGCCTCGGCCTGTGTTGCCTGCTGCAGTGCAGCTTCTTGTCGTTCGGCCCCTTGTCGCGCGGCTTCGGCCTGCGCCGCTTGTTGTCGTGCGGCTACTTGGCGTTCGGCCTCCTGACGCGCGGCCTCGGCCTGCGCCGCTTGCTGCCGTGCGGCTTCTTGGCGTTCGGCCTCCCGTCGCGTAGCTTCCTGTCGTGCGGCCTCCTGCGCCTCTGCCGCCTGCCGTGTCGCCTCGATCCGCGCGGCCTCCTCGCGTTCGCTCTCCAACCGCGCGTTCTCGGCCCTCGTCGCTTCCTCGCGGGTTGTGTCCTCCGGAGCCGACTGCGGCTGCTGTGCCGGCTGCTGCTCCTGCCGCGTCGACCGATCGAGCTTGCCCGAATCGATAGCTCCCTCCGGCGACTCCCGGTCGATTCGATCCCGCGTTTTATCGCCTGCATCGGGAAGCGACGGCATCGGGCTCTCCGGCATCGAGGCACTCGGCTCTGCCGGGATGACCGGCATCGGAGCGGGCACGACCCACGTGTCCTCGTCGGTCCGCTCGATGGCGATCACGGTCGGCGCCGGGCTCGGTGGCGCAGCCTTGGGGGACCGATCGGCACGCAAGGGCGCTTTCGCAGTGGCCGCACGCGTCGCGGTGGCGGTTCTTGGTTTGGCGTCTGTCCTGGGTTGGGTGTCCGTGTCGGGTTTGGTGTCGGTGTTTCCCTGGGCCTCTGCCCCCGGATTGGCTCGCGACACGAGTGCAGCCGTAAACCCCTCCGTTGTCGCCGCACCGGGCGCGGATGTTGGGACCGTCGGCACATTGACGACAGGTGGCTGGACCGATGCGGCGACAGGCGGCTGGACCGATGCGGCCACAGGCTGCCGGACCGATGCCTGCTGCTGTGGCTCGGCTGCTCGTGCGGCAGCCGGCTCGGCGGCTGGTGTGGCAGCCGGCTCGGCGGCCGTAACCGGTGGCGGAACGAGTGCGACGCGCAGATCGGGCGCCTCGATCGGTCGATCCTGCCAGGCGAAGGCGAAGCCCGGCAGCCGAAGTTCCCGACTGAAGGTCAGCGTCAACAGCCACGCGTGGATCAGCAGCGAGAGCAGCAGCGCATAGGGCAATCGCCTGCGCTCGGGGATCATGCGTTGCCTCGGTCTCGAATCAAGACTCCGCCGACGATTCTCGCACGGGCGAACGAGCCGCTGCCGCGGGCGACCCCATCGCGCACCGAAACCACGCGCGGATCAGCCTCCGGATCGATTTCGATGCGGCTCGACGAAACCGCCGAGGGCTCAGGTCATATCGCGGCTACGTGCTGACGTTGCTGCGCGTCGAACGGTGCGCCCCCGCAGCCTCAGGAAGCCGAGCGCCGCCAGGCCGAGCAGGAGAAAGCCGACGGCCCATGCGCTCAAGGCCGGTATGGGCGGAGCCGTCGGCGGCGGAAGCGGGTCGTTGCTGACCGCCAGCGCGAAGTTGGCGATGCCGCAGATATTCTTATGACGGAGCATGTAGATATACCCGGATGCGCCCCATGACGTGCCGAGCGAGTTCTTGACGATCCAGTATTCCCCGCTGCCGCTCGTTGCGTAGCCGACGATCAGCACCGCTTGCGTCGGATTGTCGGCGCTGCAGGGTCCGGCGAAGATCCCGCCGCGGTAGCCGTCGACTGCCGCACTCTCGTCGATCAGCGCCAGCACGGGACCTCGAGCGACGTAATTCTGGAGCGATACCTCGTCCCCCGGCGGCACGCGTCCCGCACCCGGGATCGTCGCCACCGGAGCGCTCGGCTTGCACGTTCCCTCGCGCGCCGTATAGGGGTAGCTCGCCGCGCTTGCGAGGCCGCCCTTGGCGATGACCGTTCGCAATGCCGCGATCGGGCTTCCTCCGCCGCACCCCGACCCCGAACCGGTGCAGTCGAGCAGCTCCTGCTCGGACAGACTGAGCAGCGTACCCGACCGGATTCGATGATCGCTTTCCACCAGTCCCGTCACGGCAAAGGCCCAGCTCGAGTCGCACCCACCTTCGTTTTTCACGGGCGTCACCGCGCCTAGCGCCCGCCAGTCATGGTCCGGCGGATTGCCCGTGAGCGCGGGTAAGACTGCAACGCGGTCGTAGTCCGTTGTGAAGACGACGGCACCCGCGCTGACCGCCGCTCCGGAGAGCAGTCCGGCGACGACCAGGCGAAGGCCGATACGCCGAAGGCGCGCGAGCGCGACAGGAGTGTGACGGCAGCGGTGCTCAGCTTTCAATCGCTCCACTCCTTCGCGCGATGAAATCGATCTCCACCAGCACCCCGCGCGCGAGCCCCGTCACGCCCACGCAGGTGCGCGCCGGGGATCATCATGAAACGCGCAGCGCTCATCCGATGCCCTCGAGGCGTGTACGCGCGACCAGTCGCGGCTGCCTAGAATTTCTCCACCCACGGCCGAAGGTCGATCTCCTGCGACCACGCCGAGCGCTGCTGGCGATGCAGATCCAGGTACGCTTGCGCGATGGCGTCGGGTCGCAGCCGACTGTCGGGCGCAGCCCCGGTGTCGTCGGCGTCGATCCGGCCGTCGATGACGACGTGCGCGACGTGGATGCCGCGGGGACCGAGCTCGCGCGCCATGCTCTGCGCCACCGCGCGCAAGGCGAACTTGGGCGAGGCGAGGTTGACGAAATTCGCGCTACCGCGCAGCGACGCCGTGGCGCCGGTGAACAGGATCGTGCCCGAGCCGCGTTTGACCATCCGCCGCGCGGCGGCCTGCCCGACCAGGAAGCCGGCGAACGCCCCGACGCGCCAGCAATGCTCGAAGTCTTCGGGCTGGATGTCGAGGATCGAGCCGCGACGATAGGTTCCCGCATTGAACACCGCGCATGCGAGCGGACCCAGCGTTCGCTCGCATTCGTCGAACGCCGCATCGACCTGCGCCGGCTCGGTGACGTCGCAGGCGATCGGGACCAGCCGTTGCGAATCCTGCTTGGCCAACGCCGCCAGCCGCTCGCGGCTGCGCGCCAGGATCGCGACTCGATAGCCCTCGCGGAAGAATCGCGCCGCGAGCGCGATGCCCAGCCCTGGGCCGACGCCGGCGACCAGTACGCTTTCGGAGCTCACGCTTCGTTTCGAACCTTGCGTGTGCTCGACTGGCTTCCGGCCGAATCTGGCCTCGGCCGCCGCACCGCTCTCACCTTGCCGGTGTCGCCGCCGCCGCAGAAGAACCGGTCGGCGCCGTCGGATTCGAGTCCCGACACCCTTACTCCGGCCGGCAGCTCGAGCGTCTCCAGGACTTCTGCCGATCGGGGATCGACTCGCCGCAATTCGCTCTCGTCGCCCTCCCAGGTGCCGTGCCAGAGCTCGCCGTCGACCCAGGTCACTCCGGTGACGAAGCGGTTGGATTCGATGGTGCGAAGAATCGCGCCTGTGCCCGGATCGATCTGGTGGATCTTTCGCTGGCGATATTCGCCGACCCAGACCGTCCCTTCGGCCCATGCCAGCCCCGAGTCGCCGCCGCCGCCGGGCACCGGGATCGTGGCGAGCACGCGTCCGGTCTGCGGATCGATCTTCTGGATGCGATCCTCGGCGATCTGGAACAGGTGCCGGCCGTCGAACGCCGTTCCGGCGTGCGCGGTGACGTCGAGCCAGCGCACCATTTTCCCGCTCGCGGGATCGAGGGCGTTCACCTTGTCGCCGGAGGCAAACCAGACGTGCTCGCCGTCGAACGTCACGCCGGCCACGCGGTCGACACCGGCGAAGGGTCCATACTCGCCGACGATTTCTGCCGCCGCTCGCTTCATGGCTCTATCCTAACCGCTCGGCAGCGGATCGGGGAGTAACAAGCCGTTCGTGAATCCCGGCACCGGCGGAGTGATCCAGCGCCGAGCCCGGCCGCGGCCGAACGACTGCACCTTGCCCGCCGCCGAGAGCGAGTCGAGCGCCCGCTGCACGGTGCGCTGGCTCACACCTAGCGCAAGCGCCAGGGCCGAGCTCGACCACGACTCCCCGTCGGCGAGCAAGGCGAGCACCGTCGCATGCTCGTCGTCGACCGGCCGCGCCAGCACGACGATCTGGCGCGCGCGGCGCGGCTCGATCGCAAATCCGCGCCGGGTCGCGCTGACGCCGGCCAGCGTCCGCAGCATCGTGCGCAAGCGCCCGACTTCGACGCGCAGGCGCCCGCGATACGACTCATCGGCCCGCTTGGCGCGGAACGCCCGCGCGACCAGTGCATCCCGGGTGACGTCCGCCGGCCACGCTTCGGCCAGCGCGCGGGCGAGCGCGAACAACACCGGACGCGTTGCGAGCGAAACCGTCGTCCGCGCGTCGCGCACGACGTTGCGGCAGGCATCGATGACCAGCGTCCCCGAAGCGAGCAGCGCTTCGACCTCGTCGAGCAACAACGGGCGCTCCTCGGAGCGCGCGATCAGGCGCGCCGCCGGCGCGCTGAGCACGAGCGATGCGGATTCGACCTCCGTCTCGAGCGCGGGAATGCCGGCGCGGCGCGCGGCGCGCCG
>DATEFZ010000078.1:0-2234 GCA_035280325.1 Casimicrobiaceae bacterium
AAGCTGCTAGTCATCCTGCTGTGCTGCATCAACAGCGCGATGTGGCTCTTTTATACCGAGTCGCCGCTGATGGCCATGGTCTGGGGTGGCGTCGCCGTGGGCTTTTTCGGGTGGATAATCGACGACATGCGGCGAGGCAGCCCGCGGCGATGACGCGCGATCTCTCCTTCGCCACGGCGCGTCGCGCCAGGAGCGCATCATGACCGAAACCGTCGCCGGCAACGATCAATTCACCGCCTTCTGGAACGACGTTCTGGCGGCCAAGTTCGAGCGCTTTCGCAACATCCTGCTCGACGGACTGAGCTACCACAGCGTAGTCCCGTTGCGCGACCTCGAGCTCGCCCGCGGCTCGGCCGCTCTCGACGTCGGCTGCGGCTGGGGCGATACCGCGATCGAGCTGGCGCGCAAGGTCGGCCCGGAAGGGTCGGTGCTGGGGCTCGATTGCTGCGAGGCGTTCCTGGCCAAGGGCCGGCGCGACGCGGCCGAGGCGGGTCTGGGCAACGTGCGTTTTGTCGCCGCCGACGTGCAGACCTATCGCTTCGCGCCGGAATTCGACTTCTGCTTCTCGCGCTTCGGCATGATGTTCTTTGCCAACCCGGTCGCCGCGATGCGCAACATCAGGAGCGCGCTCAAGCCCGGCGGCCGCCTGATGTTCGTGACCTGGCGCTCGCCGGAGCACAACCCCTGGGCGTCGATCCCGAAGAACGTCGTGCTCGAGTTCCTGCCGCCGCCGGGGGAGAACGCGCAGACCTGCGGTCCCGGTCCGTTTTCGATGGCCAGCACCGATGTCGTCACCGCCCAGCTCGAGGCGGCGGGTTTCGAGGACGTCGCGTTTCGCGCCACCGACGGCCCGGTGATGGTCGGCAGCTCGACCGGCCAGGCGATGGCATTCCAGCTCGCGCTGGGCCCCGCCGGCGAGATATTCCGCGAGGCGGGCGACGAGGGCTTGCGCCGGCAGCCGGAGATCGAGCGCGCGCTCGAGGCCGAGCTCGCGCGCCACCAGCGAGCGAACGGTGAAGTCGTCATGCAGTCGAGCTCGTGGACCTTCACGGCGCGAAAAGCCACGGCGTGATCGACGCCGGCGGGCACGACGACGAGGGCCGGCCGGCGATGCGCCGGTTCGCGCTGACCACGCGCTGGCGGCTGGCCTCGCCGATCGATCCGGTCTGGGACGCCATCGTAGCGGTCGAACACTGGCCGCGCTGGTGGCGTTTCGTGCACACCGTCGACGAAGTCGAGAAGGGGGACGCCGACGGCCTCGGCGCGCTGCGCAGGTATACTTGGTCGAGCCGGCTTCCTTATCGGCTCACCTTCGCGATGCGCGTGACCGCGCTCGAGCGGCCGACCTGTCTCGAAGGCACCGCGGTCGGCGATCTGACCGGCACCGGTCGCTGGCGTCTCGCCGCCGAAGGCGCGACGACCGAGGTGAGGTACGACTGGACGGTGGTCACCACCAGGGGCTGGATGAACGCGCTCGCACCGCTGCTCGAGCCCGCGTTCCGCTGGAACCACAACCAGGTGATGGCCGAGGGCGGGCGCGGCCTGGCTCGGTATCTCGGCGTGACGCTGCTCTCGAACGACGGCGCCGCGGCGCGGTGACGAATGCGCGCCGCGCCTGCGCGCGACCGACGTTCCGACGCAACGAGGGCGCGACATTGACGCGGCGCGCCGGACGTTGCAAAGTTCCGTTGTCAGCAGCCCGAGCCAAGGAGACGCCATGAGCCACGGTGTGCGCAAGATCGATTATTTCCACGTGATGGTGCCCAACACGCCCGGGCGCGGCGGCCGCGTGCTCGCTGCGCTCGCTGCCGAGGGGGTCAATCTGCTCGCGTTCTCAGGCTTTCCCAGCGGCGGCAAGGGCCAGCTCGACCTGATTCCGCAAAACAGCGCCGCGCTGCGGCGCGCGGCGAAGAAGCATGGCCTCAAGCTTAGCGTCCGCAAGACCGGTTTCCTGATGCAGGGCGCCGACCGCGTCGGCGCGATGAACAAGGTTCTGCAGACGCTGGCTGCGGCGCGGATCAACATCACCGCGATGGATGCGGTGACCGCCGGCGGCGGACGTTTCGGCGCGATCTTCTGGGTCAAGCCGAAATCGGTCGCACGGGCGGCCCGCCTGCTGAAGGCGCGCTGACCGCCGAGCGACCGCGAGCGACGATGGCCAGACCGATCGCGCAGGCGCGCCGTCCCCGCTCGCCGATGGCGCGCGCAACGGCGCGACCGGCGCCTGCTTCCCG
>DATEFZ010000079.1:0-20399 GCA_035280325.1 Casimicrobiaceae bacterium
GCCAACGCCAGGATCGCGCTGGACGTCATCGATGCCGCGCTGGCAGGCACCGCCAAGCTGCGCCGGCTGAAGTTCGAGGCGGAGGAGGAAACGCGGGCGATGCAGAAGCGGGCGGCGCGGCACGTCGCCGCCTCGCCCGATCCGCAGGCGCTGGTCGCTGCCGGGCGCGAGGCCACCGGCGAAGCGGTCGAAAAGGCGATGCGCTACTGGCGGCAGATGTTCGAGATGATCGTCGAGATGCAGAAGCGGTTGTTCGCGCTGATGCAGGAGCAGGTGAGCGGCATGCCCGGCGCCAGTGGGGCGAAGGCGATGATGGCGATGATGCCCGATCCAAGACAGGCGCAGGGGTTGGTCGACGCGATGCAGCGGGTGATGTCGTCGGGCGCGCCGGCGCTTTCCTCGATGCAGCGGGCGATGGAGGACTTTGCCCGGATGGCGCAGCGATCGATACCCGGCGGCAAACGCTAGCTGCTAGGCCCCGACTTTATCGCCAGGCGACCACCTGCGGATCGCCGGCGTCGGCCATCGTCGTTCCCCGCACGCCGATCGGGATACAGCCTGCGAGGAGCAAGATCAACACCACGCAGGCGATGGTTCTCAAGGAGCCTCCGAGCCGACGATGCGAAGCATAATGGAAATCCCGCGCCGGGTTGCTGTTGCTGGAGACTGCCTAGCGGCGCAGCCGCGATCGCAGAAACTCGACCGCAAGCGGCAGCAGCGAGACCGCGATGACGGCCACGATCATCAGCCCGAAGTTGTCCTGAACCGCGGGGATCCGGCCGAACAGGTACCCGCACGAGACCAGCAGTCCGACCCAGAGTAGCGCACCGGCCACGCTGAAGCCGAGGAAATGCCCGTACCGCATGCGGCCGATACCGGCGACGAAAGGCGCGAAAGTGCGCACGATGGGGACGAAGCGCGCCAGGATGATCGTCTTGCCGCCGTGACGGATATAGAACTGGTGCGTGCGTTCGAGAGCGCGCCGGTTCAGGAAGCGCGTCTCCCGCCGGTGCGCGATCCGGCTGCCGAACAGGCGCCCGATCCAGTAGTTGCAGTTGTCGCCGCACAGCGCGGCGACGATCAGCGTCAGCGCCAGCATCTCGACCGGCATGCCGGCCGACGCCCATAGCGCCCCCGACGCGAAAAGCAGCGAATCTCCGGGCAGGAACGGCGCCACGACGAGGCCCGTTTCGCAGAAGATGATCAGAAACAGGATCAGGTAGATCCAGGTGCCGTAGTGCTGCAGCAGCAGCCCGAGCTTGTCGTCGAGGTGGCCGATGAACTGCCACGCGGTGGCGAGTAGCTCCATGGCAGCGATGATCGCACGAATCGCCTGCGGCGCGAGGTGCGCGTCGCGGGTCGCTCGCGGTTCAGTGCGCGAGGGTCAGCCCCGCGGCGCGCCGTTCGCTCCGGCGCAGGATCTCGGCCCTGATCTCGCCGTATTGCTTGCGCGTCTCGGCCGCGATCAGCGCGGGGCCGATCAGCGGAGGGACCCAGATCTTGGGCGTGTAGCGTCCGCTGTGGACGATATGGATCATCCCGTCGGCCTCGATGATGCGGGTGGTGAAGGCCGAATCCCGGAGATCGCCGCGGATCAGCCGGGAGCGTATCTGGCTGTAGGGCACGAGCTCGACCTCGCGGACGTTATCGAAGCTGTAGCTCAACGGGCCGCGGGTCGCCTTCCCCGTCTGGCGGACCTCGAGCACGTTATCGATGCGACCCTGCACGCCGCTGTATTGAAGGTTGGAGATGAAGCTCGCCATGTTGTCGTAATCGGTCAGCACGTCCCAGACGATCGATATCGGCGCCCGCACCTGGCAGTCGACGTTGACCACCACGGCCATGCCGTCCTTCTTTACGTCGACGACGATGTCCTGGTCGGGAGTGACGGCCAGCGCCGGCCCGGCGACCGCAGCCAGCCACACCATGGCGATCGCCAGGCGGCGGTTCATAACAGCTCGTCGAGCGGCAGCATCGACAACGTGTCGACCTTGACCCGACGCCACAGCGACACCGAGGGCTCGTGGTGAAAGACGACCGGCTCGCTGTCCTCGAGCGTTCGCCAGGTCAGCGCAACGCGGCCGCCGATGCCGCTGTGGTCGAGCCCCAACACGTAGCTGTTGGCCGGCTGAACGATCTCGGCGAAGCGCTTGGCGATCTGTCGCGCCAGCTCAGGGCTGTCGATGATCACGCCGATCTCGGTGTTGACGTGCAGCGAGCGTTGGTCGAGGTTCATCGATCCGACGAAAATGCGGTTGCGATCGAACACGAACACCTTGGCGTGCAGTGCGAATTGTCCGGCGCTCGGTGAGTCATGCTCTTCCCCATGGGTCATTGGTTTGCCCAGGATCGGGCGTACTTCGTAGAGCTTGACGCCCATCTCCAGCAACGGGATCCGGTACGCCTGATAGCCCGAATGGACGCTCGGCATGTCGGTCGACGCAAGCGAGTTGGTCAGGATGCTGATCGATAGGCCGCGCTCGCGCAGGCCCTTCAGGAATTTCATTCCGGCGTCGCCGGGGACCACGTACGGCGAAACCACCAGAAGCTCGGATCGGGTCGCCTCGACCGCCTTGCCGAGGCGGGCCCGGAGCAGGTGTCCCGGCACGTCGCCGGCCTCGACTTTGGCCTTCTGCGGGCTGTCGTAGACGAGTTCCCCGTGCGCCCAGACCCAGGGCGATTCCCGCGCCAGCAGCGTTCGCAAAGGCTCGCCGGTCGAAAGACGCCGCAGGTAGTCCTTGTCGGCGAGCTTGGCGCGACGCTCGGCCAGAACCTGTCGGTAATCGTCCAGCGCCTGCATCGTCGGCTTGCCGCCGAACAACGCCTGGACCGGGATCGCCAGCGGGCTGTTCCAGAAGGCATCGAAGCTCGCCGACATGCGCCTGACCACCGGCCCCGCGGCGATCACGTCGTAGTCGCCGAAGTCGACGTCGCGGCTTTCCTGGAAATAGGCGTCGCCGACGTTGCGGCCGCCGACGATGCCCACCGCGTTATCGACGACGAAAAGCTTGTTGTGCATCCGGTAGTTGAGCCGCGTCGCGTCGCAGACCAGCTCGACGTCGTGGAAGAGCTCGATCTGGCCGCGGTAGGCCAGCGGATTGAACACGCGCAACTCGATGTTGGGGTGCGCCGCGAGAGGTCTCATGTCGGCCTCGCGGCCGAACGACCCCTGGTCGTCGACCAGCAGCCGCACCCTGACGCCGCGGTCGGCCGCCTGCAGCAGCGCGTCGAGGAACAGGCCCCCGGTATCGTCTTTTTCGATGACGAAGTATTCGACATCGAGCGTTCGCTCCGCCCGCTGCGCCATCTCCATGCGCAACAGGAAGCTGTCCATCCCGAACGGCAGTAGGCGGAAGGCGGAGAGCCCCGGATGCGCTGCGGTCGGCGCGGCAAACTCGCGCCCGAGCCGGGTCTCCTCGGGGTGCGTCAGCGCATTGGAGGCGGTCTTTGGAAAATCCGATCCTGGAGGCAGCGATGCGCACGCAGCCAGGGCGAGCGCCGCGACCACGGCCAGCGCAAGACGCACGCGGCAGCCTAAGCTATACATCATAGCGACGATGGTCGCTCCGCAACGTCGGTCGTTCGCACGTTCGCACCTCCCGCAACCTCAGCGAAATAACGCCATTGTCGCCGCCCGTGTCCGGTGCGACCAATCGGCGGATGGATGAAAGCGATGTAGGACAAACGGCGACAGCGCGGAGGCCGGACCCTCGCGCCGGAGGGGCGGTCGGGCGGGTTTTGCCTTGGCTAGATCGGCGCTGGTGCCCAGGGCCGGACTCGAACCGGCACGACGCGATCAGGCGTCGGCGGATTTTAAGTCCGCTGTGTCTACCAGTTTCACCACCCGGGCCGGCACTCGCTTCGCCTACAGCGCCGCGCCCATTGTAGCCGGATCTCCCGGGCTTCAGTGCCGCGGCGGAATCCGGATCAGCTCCGCGAGTTGCGCGGCAGACAGCCCCGTCGGCGTGAATTCCAGCGCCGCCGCCTCCTGGACGATCCGGTCGAGCCCGGCGATGCGGTCCGGATCGACGGCCGCTTTGGGAAAGAACTGGTCGCGGGTGCGGCGGGCGATGGCGAGCGGGATGCCGACGAAATCGGCATAGGTCGCGAGCGCTGCCGGATCGGCGGAATACAGCCAGTCGATCGTTTCCCGGTACGCTTTGACGAACCGATCGATCACCGGCTGGCGCTCGCGCAGCGTGCGCGCGTTGCTGATGATGGCGCGCACGGTACGCTGCTTGAACGTCGCTGCGTCGTCGCCGCTGGCGATGATGCGAAGCTTGCCTTCCTCGACCAGCTGCAGGCCGAACGGCGGCGCCGACCAGCCGACATCGATCCGACCCGAGGTAGCCTGCGAGAGGGTAGGCGCAGGCTCCCCGGTCGCGGTCGGCCGCGCCTTGAGGTCGTGCTCCTTGATCAGCGCGGCCACGACGCGCTGGGTCAACGAGCCGCCGTGCGAGTAGGCGATGGTCTTGCGCTCGGTGTCGCGCAGCGACCGGATCGGGGAGTTTGCCGGCACGTACCAGAACAGATTTCCGGCGCCGGTGGTGGCGGCGCCGATGACGCGCAGCGGCGCGCCTTTGACGAACGCCGAAAACACGTCCATGACTCCCGGCCCGATGCCGACGTCGGCATTGCCGGAGATGACCGCCTGCTGCGTCTCGGCAGGGCCCTTCGTATAGAGGATTTCCAGGCTCAGCCCGTTTCTGGCGAAGATGCCGCCGCGCTGGCCGATTTCGGCGATCGTCGTGTCCCAGTGGCCGCGCTGGCTGCTCGCAACCCGAAGCATATCGATGCTCTGCGCACCAGTCGTGCCGCTGGCGATGGCGATCGCGGCGATCGCAGCGAGCCGGAGCGTTGCCCGCGACGATGATGGTCGATCGGGGGCCGAACCCCGGATCGACGCCGACGCGATTGCTTCAGCCGCCAAGGCGCGGCTCGAAGCGGCCGTCGATCGCCGTCCAGCCGGCATCGGCGTAGATCACCGCACCGGTCAGATAGCTGCTCGCGTCGGAGGCAAGAAAGACGATCGGCCCGGCCATCTCCTCTGGCTCGGCCCAGCGGCCGAGGGCGCAGCGGCTGGCGTACGCCCGGTTCCATTCGGCGTTGTCGCGAATCTGGCGGGTCAGCGGTGTGGCGACGATTCCCGGCGCCAGCGCGTTGACGCGGACGCCGGACGCTCCGAGCTCGACAGCCAGCCCGCGCGCCATCTGCACGATGCCGGCCTTGGTCGAGGCGTAGATGCTCTGGCCCGCCTCGACGGTCGACGAGCGTATCGACGACATCAGGATGATGCTGCCCCGCCTGCGCTCGGCCATCGCCCGGCCGCACGCGCGCGCGACGCGGAAGGTTCCCTTGAGATTGAGCTCGACGACGCGGTCGAATTCGTCGTCGCTGTAGTCGAGCAACCGCTTGCGCAGGTTCATCGCCGGCGTCATCAACAGCACATCGAGCCGGTCGAAGTCACGCAGCACGGCAGCGACCATGGCGTCGACCGCGGCCGTGTCGCGCACGTCGATGGCGAGCGCGCTGGCCCGCCCACCGGCAGCGCGGATGCGCGCCGCCACGCCATCGGCGTCGCCGAACGAGACGTCGGCGACGACGGCGTGGGCACCGTGCGCCGCCAGGCCTTCCGCGCCGGCTTGGCCGATGCCCGAGCCCCCGCCGACGACCAGCGCCACCCGGCCGGTCAGGTCGAACAGCGTGCGGTAGTCGAAGCTGCGGTCGGGATTCATCGCGGTCCGAGAGCGATGATAACCAGTGATCCTGATGCCGATCAATCTGCCCCACAATTCATGCGAGCTCGCGCTTTTCTGCCGCGGCTGCTTGGCCTGTCGTCCGGCAGGCGTATTCTGTCTGCTGGCCGCGCGCGGCGGCGACGACAGCGGAGCGGCAGGCGATGGCGATCCAGGCGATCAATCCGGCGACCGGCGAGGTCTTCGAAACCTACGAGGAGGCCGCGCCCGACGCCGTCGGCGCGATCATCGATGAGGTCGACCAGGCGTTCGCCGGTTGGCGCAACACGCCGATCGCCGAGCGGGCGGTGCCGATGCGCAAGGCGGCCGGGTTGCTGCGCGCCGAGTCGCACGACCACGCCCGGCTGATGGCGCGCGAGATGGGCAAGCCGGTGAAGGACGGCATCGCCGAAGTGCAGAAGTGCGCGCTGGGCTGCGACTTCTACGCCGACCATGCCGAGCGCTTTCTCGCGCCGGAAGCCGTCGCCACCGACGCCAGCCGGAGCTTCGTCACGTTCAATCCGCTTGGCGTGATTCTGGCGGTGATGCCGTGGAACTTCCCGTTCTGGCAGGTGTTCCGCTTCGCCGCGCCGGGATTGATGGCCGGCAACGCGGCGGTGCTCAAGCACGCCTCCAACGTTCCCGGCTGCGCGCTGGCGATCGAGGACGTTTTCCGCCGCGCCGGCTTCCCCAAGCATCTGTTTCGCACGCTGATGATCGGGAGCCGCCAAGTCGACGACGTGATCGCGCACCCGAAGGTACGTGCCGTGACCCTCACCGGCAGCGCAGCGGCCGGGCGGGCCGTCGCGCGCAAGGCCGGCGAGATGCTGAAAAAGACCGTGCTCGAGCTGGGTGGCAGCGACCCGTACCTGGTGCTCGAGGACGCCGACCCGGAGCTCGCGGCGAAGGTATGCACCAAGGGACGGCTGGTCAACTCGGGCCAGAGCTGCATCGCCGCCAAGCGCTTCATCGTGGTCGAGTCGTTGCGCGCGGCGTTCGAGAGACTGTTCGTCGAACGGATGGCAGCGGCCAGGATGGGCGACCCGTTCGACGATGCGACCGAGATCGGACCGCAGGCGCGCCACGACCTGCGCGACGCGCTGCACCGGCAGGTCGAAGCGAGCATCGCCAAGGGCGCTCGGTGTCTGCTCGGCGGGACGATTCCCGCCGGGCGCGGCGCGTATTATCCAGCGACGGTGCTGACCGACGTGCGTCGTGGCATGCCGGCGTACGACGACGAGCTTTTCGGCCCGGTCGCGGCGATCATCCCGGTGCGTAGCGAGGCCGAAGCGATCGCGGTGGCGAACGATTCGACGTTCGGCCTGGGCGCTGCCGTCATCACGCGCGACCTCGCCCGCGGCGAGCGCATCGCCGCCGAGCTGATCGACAGCGGCAGCGTATTCGTCAACGACGCGGTGCGCTCGGACCCGCGGCTGCCGTTCGGCGGCGTCAAGGAAAGCGGCTATGGGCGCGAGCTTTCCTCCTACGGCATCCGCGAGTTCGTCAACATCAAGACGGTGGTCGTGGCCTGAATCGGCTTATCGGCGCGTACCGCCTGGGCGGCCGATTCGCGCTAGCCTGCGACGATGACGAGGTCGGCCTCGGCAGCCTCGCGGCGCAACGGAATGAGCTCCTGGTACGCGGCAGAGGCGTGCCAGCCGCGCGCCGCATCGACGCTCGGAAACTCGAGCACCACCGCGTCGCTGTGGCGGTGCGTTCCGCTGAGCGTGTCGGTCACTCGGCCGCGCATCACGACCTTGCCGCCGAATGGACCCAGGGTGGCCGGCACGCTTTGCCGGTATTGCTCCCATCGGGCGGCATCCTTCACGCTGACGTGGCCGATGACCCACGCTGGCCGTGCTTGACTCATCGCCGTGTAGCGACGGCCCGGTGCGGGGCAAAACCGGCGTCGGCCCGCGCAACCGCTCGGCGCGGCGGCCGCATCGTCACACGCCGAGGTGGCGTTGCAGGATCTCGGGCTGTGCCTTGATCTCCTGCGCCGCGCCTTCGTGCGCGATGTGGCCGTTGTTGATGATGTAGACGCGCTGCGCCAGCGCTAGCGTCGCGGCGAGATTCTGCTCGACCAGGACGATCGTCTGGCCGGCCGCGGCAAGCTCGCGGCACGCCGTCATCAGGTCGCGCACGATCACCGGCGCAAGCCCTTCGAACGGCTCGTCGAGCAGGATGATCTTCGGATCGCGGATCAATGCGCGCGCGATCGCCAGCATCTGCTGCTCGCCGCCCGAAAGGTCGGTACCGCGGCTGCCGCGACGCTGTTTGAGCCGCGGGAACATGCCGTAGATCCGCTCGAGCGGCCACTTGTGATCCGCGGTCAGGCCGGCGAGGACCAGGTTCTCCTCGACGTCCAGGCTGCCGAAGATGCGCCGCTCCTCGTGCACGAGTTGCATGCCGGCCTGGGCGATGGCGTGGCTTTTCCGGCCGGCGATCTCGGCGCCGTCGAGCTTGATCGAGCCGGCGCGCGGCGTCACCACGCCCATTAGGCTCTTCAACGTCGTGCTCTTGCCGGCGCCGTTGCGCCCGAGCAGCGCCACGACCTCGTTTTTCTCGACGCGCAGCGCGACGTCGAACAGGATGTGCGAATCCCCGTAATAGCTGTTCAGACCCTTGACTTCGAGCAGGCTCATGGCGCGAGCACTCCGTGCACGCCGCCCAGGTAGGCTTCCTGCACCTTGGCGTTGCCCTTGATCTCGCTCGGCGTGCCCTCGACCAGCACGCGGCCTTCCTGCAGCACCGTGATGCGCTCGGCCAGCTCGAACAGCGCGTCCATGTCGTGGTCGATGATGATCATCGTGCGACCGCGACCGATCAACTTGAGCAGGTTGACCGTCTCGATCCGCTCGCGCGGACTCATGCCCGCCAGCGGCTCGTCGAGCAGCAGCAGCGTCGGCGACGACGCGAGCGCCAGGCCGACTTCGAGCCGACGCTTCTCGCCGTACGCGAGCTGCGCCACCGGAATGTCGGGACGTCCGGCCAGGTTGACCAGGTCGAGCGTGCGCTCGACCTGGTCGTGCAGGCCCGGGATCTTGGCCAGATTGCCCAGCAGGTCGAGCTTGAACTTGCCGCGCAGCTCGGCCAGCGCGGCAATGGTCAGGTTCTCGCGCACCGTCAGCCGGTTGAACAGCTGGTTCACCTGATAGCTCTTGGTCAGCCCGAGCTGGCAGACGTCGGTGACGCTCATTCCGGTGATGTCGCGGCCCTCGAACACGATCTTGCCGGAGGTCGGCGGCACTTCGCAGGTCAGCATCTTGAAAAAAGTCGTCTTGCCGGCGCCATTCGGGCCGATGATCCCGCGCAGCTCGCCGGCGTTGACCGTGAAGTCGATGTCCTGGTTGGCGACGACGCCGCCGTAGTGCTTGGTGAGCCCGGTAGCCTTGAGGATAGGCCCGCTGACCTTCTCCGCAGGACGATGCCGCGCCTGCACCGCTGCCCCGTCGGGCGGCGGATCGTCGCCCGCCGCCGCGGCGTCCTCCGGCTCCGCACCGCTGCCGAACGACGGCATCGGCGCCACGTCCTCGGGCTCGGCGGCGGCGCGGACCCGCCCGCTCACCATTCGGTAGAGGTCGCGGATGCCGCCGATGATCCCCTGGCGGAGAAAGCAGACCAGCAGAACGAAGATCAAGCCCAGGACCAGCTTCCAAGCCGCGCCCAGGCCCATCGCCGCCTGCAGGAAGTCCTGCAGAAACAGCCATACGGCGGCACCGACCAGCGGACCGAACAGCGTGCCGCGGCCGCCGATCGCGGTCTGCATGACCAGCTGCCCCGAGGTGTCGAAGGTGAACGCTTCCGGCGGCATGAACGCCTGCAGCACGCCGAGCAGGCCGCCGGCCAGTCCGGCGTAGGCGGCCGCGATCACGAACGCGGCAAGCTTGTAGCCGTGGACACTATGGCCGACCGCGGCGGCGCGCAGCGGGTTTTCGCGGATCGCGCTAAGGATGGCGCCGACCGGCGAGCGCACGATGCGCAGCGCGAGCACGATGCCGATGAAGTAGCAGAAGGCGAGGAACGGGTAGAGCGACCAGCCGGTCGAGAATTGAATGGTGGTGAAGCCCAGCGAAAGCGTCGGAAACGGGACGCCGGGCAAGCCGTTTTCGCCGCCGGTCCATTGCGCAAGCGGGTTGAACTCGACGAAGTAGAACACTTCCGCGATCGCCACCGTGATCATCGCGAAGTAGATGCCGGTGCGACGCAGCGCGATCATCCCGACCAGGTAGCCGGCGGCGGCCGCGGCGATCGTGCCGATGATCAACGCCAGGATGACATAGGGGAAGCCGGCTATGGTCAGCAGGTAGGCGGCAACGAAGCCGCCAGTGCCATAGAGCGCCGACTGGCCGAACGACAGCAGTCCGGTGTAGCCGAACAGGATGTCGAAGCCGATGCCGAACAGGCCCCAAACCAGGATGCGGTTGACGGTATTGGGCGCGGAGTCGAGATACGGCAGAACGAACGGCACCGCGATGAGGACGATCGCCGTGATCGCTTCGATCAGGAACGGCGGTCTCCTGGCGATCGCCGGCAAACTACTCTCTCCCGCGTGCGCCGAGCAGACCGTGCGGCCGCAGCAGCAGCACCAGCGTCATCGCCGCGAACAGCATGACGTAGGCGTAGCCCGGGTTGATCATCGACGTGATGCTGATGATCTCGCCGGCGATCAGTCCGCCGATCACCGCTCCCGGGAACGACCCGACGCCGCCGATGACGACCACGACGAACGTCTGCACCAGGATCGCCTCGCCGACCTCCGGGGTGAGCGCCACCACAGGCGCATTGATGATGCCGGCGAAGCCGGCGGCCATGGCGCCGATCCCGAACACGATCATGAATACCCGGTCGACATTGATGCCGAGCGAATCGACCATGGTCGAATCCTCGATGCCAGCGCGCACGATCATGCCTAGGCGGGTGCGATAAAGCACGAAGTACAACGCCAGCAGTGCCACCGCGACGATGACGACGACGCCAAGGCGATACGTCGGATAGACCATGATGCCGAGCGAGGTGATGCCGGTGAGCAGCGGCGGCGGGGGCACCGTCTTGGCGAGGCTCGAGAATGCGAGCCGCACCGCTTCGACGAAGCAGATCGAAAGCCCGAACGTGACCAGCAGCTGATCCTCGTGCGGCCGGTGGTAGAAATGGCGAATGACGACGCGCTCCATCACCACCCCGACGATCAGCATGAACAGCGCGCCGGCGATCACCGCGACGATGAACGATTCGGTCTGCTCGTAGGCGACGTACCCGGCGTAGCCGCCCAGCATGAACATCGCCCCGTGCGCGAGGTTCAGCACGCCGAGCGTGCCGTAGATGATCGTCAACCCCGAGCTGATCAGCGCCAGCAGTGCGCCGAGCACGAGGCCGTTGAAAAGTTGCGAGACGAAGTTGGACCAGCTGATCATCGCACGCTTCTACTCGAGCACGAGCGGCGCACCGCGGGCGGCATTCGCCGCCGCGGTGCAGCCGATGTCGCGAAGCCGATCAGGTGTACGGGCCGAGATTGCAGCCGAACGCGTCGGGCGCCTGCATCAGCGGCAACCCGGGAAGTACCTCGGTGACCTCCCAGAAGTCTTCCTTGTTCTTCATCTCGCTCGGCTTCTTGCCTTTGACGATGATCACCGGACGGACGAGCTGGTGATCCGCAGCACGCCAGTAAACTTCGCCTACGATCGAATTGATCTTGCGCCCCGCCTCGTACGACTTGATGACGTCCGGCGGATAGAAAGTGCCCGCATGCTCGACCGCGTCCGCCCACATCGCGAATTCCATGTAGGAGTTCTCGGCGCCCCACTCGGGCCGGTAGTTGAACTTCTTCTGGAACGAGTCGACGAACATCTTCGCCAGCGGGAACCTGTCTTCGAGCGTCCACCAGAAGTCCGTCGCCGCGTAGACGCCGGCCGTGATATCGGGGCCGACCTCCGGCGCCAGGAACGGAATCTGGTACGGAATCACGAGCTGCATCTTCGGCAGGATGCCGAACTGCTTGGCCTGCTTGGTCGACAGGACGGCGTCGTGGCCCCAGTTGACGTTGATCAGGAACTCGGCGTTCGAGTTGGCGATGTTGGTCAGGTACGAGCTGTAATCCGGCGCGCCGAGCGGAGATACCTGATTGGTCACCATGGTCCAGCCGCCGTTCTTGGTCAGGTACTCGTTGACCGACTTGGTGACCGTGTGGCCGTAGGTGTAGTCGGGCGTCATGAACGCCGCCTTGCGGTTCTTGCCGAAGGTCTTCACCAGCACCGGCCCGATCGCGTTCGCGGCGGTTTCGCCGTAGAAGTCCTGCCGGAATCCGTAGCGCACGCAGTCTTTGCCGGTGGTGTCGTTCGATCCGGAGATGCCGGCGACGTACAGCACTTTTTCGCGCTGCGCGAGCTTGTTCATCGCCACCGCGACCGCGCTCGACGTCGAACCGGTCATCAGGATCGCCTTGTTCTCGGTGATGAACCGCTGCTGCGCCTGCACGGCATCGTTTGGCTTGGCGGCGGAATCGGCCACGCCGTACTTGATCTGCTTGCCGAGCACGCCCTTCTTCGTCTTCGTCGACATCGCCTTGATCAGCGGATGCCCTTCGTTGATGTGCTCGATCGCGAGCTCGTAGCCCTTGAGCTCGTCCTCGCCCTGCACCGCGTAGGTGCCGGTGCGCGGCACGGCGATGCCGATGAACACCGAATCGCCCTGCGAACCGGCGGGCCAGGTACCGATCGGCGGCTGATCCGCCGCCCAGGCCCGGGTCGTGAGCCCGAACGGCAGCGCGAGCCCGCCGGCGAGCCCCAGCCCGGCGCGCATGAAGTCGCGGCGGCCGCGGCTGGTCGAATCTGATTTGCGATCTGGCATGACGTCCTCCTCCAGTGAAGTTGCCGACCCGATATATCGCGAGACGATATTTCCCCCCTGCCGGATGGCAATATTACCTGCATTCGGCCAGCCATGGGGAAGGGCCGCAGGCCGGCGAAAGAACGCCGCGAAGTCGAGGTTCAGCGCAACCGGCGCCGTGGCCGGCAGGCAGCTTGGCGTGTGCAGGGTTCCGTCACGCGGGCGGGCACGGTTCGGCCGGAGGCGTTGGCGCGGCGCCGGAGCAGTTGCGCCGGGAGCCTAGTCCGACGGCACCCACGGTCGCCCGGTACGCTCTTCGATGTAACGTCGAATCAGACGTCGGACGACCTGCGACGGGGTCGCATCCTCCTCGGCACACAGACGCTCGAAGAACGCCTTCTTGCGCGGATCGATCAGGATGGTCAGCCGGGCGGTGCGCTCTTCGAGCGCGACAGGCGTCTTGGGGGCGAGGGTGGGCATTGAGTCGGATTATAATGCAATGCGGACGCAAGTCGCGCTCCGTATTACGTCCCGTTGCCGCCGCCACTCCTGCGCGTACCTGCGGCACGATGCCCGGTCAGGCAATCTCGTGACCTCGGGGCGGCGAGGTCCGCGTCAGTCGAGCTTGCCGAGCCAGTGCGACAGATCGTCGAGCGTCTCGCGCAGGACGGCGAATCGTTTCGAACCGAGGTGCGCCGTCCACTCCTTTTCGATCGCCGCGACGCAACGGCGGATCACCGGGACCACGGCCCGCCCGCGGGTTGTCAGTCGCACCCGCCGCGCCGCAGTGCCCGACCCGTCGCGCCGCTCGACATAGCCGCGTCGCTCGAGCCTGGCGAGCACGTAGTTCATCGCCTGACGGCTCATGTTGCACTGGCGGGCGAGATCGATCGGCCGGCGTCCGTCCGGTCCCGGGTAAAGGAAGATACTCAGCTCGGTGCCGCTGAGATCGAAGCCGCTTCCGTTGAGCGCCTCCAGGATGCGGGCGACAACCACCTCGTGCGGCAAGCGCAAGAGCACGCCGATCATCGGCGTCAGCCGCGTCGGCGTCGGGCGCGCTGGCGAGCCGGGGGCCGATCGGACCCTGCGTTCAGGCGTCGACGGTCTGGACGTTGACATCCGAGTATTGACACCTAAGTAAAAAGTTTGTACATTAGGTCAGTACAGACTTTTTACCAAGGAGTGTGCCATGGAAGCTTTCGCAATGCCAGCGCCGCCGGAAACGATCCGCCTGGGTCAGATCGAGATCCGCTATCTGCAGGAAGCGGCCGGCGACTGCAGGATGGGTTGCTTCGAGATGACCGTGCCGCCGGGGTCGAACGTGCCGCCGCCGCACAGCCACAGCGACAACGAGGAGCTGGTATACGTGCTCGAAGGAACGCTGCGCTACAGGTAGCGAGCGAAACCCGCGACCTCAAGCCCGGCGACTCGATGGCCACGCCACGCGGTGCGGTGCACGCTTTCAGCAACCCGCACGCCGCCGTCGCGCGCGCGCTGGTGATCAACACACCGGATATCGGAGCGCAGTACTTTCGCGACATCGCGGCCATCGTCAATCAGGGCGGCGCGCCCGACAAGGCGAAGCTGATCGCGACGATGAGCAGATTCGGATTGGTCGTGGCGCCTGCGCCCGGGGCCTGACGGACGACGAAATCGGGGTTACTCGATGCCCGACGAGGTCGTCACGGCTGATGGCGGCCGCGGTGTGCGAGTACGCCCACCGGGATAAGAGATTCCCGCCGAGTCAAGTTTGGAGGCGGAGGTCGGAATCGAACCGGCGTAGACGGCTTTGCAGGCCGCTGCATGACCACTCTGCCACCCCGCCCGGATGGACGCGACGCCCGGTGCCGAGCGCGCCGCCGATGCTGCAAGTTGCGCGAAGAACGCGGGAGCGTCGGCTCCCGCTAGAAAAATCTGGAGCGGGAAACGAGTCTCGAACTCGCGACCTCAACCTTGGCAAGGTTGCGCTCTACCAACTGAGCTATTCCCGCGCGTGGCAAACGGCAAGTATATTCGGAATCGGTCTTTGGCTTCAAGACCTTGCGCACTCTGCCGTCAGGCGATCACCTTGGTGACGGCGTCGGCGACGTAATCGAGATTGTGCGCGTTGAGCGCGGCAACGCAGATGCGGCCGGTATCGATCGCGTAGATGGCGAACTCGCCCTTCAGGCGGCCGACCTGCTCCGCGGTCAACCCGGAATACGAAAACATGCCGCGCTGTCGCAGCATGAACTCGAAGTCGGCACCAGGCGCGCGAGTCTTGAGCCGCGACACGAGCGCCTGCCGATTGGCCTGGATCCGCTCGCGCATGGCGGAGAGCTCGCGCTCCCACAGCGCGCGCAAGTCGGGTGTCTCCAGGATCGTCGCCGCGACCTGGCCGCCGAATGTCGGCGGGCTCGAGTAGTTGCCGCGCACGACGCGCTTGACCTGCGACAGCACGCGCGCCGCTTCGTCTCGGTCGGCGGCGACGATCGACAGCGCGCCGACGCGCTCGCCGTACAAGGAAAAGGATTTCGAGAAGGAGCTGGCGACGAACAACGCGCCCGGCGTCGCCGCGAACCGCCGCACGATCGCGCCGTCGGCGTCGACACCGGCGCCGAACCCCTGGTAGGCAAAGTCCAGGAACGGCAGGAGGCCGCGTCCGCGGACGACCTCGATCACGCGCTGCCATTGCTCGTCGCTCGGATCGACTCCGGTCGGGTTATGGCAGCAGGCGTGCAGAATCACGATCGCGCCGGCGGGCATCGCCTGCAACGCGCCGATCATGCCGGCGAAGTCGAGGCCGTGGGTGCGCGCTTCGTAGTACGGATAGGTGTTGACGGTGAAGCCGGCGCCTTCGAACAGCGCGCGGTGGTTTTCCCACGACGGATCGCTGATCCAGACCTGCGCGCCCGGCGCGAAGCGGCGCAGGAAGTCAGCCCCGACCTTGAGCGCGCCGGTCCCGCCGACCGCCTGCACGGTGACCACGCGGCCTGCCTCGACGACGTCGCCGCCGCCGAAGACGAGGTTGCGCACGGCGCGGTCGTAGGCGGCGCTGCCGTCGATCGGCAGGTAGACGTGCGGAGCGCCCTTTGCCGTCAGCGCGCGCTCGGCGCGGGCCACGCACTCGAGCAGCGGAACCTTGCCGTCGTCATCGCAGTAGACGCCGACGCCGAGGTTGACCTTGCGCGGATTGGCGTCGGCGTTGAACGCTTCGGTGATGCCGTAGATCGGATCGCGTGGCGCAAGCTCCACCGCGGCCAGGACAGGAGCGGACAGCGGTGCGTTCATCGTGCGCCCGGATCTAAAGAGTCGCATTTTACCACGACGACAGAGCCGATCCGCGTAACGGCGCTCCGCTCGTGAACGAGCTGTGCCTGAAGCTGTCTATCGGCTAAAATAATCGATTGCCCGGCGCCAATACGGGCAGGACCGAACGACGATGATCCTCAGGTTTCCCGACAGCCCTTACGAACTGCACCAGCCGTTCGCGCCCGCCGGCGACCAGCCCGAAGCGATCGACAAGCTGGTCGAGGGCTTGGGCGACGGGCTCGCCTTCCAGACCCTGCTCGGCGTCACCGGGTCGGGCAAGACCTACACGATGGCCAACGTTATCGCGCGGACGGGCCGCCCGGCACTGGTATTGGCGCCGAACAAGACGCTGGCCGCGCAGCTCTACGCCGAGTTTCGCGAGTTCCTGCCGAACAACGCGATCGAGTACTTCGTCTCGTACTACGACTACTACCAGCCCGAGGCCTACGTTCCGTCACGCGACCTTTACATCGAGAAGGACTCGTCGATCAACGAGCACATCGAGCAGATGCGGTTGTCCGCAACCAAGTCGATCCTGCAGCGACCCGATTGCATCGTCGTCGCCACCGTGTCGGCGATCTACGGCATCGGCGATCCGTCCGAGTACCACAGCATGATCCTGCATCTGCGCCAGGGCGATCGGCTGGCGCAACGCGACGCGATCAAGCGGCTGGCCGAGATGCAGTACCAGCGCAACGACACCGAGTTCAGGCGCGGCACGTTTCGCGTGCACGGCGACGTGCTCGACATCTTCCCGGCGGAGAGCGCCGAGAACGCGATTCGCGTGTCGCTGTTCGACGACGAGGTCGAGTCGCTGCAGCTGTTCGACCCGCTGACCGGGCACATCCGCCAGAAGCTGGGCCGCTTCACGGTGTTTCCGTCGAGCCACTACGTGACTGGACGGCAGAAGGTGCTCGACGCGGTGGAGAAGATCAAGGTCGAGCTGGCGCAGCAGAAGGAGTCGTTCGTCACGCAGATGAAGCTGGTCGAAGCGCAGCGCATCGAGCAGCGGACCCGCTTCGACGTCGAGATGATGCTGGAGATCGGCTTCTGCAAGGGCATCGAGAACTATTCGCGCCACCTGTCGGGGCGCGCGCCGGGCGAACCGCCTCCGACGCTGATCGACTACCTGCCGGACAACGCGCTGGCGTTCGTCGACGAATCGCACGTGACGATTCCGCAGGTCGGAGGCATGTACCGCGGCGATCGCGCGCGCAAGGAGAACCTGGTCAACTACGGCTTCCGCCTGCCGAGCGCGCTGGACAACCGGCCGCTGCGCTTCGACGAGTTCGAGAAGCTCCTGCCGCAGACGATCTTCGTCTCCGCCACGCCGGCGGAGTACGAGCGCGCGCACGCCGGGCAGGTGGTCGAGCAGGTCGTGCGCCCGACCGGACTGGTCGATCCGACGCTCGACGTGCGGCCGGCGCAAACGCAGGTCGACGACCTGCTGTCGGAGATCAACCTGCGCGTGTCGAGGGGCGAGCGGGTGCTGGTCACGACGCTCACCAAGCGGATGGCCGAGGACCTGACCGACTATCTGAACGAGCACGGCGTCAAGGTGCGCTATCTCCATTCCGACATCGACACCGTCGAACGGGTCGAGATCATCCGCGACCTGCGGCTGGGCGAGTTCGACGTCCTGGTCGGCATCAACCTGCTGCGCGAAGGGCTCGACATCCCCGAGGTATCGCTGGTCGCGGTGCTGGACGCCGACAAGGAGGGGTTCCTGCGCGCCGAGCGCTCGTTGATCCAGACCATCGGCCGCGCAGCGCGGCACATCAACGGCACTGCGATCCTGTACGCCGACAGGATGACCGATTCGATGCAGGCGGCGATCGGCGAGACCACCCGGCGGCGCAACAAGCAGCTTGCCTGGAACGAGAAGATGGGCATCACGCCGAAGGGCGTGACCAAGCGCATCAAGGACATCATCGACGGCGTCTACGACATCGACGAGGAGCGTCGCGAGCTCAAGGCCGCGCAGGCGAACCGCAAGTACGAGGCGATGCCGGAGAAGGATCTCGAGAAGGAGCTCAAGCGCATCGAGCGCGAGATGCTCGACGCGGCCAGGAACCTCGAGTTCGAGAAGGCGGCCGAGCTGCGCGACCGACTCTACCAGCTCAAGGAAAAGCTGTTCGGCGTGGCGGCGACTTGATCGCCTGCCCGCGCAGCGACGACGGCGCTCGATGAAGTTCAAGGACTACTACGCGATCCTCGGTGTCGACCGCGGAGCCGGCGAAGACGACATCAAGAAGGCTTATCGCCGGCTTGCACGCAAGTATCACCCCGACGTATCGAAGGAGCCGGATGCCGAAGCCCGCTTCAAGGACGTCGGCGAGGCGTACGCGACGCTCAAGGACGCCGAGAAGCGCGCCGCTTACGATCAGCTCGGGCAGCAACGGCCGGGGGAGGAGTTCCGCCCGCCGCCGGAATGGGCGACGCAATTCGGCAGCGGCGGCGCGGGATTCGACGAGATGGACCTGGCCGACCTGTTTGCCGGCCTGACCGGACGGCGCGGCGGCGGGCGAGGGCCGACGATGTCGATGCGCGGCCAGGACTACGAGGTCAGCGTGCCGATCACCCTGGAAGACGCTTTTCAGGGCACCCAGCTCAACCTCGATCTCACCAGCACCGAATTCGACGAGCAGGGCAGGCCTCACCGCGTTCCGCGCGTAGTCAAGGCGCGGATTCCCAAAGGCGCCACCGACGGCCAGTCGCTGCGCCTCGCCGGCCAGGGCGGCAAGGGCATGAACGGCGGTCCAGCCGGCGATATCTATCTGAACATTTCGCTGCGCCCGCATCGATTGTACCGGCCGTCCGGACACGATCTGTTTCTCGACCTTCCGCTGACGCCGTGGGAAGCCGCGCTCGGCGGTGAGGTCGAGGTGCCGACGCTCGCCGGCGTGGTCAACCTGCGCGTTCCCGCCGGCACGCGCAGCGGCCAGCAGCTCCGGCTGTCCGGCCGCGGGCTGCCCAGGCCGGGAGGCGGTGCCGGCGATCTGTACGCGATCGCGCAGCTGGCGATGCCGCCTGAACTATCCGAGCGCGAGCGCGGTCTTTTGCAGGAGCTGGCCGCAGGATCGAAGTTCAATCCACGGCGTCATTTTACGTAGGAGACTTCCGTGATCGGCGAGTACAGCGACGCACTCTGGCCCGACGAGCGGCAAAGCCTGCCGTTGCGGATGCTGGCCGAGCTTTCCGGATTGTCCGAAGCCGAGCTCGTGCAGCTAGTCGATTGCGGCGCGATCACCGCGTCGGTCGAAGCGGCCGGTCAGCGCATGTTCACCGTGCACTCGGTCAGCATCGCGCGCACTGCGCGTCGGTTGCGCGATGATTTTGAGCTCGACCCGCACGGCATCGCGGTGCTGCTCGCGTATCTCGATCGCATCCACGAGCTGGAAGCGCAGTTGCGCGCGCTGCAGGCGCGTCTGCCGAGATGAGTCTGGACGGCCGGGCGGCTGACGATCGCGGTGTCCACCCTGTCTGGAACTGGATGAAGTCGCTGGTCGTGTCGCCCGAGCCGATCGCGAGAGTGTTGTTCGTCTGCACCGGCAACATCTGCCGTTCGCCGACCGCCGAAGGAGTGCTGCGCGCGATGGCCACCAAGGCGGGATTGGCCGGCCGCATCGTCGTCGACTCGGCCGGGACGCACGACTTCCAGCTCGGGCAACGGCCCGATCCGCGGGCGCTGGCCGCGGCGCGGCGCCGCGGCTACGAGATCGGCCGGTTGCGCGCACGGCTGGTCGGACCGGACGACTTCAGGCGCTTCGACTGGATCCTGGCGATGGATCGCCGGCACCTCGACTATCTCGAGTCGCTGCGCCCGCCGGAGTACGGCGGCCATCTCGGGCTGTTCCTCGCGCTGGTTCCCGGCGCCGTCGACGGCGACATGCCCGACCCCTACTACGGCGACACGACCGATTTCGAGCGCGTGCTCGACCTGACGATTCCCGCCGCCGCGGCGCTCCTGGAGAGGATCGTCGCTGCCGGAGGCAGAAGCGACGCCTGACGCCGCCGGTGCGTCAAGTCACCGGCGGGTTCGGATCCTTGTGCGCGGTCTCGATGAGCTGCAAAGGCTCGTCGGCGATCTCGCGTCGCGGCGGCCGAACGCGATGCGCCCGCGTTGCCGGTTCCTCGCTCGGCTCGGCCGCTGCCGCAGCTTGATGCGACGTCTCGACCAGCACCAGGTCCGAGTTCGCTGGCAACTCCAGCGATACCCTGGGAAGCTCCGGAGCCGGCTTCGGCGCAACGACCTGCGCAGGCGATGAGGCCTCTTTCTGTTCGCGGCGCGGCATCGGCAAGGTCGCAGCATTGTCACTCGGCGCCACCGCGACACGCGCAGGTGACGAGCCTTCGTCGTCCCGCGGCATCGGATAGGTCGTTGCGTGGTCGGCCGGCGCCGGCCGAACGGCTTCTCGCGGCCGCGGCGCGGCGGGAGCCGGAGTTGCGCTGACCAGCGCCGATGGCGCGCTATCGATCGCCGGCGTTGCCTCCGGCACGACCGGCGTCCACAGCGATGGCGGGGCCTGATCGTCGAAAGCGGCCGTG
>DATEFZ010000080.1:0-3359 GCA_035280325.1 Casimicrobiaceae bacterium
TCGCGGTAGAGCTCGCCGGCGCCGACCTCGGCCGACAACAGCAACTTTACCCGATGATCGTAGAGCACGTCGACGAGCCAGGTAAAGCGCCTTGCGGCATTGCTCATTTCCGGAGTCAGCCTGCGGACATCGGAGACGACGATCACGGCGAACCGGCGCGCCAGCTCCAGGTAGTCGATCTGCGAGCGGGGGCCTTCGCACAAGGTGGCGAAGTCGAACCAGACGATGCTGCCGGCCCTTTTTTTCGCCTTCAGCGGCCGCCCGTCGACCATCAGCCGCAAGTCTTCGTCGGGTCCCGGACGCATGCGCTCGAACAGCGCGCCAAGCCTCGAGTCGGCGGCTCCGGCCGGCGCCACGTAGTAGCTCGGCGCCTGCTCGAGCTCGCGCAACCGGTAGTCGATGTCGCCGTCGACCTCGACCGCGTCCAGCCTCGACTTCAGCAGCGCGATCGCCGGCAGCAGCCGCTGTCGCTGCAGGCCGTTCGGATACAGGTCGTCGGGTCGGTAGTTCGATGTCAGCACCAGCACCGCGCCGCGGTCGAACAGGTGGCCGAACAGACGGCCGAGGATCATCGCGTCGGCGACGTCGGAAACGTGAAATTCGTCGCAGCAGATCAGCCGGTAGCGGCGGGCGATGCGGGTCGCAACCGCCGACAGCGGATCCTCGACCCGGGACAGCGTTCTGAGCTCGTCGTGCACGCCCTTCATGAAGGCGTGGAAGTGGACGCGAACCTTGCGCCTGAGCGGCGTCGCGACATGGAATGCGTCCATCAGAAAAGTCTTGCCGCGGCCGACGCCTCCCCAGAGGTACACGCCGCGCGGCGGCAGCGGCGGGTCGAGCCATCGCCGCCAAAGCGACAATCTCGCCTGCCGGAAGGCGATCAGCTCGTCGTGCAGTCGCTGCAGGCGCTCGAGCGCAGCGCGCTGGCCTGAGTCGAGAACGATCCGGCGCCGGTCGAGCTCGGGGCCCAGGTATTCGAGCAGCGCGCCGCGCGCGCCGGCGGCGAACGGTACGGTGGCGACGGCAGAAGTCACGCGCAGGGGCTAACTGTTGAGCGAGCGCCGGTCGACGGCGAGCGCCGCTTCCTTGGTCGCCTCGGACAGCGACGGATGAGCGTGGCAGATGCGCGCGATGTCCTCGCTGGACGCGCCGAATTCCATCGCCACCACGCCCTCGGCGATCAATTCCGAGACCATCGGACCGATCGCGTGCATGCCCAGCACGCGGTCGGTCGCGGCGTCGGCCAGCAGCTTGACGAACCCGACCGTGTCGCCCAGCGCGCGGGCGCGACCGTTGGCCATGAACGGAAACGTTCCGGCACGATAGGCGACGCCGGCAGCCTTCAGCTCCTGCTCGTTCCGGCCGACCCAGGCGATCTCGGGCGAGGTGTAGATTACCCAGGGCACGGTGTCGAAATCGACGTGTCCGTGCTGGCCGGCGATGCGCTCGGCGACCGCCACGCCCTCCTCTTCGGCCTTGTGCGCCAGCATCGGCCCGCGCACCACGTCGCCGATCGCCCAGACGTTGGCCAGATTGGTCCGGCAGTCGTCGTCGACGGCGATAAGCCCGCGCTGATCGAGCTTCAGACCCACTGCCTCGGCGCCGAGGCCGGCGGTGTGCGGCACCCGTCCGATCGAGACGATCAGCCGGTCGACGGCGAGAACGTTCGACTTTCCTTCGGCGTCGGCGTAGCGGACGACGACGTTGTTCGACACCGCAACCTCGTCGACCCTGACGCCGAGCCGGATCGCGAGCCCCTGCTTGGTGAACTGCTTCCACGCCTCCTTCGCCACCTGCTCGTCGGCGGCGCTCAAGAATGTCGGTAGCGCTTCGAGCACCGTGACCTGGGCGCCGAGCCGCCGCCAGACGCTGCCCAGCTCGAGGCCGATGACCCCGGCGCCGATGACCCCGAGCGACTTCGGCACCGCGGGCATCGCCAGCGCGCCCTCGTTGTCGAGCACCATGCGGCCGTCGAACGGCGCGCCGGGCAACGGCCGCGGCTTCGAGCCGGTCGCGATGACGACGTCGCGGGCGACCAGCGTCCGCGTCTCCGCGCCGCCGACGGCGATCCGCCAGCCGCCGGTCGAACCCTCGGCGCCGGCGAAGCTGCCGGTGCCGTTGAACAGCGCGACCCCGTGCTTGCGGAACAGATAGGCGATGCCGTCGTTGTTCTGGCGGACGACCTTGTCCTTCCGAGCATGCATGCGTCCGAGGTCGAGCGCGAGACTGCCGATCTCGATGCCGTGGTCGGCGAAGGCATGGCCGGCCTGGTCGTAGTTTTCCGACGATTGCAGCAGTGCCTTCGACGGGATGCAGCCGACGTTGGTGCAGGTGCCGCCGAGCGCGGGCTTGCCGTCCGCCGTCTTCCAGTCGTCGATGCAGGCGACCCTGCGCCCGAGCTGCGCGGCGCGGATCGCGGCGATGTAACCGCCCGGGCCGCCGCCGATCACGACGACGTCGAACATGTCAGCCATGATCAGTCGGTCGATACTCGAGCGGTCGCGTCACGGGTGGTGAGGCGCGTAACGAGCGGCCCGAGTGCAAGGCGCCGCGGAGCGAGGGAGCGAGATAGTACATGATAGGTACAGCGAGCTCCCGAGCGAGCAGCAACGATGCAATCGGGCCGCGCAGCAGCGCCTAAAGGTCGAGCAGCATCCGCGCCGGATCCTCCAGCGCTTCCTTAATCGCCACCAGCGACAGCACCGCCTCGCGGCCGTCGATGATGCGGTGGTCGTACGACTGCGCCAGGTAGTTGATCGGCCGCACGACGACCTGGCCGTTCTGGACCACCGGCCGCTCGCGCGTGGCGTGCACGCCGAGGATCGCCGACTGCGGCGGATTGATGATCGGGGTCGACAGCATCGAGCCGAACACACCGCCGTTGGAGATCGTGTAGGTGCCGCCGGTCAGCTCGGCGACCGTGAGCTTCCCCTCCTGGGCGCGGCGGCCGAAGTCGGCGATCTGTTTCTCGATTTCGCCGATCGACATCTGGTCGGCGTCGCGCAGGATCGGCACCACCAGTCCGCGCGGGCTGCCGACCGCGATGCCGATGTCGAAGTAGCCGTGGTAGACGATGTCGGTGCCGTCGATCGACGCGTTGACCGCCGGGAATTTCTTCAGCGCGTGAACCGCGGCCTTGACGAAAAAGCCCATGAAGCCGAGCTTGACGCCGTGCTCTTTTTCGAAGCGCTCCTTGTAGCGGTTGCGCAGATCGATGACCGCCGCCATGTCGACTTCGTTGAAGGTGGTCAGGATCGCCGCAGTCGATTGCGACAGCAGCAGGCGCTCGGCGACGCGCTGGCGCAGCCTCGACATCGGTACCCGCTGCTCGGGGCGGGCGCCGGCCGTGGCCGGCGCCG
>DATEFZ010000081.1:0-12675 GCA_035280325.1 Casimicrobiaceae bacterium
TCGCTCCGAGTGCTCGAGCTGATCTCCGGCGACGAGGGCACCCGGCTGCGCACTCGGGTGAGGCAAAACGGCGAGCGCTTCCGCGCGTCGATGACCGCGCTGGGCTTCGACCTGGTCCCCGGCAGCCATCCGATCATCCCGGTGATGCTCGGCGACGCCGCGCTCGCGACCCGGATGGCCGATCTGCTCCTCGCCGAGGGCATCTACGTGATCGGGTTCTCCTACCCGGTCGTGCCCAAAGGCAAGGCGCGCATCCGCAGCCAGATGAGCGCTGCGCACACCGACGCCCAGATCGACCGCGCGGTAGCGGCGTTCGCCAGGGTCGGCCGGACGCTCGGCGCGATTGAGCGATAATCGGCGGCATGAAAGCCCTTGCCAAGCTCGAATCCGCGCCCGGTCTGAAGCTGGTCGACGTCAGGAAGCCGGAAATCGGCCCCAACGACGTGCTGATCCGCATCCGCAAGACGGCGATCTGCGGCACCGACATGCACATCTGGAACTGGGACGACTGGGCGAAGAAGACAATACCGGTGCCGATGCACGTCGGGCACGAATACGTGGGCGAAATCGTCGCCATGGGACAGGAAGTGCGCGGCTTCGCCATCGGCGACCGCGTATCGGGCGAGGGTCACATCACCTGCGGCTTCTGCCGCAACTGTCGCGCCGGCCGGCGCCATCTGTGCCGCAACACCGTCGGCGTGGGGGTCGATCGCGAGGGCGCGTTCGCCGAGTATCTGGCGATCCCCGCCTTCAACGCGTTCAAGATTCCCGACGACATCTCCGACGACCTGGCCGCGATCTTCGACCCATTCGGCAACGCGACGCATACCGCACTGTCGTTCAACCTGGTCGGCGAGGACGTGCTGATCACCGGCGCAGGCCCGATCGGCATCATGGCCTCTGCCATCGCCCGCCACGTCGGCGCCCGCTACATCGTGATCACCGACGTCAACGACTACCGGCTGGCGCTGGCTAAGCGCATGGGCGCGACGCGGACGGTCAACGTCGAGCGCGAGGATCTGGGCCGGGTGTTCGGCGAGCTCGGGATGACCGAGGGTTTCGACGTCGGGCTCGAGATGTCGGGCGTGCCGAACGCCTTTGCCGACATGCTCAAGCACATGAACCACGGCGGCAAGATCGCGATGCTCGGCATTCCGCCGGCGAACATGGCGATCGACTGGAACCAGGTCATCTTCAAGGGCCTCGAGATCAAGGGCATCTACGGGCGCGAGATGTTCGAAACCTGGTACAAGATGGTGGCGATGCTGCAGAGCGGACTCGACCTGTCGCCGATCATCACCCACCACTACGGCATCGGCCAGTACGAGCAGGCGTTCGCCACGATGCGTTCCGGCAACAGCGGCAAGGTGATCCTCGACTGGGCGGCCTGAGAGCCCGCCGGACCGCGACGCCGCAGGCCCGACAATCCGCATCGACGATCCCCGACGCCTGCCGATGGCCACCGACCTCGCCGCCCAGCTCGAGTCGCACCGCGCCTATCTGCTGCGGGTCGCCGTCCTGCAGTTGCGCAACGCCGAGACCGCGGAGGACGTGGTGCAGGACACGATCGTCGCGGCGCTGCAGGGTGCGGCGGGCTTTTCCGGACGCTCGAGCGTCAAGACCTGGCTGACCGGGATCCTCAAGCACAAGATCGTCGACGTCATCCGCCGCAAGTCGCGCGAGCCGACGATCGCCGGTTTGGACGAGGAAACCCGGATCGACGACTTCGACGCGCTGTTCGACGAGTCGGGACATTGGGAAAACCCTCCCGCCGACTGGGGCGATCCGGAGGCCGCGGTCTCGCAACGCGAATTCTTCGACGTCGTGGAGTTCTGCCTGGACAAGCTGCCGCCGAACACGGCGCGCGTATTCATGATGCGCGAAGTGATGGAGCTGTCCGGCGACGAGATCTGTAAGGAACTGGCGATCACCTCGACCAACCTCTGGGTGATTCTCTATCGGGCCAGGATGGCCCTTCGGCAGTGCTTGCAGCAGCACTGGTTCGCCGGCAGTCCCGCGCGGGGCTGATCGTGCCGATTCGACCATCGCGTTGAAGCCATGGCTCCCTTCCTCGACTGCCGTCACGCGAGCCGTCTGATCTCCCAGTTGCAGGATGGCCGCCTGCCGCCGTTCAAGCGCGCTCTGGTGCGCCTGCACCTCTTGGGCTGCGACGCCTGCCGCGGCTTCGTCCGCCAGCTCGCCTTCCTGCGCGAGGCGCTGCGCCGCTATCGCACCTAGCCGTCCGATGGCGGGCTTTGGCGGCGCGACGTAAAATAAGGGTCGCGCCCGCTTTTTACACCGATGGTTTCGATCTCGCTCAACGGGTCAACGTACGTCTGCCGCTCGGCCTCGCCGCGGGTCGCCGACCTGATCCGCGAGCTGTCGCTCGAGGGCCGGCGCGTGGCGGTCGAACAAAACGGCCTGATCGTTCCGAAGAGCCGGCACGGCGAGACCGTGCTTCAGCCCGGAGACCGCATCGAAGTCGTCGCCGCGGTCGGCGGCGGCTGAAACCAGGGCCTGGATGAACGCGCCCGAAAATCTTGCCGTCGCGCACGACGATCCGCTGCTGATCGCCGGCCACGCCTATCGTTCCCGGCTCTTGGTCGGGACCGGCAAGTATCGGGATTTCGCCGCCACCCGCGCGGCGATCGACGCTTCCGGCGCCGAGATCGTCACCGTCGCCATTCGCCGCACCAACATCGGACAGAACGCCGGCGAGCCGTCGCTGCTCGATTACCTGCCGCCGTCGCAGTTCACTCTCCTGCCGAACACCGCCGGCTGCTACAGCGCCGACGACGCGCTGCGCACGCTGCGGCTGGCGCGCGAGTTGCTCGACGGCCACAAGCTGGTCAAGCTCGAGGTCCTGGGCGATACCCACTCGTTGTTTCCCGACGTGCGGCAGACGATACGCGCCGCCGAGACGCTGGTCGCCGAAGGATTCGACGTGATGGTGTATACATCCGACGATCCGATCGTCGCGCGCGAGCTGGAGGCTGTCGGTTGTGTCGCCATCATGCCGCTCGCGTCGCTAATCGGCTCGGGGATGGGCATCCTGAACCCGTGGAATCTGAAGCTCATCGTCGAGCAGGCGAAGGTCCCGGTGCTGGTCGACGCCGGCGTCGGCACGGCATCCGATGCCGCGGTGGCGATGGAAGCCGGCTGCGCCGGCGTGCTGATGAATACCGCCATCGCACTGGCGAAGGATCCGGTGCTGATGGCGGGCGCGATGAAAAAGGCGGTCGAAGCGGGACGCGAGGCGTTTCGCGCCGGCCGCATGCCGCGCAAGTTCTACGCGGCGAGCCCCAGCTCTCCAACCGGCGGCCTGATCGCTTGAGCGACGCCGGCGATCGCGCGGCGAGGTCGGGGTCCCTCGTCGCGGCCGCCGCGCTGCTCTTCCTGCTCACGCTTCCGGCGCGCGCCGCGCCGCTCACCGCCGCCGAGATCGCGCAGACCTGCGCCGGCGCCGAAGACGCCGCCCATTGCGGCAGGTCGATCGAGACGCGTCAGCTCGCACGCCTGCCGGGCCTCGCGGTGCGCGAGGGCAATGCGCTGGTGGTGAGCCTCTTTCCTGCCGGTCACGCCACCTTCACCGACGACGACGATCCGGTCGCCGGAACGTCGTACAGCCTGTGGGACTATCTCGACGCGATCAACAGCGTGGTGCTCTACGTCACCGCCGGCGACAGCTCCCGGTTCATGCTGCTGCAGCGGGCGACCGACCGTCGGGTCGATCTGGCGGCGGCGCCACGCGTGTCTCCCGATCGGCAACGGCTGGTGGTCGCCGACCTATGCCTCGAGCGCTGCACCAACGAGATCGTGGTCTGGCGAATCAGCCGCGAAGGCTTTCGCAAGGAGCTTGCCTGGCATGCGCCCGAGCGCTGGTCCGATGGCGACGCGAGCTGGCGCGACGCTTCGACGATCGCGATCGAATACACCGCGGCCGGCACGTCCGCAAGCAGGACGATCGAACGGGCGCTCGCCGATCCGTCGTGGACGCGGTTCCCGCCATGAATGCCCCTCAGGCGCCGCCGCTCAAGCGGCCGATCAGGAGCTACGTGCTGCGCCAGGGGAGGTTTTCCGCTGCGCAGCGGCGCGCGTTCGAAGCGCTGCTGCCGCGCTTCGGCATCGCTTTCACCGCCGTACCGCTCGACCTGGCGACGGTATTCGGCCGCGACCATCCGAAGATCCTCGAAATCGGTTTCGGCATGGGCGAGGCGACCGCAGCCATCGCCGAAGCGCAGCCCGACCGAGACTTTGTCGCGGTCGAAGTGCACTCGCCAGGCGTCGGGAGCCTGCTCAAGCTGATCGGCGAGCGGCAGCTCGCCAATATCCGCATCGTGCAGCACGACGCGGCCGAGGTCGTCGCGCACATGATCGGGCCGGGCACGCTGGCCGGCATCCACGTCTTCTTTCCCGACCCGTGGCCGAAGAAGCGGCATCACAAGCGGCGGCTGCTGCAGCCGGCGTTCGTCCGCGCGCTCGCCGAGCGACTGGCGCCCGGCGGCTACCTGCACGTGGCCACCGACTGGGAGGACTATGCGCAGGACATCGTCGCCGCGGGGCAGCGCGAACCGTTGTTGGCCGGCACCGGCGGGTTCGTGCCACGGCCGGCGCATCGCCCGCCAACCAAGTTCGAACGCCGAGGCGTCGAGCTCGGCCACGGCGTCCGCGACATCGTGTTCAACCGACGCTGATGCCGGTCACGCGGTTCGCCCGCGGCGCCGTTTCGCATCCGCACGCGCCAGCAGCTCGTCGAGCGCCGCCTTCGCGACCGCTCGCGAAAAATGCTTGTCGACGTTGGCGCGGCCGGCGGCGGCGAGCCTCTCCCAGAGCGCCCGATCGGTGTAGGCCCGCGCGATCGCGTCGGCGAACGCATGTGCATCGTCGCCGACCAGCACCTCGCGACCGGGCTCGACGTGCATGCCTTCGATCGACGGCGTCGTCGCCACGACCGGCAGTCCGGCGCTCATCGCCTGGTTGACCTTGCCCTTGACCCCGGCGCCATAGCGAAGGGGAGAGATCGATAGGCGACAGCTCTCGAGCAGCGGCGCCAGATCGGGAACGAAGCCGGCGACGGCGAGATCGTTCGACGCCAGCGCGCGAATTGCCGCCGGCGGATCGGCGCCGACGATCGTCGTCCTGACGCCGGGCAGGCGCTGCCGGACTAGCGGCAGGATTTCGCGCGCGTACCAGCGTACCGCGTCAAAATTCGGCGGATGCTGGAAGCCGCCGACGAACAGGAGGCCCGACCGGGCCTCGAACGGCTTGCCGGGTGGGAGCTGCTCGTGGATGTTCGACAGCACGATCACTTCGGCCTGCGGTGCCAGCTCGCGCAGCAGATCGCGCTCGACGTCGCTGACGACCAGAGTCACGTCGGCGTCGCGGATCAGGGCCAGCTCCTCGGCGCGTTTGACCGCCGCCGCGCCGCGCGCGGCGCGGCTTCGATCGAGGTCGGCCAGGCGCTGCTCGCGCACGAAATGCAGATCGACGGTATCGAAGGCGACCAGCGACCGCGGCGCGAGTGCGCGCACCGTCGCCAGGTGGCGGGCAGCGACGTAATGCCGCGACAAGAGCACCAGGTCGTATTCGCCGGCGCGCCCGGCCAGCAGCTTGGCGAGCGAGGCCGCGTACGGATGAAACTGCACCTCGATGCCGTCCTGCTGCAGAGCGTCGACGTACGGTTGGCGGTATTCGAGGTTGTCGGCGACGAACGTCACCTTGCAGCGTAGCTCGGTAAGGAGCTGCATCGCCCGCACCATGCGCAGCGACCCGGAATCCTGGTCGGGCGTCGCCATGCAGGCGTCGACCACCAGCGCGCGCTGGCTCGCCCAGCGGTCGCGCTCGAGCCCGGGCTGGTCGCCGTTGACGCGGTGCGCGGCGAGCGCCGGCGCCCACTTGGCAGCGAACCGGCCGCGATTGATCGCCTGGTGACGCTTGACGCCGCTCGATTCGTCGGTGCCCGAGGTCGTGCCTTCGAAGTGGGCGATCGTCGCAGCCGGCTGGTAATAGACGCGGCGTCCTGCGGCGCGCACGGCGAAGGCGAGATCGGTGTCTTCGTAGTAGGCCGGTGCGTAGCGGGTGTCGAAACCGCCGAGCGTCTCGAACAGCACGCGCGGCAGCGCGAGACAGGCGCCCGAGCAGTAGTCGGCTTCGCGCAGATAGTTGTACTCGGGCCGCCCGGGGTCGTCGTCGCGACCGTAGTTCCAGGCCGAGCCGTCGCGCCAGACGATGCCTCCCGCTTCCTGCAGCCTGCCGTCGGGATAGACGAGCTTGGCGCCGACCAGCCCCGCGTCCGGTCGCCGCGCGAACACCGCGAGCAGCGCGTCGAGCCAGCCGGCGGTGACGATCGTATCGTTGTTGAGCAGCACCAGGACCTCGCCGCGAGCGAGCGCCGCCGCCCGGTTGCAGGTGGAGATGAAACCCAGGTTCGAATCGTTCCGCATTGCGCGGATGCCGGTCACGGCGGCCAGCGCCTGCGCCGCGGGCTCGAGCGAGGCATCGTCGGCGACGATGACCTCGTAATCGCCGGGCGGCGAATGCCGGTGCACGCTTGCGAGGCAGGTGAAGGTGGCCAACGGCTGCCCGTACATCGGCACGATGATCGAGACCCGCGGCGCGGCGGCGGGCGCGAATTCGAGCGGAGTGATCGCGGTCTGCTGCACGAATGTCGCGGCGGCCGGCGCTACGTAGCGGGGTCGCGACAGCCGCCGCGCGATCCGCTGCGCCAGCGCGGCCGCCCCCTCGTGGCGCAGGATCGTCGCCGCGGTGCCGAGATGCCGCGGCGATTGCCGCAGCAGCGCGAGACCGGTCCGCGCCCGCGCCCAACCGACCTTGAGTCCCTGGCCGCCGACGCGAAGCGGAAGCGTCGCGCGCCAGATCGTGCTCGTCTCGAGCGCGACGATCCGATCGCGCGCGGCGGCGAGCATCGACTCGCTCGCCTCGAGCTGGCGCCGCAGTGCCAGCCGCTCGCGCTGCGCATCGATCAGCATCGGCAGCGCCGACGACGTTTCGGCGGAGAAATTGTCTCCCGGCAGCGTGGCCAGCGTGCGGTCGATCGTCTCGAGCCGGCGGCGCAGCTCGCTGCGGGCCTCGGCATTGCCGCAGTCGACGCCGGCCAGGAAGAGCTCGGGCAGCGAGAGTGGCTTTGCCGATGCCGCTGCCGGCGGCGACCAGTGTCGCGGATCGAGCGATGGCACACGGCGCTCCCGCGCATCGCGCCGGGCAGTCAATGGCGCGAGATAGATGGCGAGGTAGCGCTGCGGGTCGGTCATGCTCGAGCAGCGTCCGCGGCGAGCAGCGCATCGTTCCATTGCGCAGGAGTCGCGTCCCACGGCATCAGCCGGGTGCGAGCGCGGGAGGCCAGGCGTTCCGGAAACGCACCGAGCGACGATGCGACGATCGCCGCATCGGCGGCGAGCGCCACCGACAGGGTGTACGAATAGGTTTCGGGCACCTGCGCCGGGAACCAGATGACGTCGGGCCGCTCGCCGGCGATCAGCGCGGCGAGGTCGGCATCGTCGTACTCACCGGCGATGGTCAGCGGGACGGCAGGGCGCTCTCTGAGCGGCTCCGCCACCGGGCCCAGGACGCGAAACGCGAGTGGCAGTTGGCGCAGCCTCGCGTCCTCGGCGCAGGCGGCGACGACGCGCAGGCCCTTCTCCGGCGTTAGCCTGCCGAGCGTGGCGACCCGGGTCACGCGGACCGGCGCGGCCGGCGGCGCTTCGGCATGCGGCAGCACGGTAATGCGCAATCCCGGGAAATAGCGGGTCATGCGCTGCTCGACGTCGTGCGACGGCGCGAATACGCGATCGGCGCCGCGCAAAATCGCTTCGAAGACGGCCCGCCAGGCGACGATGTCGAGCGGCCATTGCGCCGGACGGCGCGCGATGCATGCCGTGCAGCCGGCGGCGTCGGGCTCGCCGCAGTAGCGACCGTCCTCGGTGACCAGATGATATTGCGGGCAGATCGCGTAATAGTCGTGCAGCGTGCAGTCGTACGGTATGCCGACCGCGGCCGGCAGCTCGAGAACCGAGCGCGGCAGGCCGTGGACGTGGTGGAAGTGGACGCGCGCCAGATCGAGGCCGCGCAGCAGCGCCGCCAGCGCCGGCATATCGGCGGGCAGGTCGAACCAGGCATTCAGATCCTCGCCGGGCTTGAACCAGGACAGCCGAACGGCGTCGCCGGCCGCAGGCTCTAGCAGCAGCACGTCGCACTGCGCCTCGATCAGCCGCGCCAGCGCGGTCATGTGCTGCCGCACGCCGCCGCCCCAGGCATGCGCGACGAACAGGATGCGCTCCTTCGGCGACGCCGCCACGCGCTCGAGCGCGATGCAGCCGCGCCGGACACGCTCGGTATCGGCGATCGCGAGATCCCCCGCCGCGCCGGCCGGCGGCACCGGGACATCCACGTGAGCGTCGCGCTGCTGGGCCATCGCCGCCGATCAGGCGAATTCGGCGAATACCGGCTGGTGGTCGGAAGCTTGCGTTTCCTGGTCGACGCGAATCGACTTCAGGCGCGGCACCAGCTCGGGCGACACGAAAATGAAATCGCAGTGCTGCTCGGGCTCGTCGGGGCGCTGCTTTTCGTGAATCTTGAAGGTGGAAGGATGCGCCACCCCCGGATGCGCCACCTGCCAGGCATCGGACAGCGGCGGCGTGCCGTCGCCCAACGGCGCGATCAGTCGCGCGTGCAGGCTGTCGTCGGGCTCGAGGTTGAAGTCGCCGGTGACGATCGTCGCGGCCGGCCGCGGATGGTTGTGGAACGGCCCGCCGCTGCTGTCGATCGCGCCGGTGCGGGCGTGCCTGCTGCCCTCGCCGTAGATCGCGCGCAGCGCCTCGACCTGCGCCGCGCGCTTCACCTTGCCGTAGTACTCGAGGTGTGTCGTGATCACGCGGACGTGCCCGAACGGAGCACGCACGACCGCCTCCAGCGCGATCCGCGGCATGCCACGCAGCCCGGGATCGACCGGGTTCGGCAGCAGGTGTCGGAACACCTGGCCGACCGGCAGGCGTGAGACGATCATGTTGCCGAAATGGCGCCGCGCGCCGTCGTCGCCCGGCGCGTCGACCGCGACGCCGGGCACCGGGGTGAATCCGGGCAAGAGCCGCGCGATCTCGGCGAACTGATTCTCGCCGCGGCTTCCCGCCAGCCGTGGCTGCGGAAAGTTGTTCGCCACCTCCTGCAGGCAGAGCAGGTCGAAATCGGCGATCGCCTTCGCCTGCCGGACGATGCGCTCCGGGTCGACCCGCCCGTCGACGCCGCGGCACCACTGAATGTTCCAGGTAATGATCTTCATCGAAACGCTACTTGATGCCGGCGCGCATGAACGACTGCACGAACTGCCGCTGGAACAGCAGGAAGCCGATCAACAGCGGTGCAGTGGTCAACAGCGTCGCCGCGGTGATGATCGACCAGTCGATGCCCTGGTCGGTCGACGAGAATACCTGCAGCCCGACGGTCAGCGGGCGCGACTCGACCGAGTTGGTGATGATCAACGGCCACAAGAAGTTGTTCCAGTGGTAACTGACGCTGACCAGCGCGTAGGCGATGTAGACCGGCCGCGCCAGCGGCACGTAGACCTTCCACAGGATTTGCAGCGGCGAGCAGCCTTCGACGCGAGCCGCCTCGTCGAGCTCCTTCGGCACCTGCTTGAACGTCTGCCGCAGCAGGAAGATGCCGAACGCGCTCGCCATGTACGGCAGGCCGATCGCGAGGATCGTGTCGCGCAGGCCGAGCGCGTTCATCGTGCGGTAGTTCTCGACGATCAGGACGTCGGGCATCACCATGAGCTGGACCAGCACCAGCGCGAACAGGACGTTGCGGCCGGGGAACTCGAAGCGTGCGAACGCGTAAGCCGCCAGCGTGCACAGGACGAGCTGCGCGGCGAGGATCATCGTACACAGCACGATGGTGTTGATGAAGTAGCGCGCGAACGGCGCCGCGTGCCAGGCCTTGACGAAATTGTCCAGCGTAAGCGGCGCGGTCGGCACGAAATGGGTCGAGAACTCGCCGGGATGAAACGCGGTCCAGACGGCGTAGGCCAGCGGCAGGATCCACAGCAGGCCGAGCAACCAGGCGGCGCCGGACTCGACGCCGTGGCCGAGCCCGGCGGTCCGATGCAGCACCGCGCCGTCTTCGCTCCACCGACTCATCGCCCGGCCTCGTCGGCGTCCATCATCGGTAGTGCGTCCTGCGCTCGAGGAAACCGAACTGCGCCAGCGCCATCGCGCCCAGCAGCGCCAGCAGCACGATGGTCAGCGTGGCGGCGTAGGCCGAGTCCTGGAAGCGGAAGCCGATCTCGTAGATGTAGAACAGCAGCAGCTCGGTCGCATTGTCCGGACCGCCGCGGGTCATCACCACGATGTGATCGACCAGCCGGAAGGCGTTGATCACCGCGTTGACCAGCACGAACAGCGTGGTCGGCATCAACAGCGGCAGGGTGACGCGGCGGAAGAAATACCAGCGCGAAGCGCCCTCGATCGCCGCGGCCTCGGCCAGGTTCGGCGACATCTGCTGCAGCGCCGCTAGGTAGAAGATCATGAAGAAGCCGGCTTCCTTCCAGACCGCCACCGCCATCAGGCAGCCGAGCGCCGAGCTTCTGCTGCCGAGCCAGTTGTGCGCCTGAAGACCGAGCGTACCGCGAACCTGCTCGAGCAATCCGTATTCCGGCGTATAGAAGAACAGCCAGATGTTCGCCACCGCGATCATCGGCAGCACGGTCGGCGTGAAATACGCGAGGCGAAGCAGGCTGCGGCCGGCGATCTTGCCGTTGACCCATGCCGCCATCGCCAGCGCGAGCGCGATCGACGCCGGAATTGTGCCGGCTGCGTACCACAGGTTGTTGGTCAGCGACTTCCAGAATATCGGGTCCTCTACCAGCTGCCGGTAGTTGTCGACGCCGACGAACACCGCCGGATGCGCGCCGCGCGGCGTCGATTCGAAGCTCTGCCACAGCGTGCTGATCGCCGGGTAGTGGGTGAACAGCGCGAGCAGCGCCGCCGCCGGAAGCAGCAGCAGCCAGCCGTAGATCCAGTTCGCCGTCCGGCTCACCGGTGCCGCTCACCCCGCCGGCCACAGCGCGACGGCGCGCAAACGCCGGCAGAGCGCCGCGGGCACGGATGCCGCCACCGCAACGCCTACTTGCGATACGGCGCGAGCAGCCGCGTCGCCTCCCGCTGCGCGTCCTTGAGCGCCGTCTCCGGGGTCTTGGCGCCGGTGAGCGCGGCCTGCAAGGCGTCGTTCAAGGCCTTGGTGACGCGCTGGTTGTCGTGCGTCGACAGTTCGGCCATCGCGTACGGCAACTGGTCGCGAGCGACCGCGGCGGGCGCAAACCCGGCGACGTAATTCTTCATGGCCGGCGTTTCCCAAGCATCCGGTCGGACCGCGACGTAGCCGGTCTCGATGCCCCACTGCGCGGCGCGCTCGGGCGAGGTGACCCAGCGGATGAACTTGAACGCCGCCGCCTGCTGCGCCGGGCTGGCCTGCTTGAACAGGTAGAAGTTGCCGCCGCCGGTCGGGCTGCCGCGTCGCTTGTGCGCCGGCAGCATCGCCACGCCGAAGTCGAACTTGGCGTTGGTGCGGATGTTGGTCAGGTTGCCGGTCGTCGTCCAGATCATCGCCACCTTGCGCTCGAAGAAGTCCTTCGGCGTCGTTCCCCACTCGATGATGCCTTCGGGTTGCGCCTTGTACTTGCGCGTCAAGTCGACCCAGTATTGCAGCGCTTCGACCACGCCCGGCTTGTCGTAATAGGTCTCGGTCCCCGCCGCGTTCATCAGCTGCGCGTCGTTCTCGGTCGTCAGCCCTTGGAACAGCCAGTACGGAAAGCCCGACGACGGGATCTGGATGCCCCATTGCGTGACCTTGCCGGAGGCGTCGCGCCGGGTCATCTTCTGCGCGTAGTCGGCCATCTCCTGCCAGGTCGCCGGCGGACGATTCGGATCGAGTCCGGCTTCCTTGAACATCTCCTTGTTGTAGTAGAGCACGATCGTCGAGCGCTGGAACGGAATGCCCCAAGTCTTGCCGCCGGTCTGGCTGTTCTCCATGAACGCCGGATAGAAGCCCTTGAGCCAGGCGCGATCTTCCGCGGTCTTGATCAGCGGGTCGAACGGCACGATCGCGTCCTCGTCGATCAGCGTGTACATGTCGGTCGAGAGGAGCACCGACATCGCCGGCGCATCGTTGCTCTTGACCGCGGTCAGCGCCTTGGTGATCGAATCCTGGTAGGTGCCCGAGTAGATCGGATGAACCTTGATCCCGGGGTTCTCCTTCTCGAAGTCCGCTGCGAACTTGTCGACGATCTTGGTGATCGGGCCGCCGACAGCGATCGGGTAGTAGAACGAGATCTCCACCGGAGCCTGCGCCTGCCCTGCGGTGGCCAGCACCGCGGCGACCACGGCGACGATCCAGCGCGGCAATGTCGTGCGTTTCATATTCGTCTCCTCCAGTTGATGTCCTAGGCAACCGTTCAAGCAAGCATCGTTGCCGGTTGACGATCCCATTCGACCTCGCGCCGCATCTGTGTCGCACCGTCGAAAAAATGCGCCGCGCCGCGCGCCCAGCCGAGCAGCACCGGGTCGCCGCGGGACAGCGCGGTGCGTCCCTCGACGCGCGCGATCAGCGGTTGGTCGCCGGCGCGGCAGGCGACCAGCGAGTCGGCCCCCAGATACTCGATCGCAT
>DATEFZ010000082.1:0-9017 GCA_035280325.1 Casimicrobiaceae bacterium
AGCGCCTGCGGCAGGTCGGCGCGCCACGCCGCCCAGTCGTTGCGCCGGCCGCTCGCCGGCATCAGCGCCGAGGAATCGAGATCGAGACCGTGCACGCTGATCGCACCGCAGTGGTCGGGCCCGTCGAGGGTCAGCAGCCCGGGCTTGAGCGCGATGAAGGTCGCCGTCGCGCTGGCGCGAATCGCAGCTGACGTTGCGACGCCGGTGTCGGCGTCGAGTCCGCTCGGCACGTCGAGCGCGAGAATCGGGATGCCGCTGTCATTGGCCAGCGCAATCCAGCGCGCGTAAGGCTCTTCGATCGCGCGGGCGAGGCCGATGCCGAACAGCCCGTCGACGATCAGCCCGAAATCGCGGTCGGTCGTCCAGTCGGCGACCGTCGAACCGCCGAGCGCGCGCCAGGCCGCCGCCACGTCCCCGGGCGGGCGCGCACCGTCGCCGGTGCAGACGACGACGTCGAAGAACCACGATCTCAGATGCCGGGCAACGACCATCGCATCACCGCCGTTGTTGCCCGGACCGGCCAGCACCAGCACGCGCGAGCGCCGTCCGGCGAGGAGCTCGCGGGCCCGCCCGGCGGCGGCCACGCCGGCCCGTTCCATCAAACCCTGCGCGCCGGCTCGCGCCTCGATGGCGCGGATCTCCTCGACGCGATAGATCGGCTCGAATCGCATCGGTCGATTATAAGCACCGCCGGGTCGAAGCAAGGAGGCCGCGAACGACGCCGATGCCGGATGCCATCGACGGCGTTCGGGCGTCGAGCGCGACCACCGAGTCGCCGACGCCGGCCGTATTAGACAGCGGCCGGACCAGTCGATACACTACCGTCCGAAGCCGTCCGGCCCATCAGACCCACGGCGATTGCCGAGTATCGTCCGCCATGCACCGGCGTCGGCGGACAGTACGGCGACTCGGCGATTTCATTCCACGGGAGGTATCCATGCTGCAGTTAGTCACCAGGACCCTGTTCGGCTTGCTCGCGCTAGGCATCGCGGCGACGGCCTCCGCGCAGGAACTGACCGGCACGCTGAAGAAGATCAAGGATTCCGGCACCATCACCATCGGCCAGCGCGACGCGTCGATCCCGTTCTCGTACTTCGCCAAGGAGGGTTCGGATCAATCGGTCGGCTACGCGATCGACATCTGCATGAAGGTCGTCGAAGCGATCAAGGCCAAGCTCAACATGCCGAATCTGAAGGTCGCGTTCAACACCGTCACGTCGGCGACGCGGATTCCGCTGATCGCCAACGGCACGATCGACCTCGAGTGCGGTTCGACGACGAACAATCTCGAGCGCGAAAAGCAGGTCGGCTTCACCAACACCTATTTCGTGACCGCCAACCGTTACGTGGCCAAGAAGTCGTCGAACATCAAGAACCTGGCCGATCTCAAGGGCAAAACGGTAGTGTCGACCGCCGGCACGACCAACATCAAGTGGCTGACCGAGGAGAACGCCAAGGAGAACATGGGGATGAACATCATCCCGGCGAAGGACCACGCCGAGGCGTTCCTGATGGTCGAGACCGGCCGCGCCGCCGCGTTCTTCATGGACGATATCCTGCTCGCCGGCCTGGTCGCCAATTCGAAGAAGCCGTCGGACTACGTCATCGGCAGCGAAGCCTATAGCATCGAACCTTATGCGGCGATGATGCCCAGGGACGACCCGGCATTCAGGCAGGTCGTCGACACCGCCACCGCCAATCTGTACAAGAGCGGCGAGATCAACAAGATCTACGCCAAGTGGTTCCTGCAGGCCATCCCGCCCAAAGGCATCGTCCTGAACGTGCAGGAGAGCCTGCAGCTCAAGAAGGCGCTGGCCAATCCAACGGCCAGCGGCGACCCGGCGGTCTACAAGTAGGCTTCGGCGCGCTGCGCGGCGGCACGGGGAGACCGCGGCTCTCCCGCGACAGCGGCCGGCGGCGCGTCTTTTGACCGCGATCGGCGGCGTTCGAGCGCATGCACTACAACTGGAACTGGGCCATCTTCTGGCAGTTGTCGGAGGACGGCCGCCACACCTGGTTCATGACGCTGATCATGGGCCTCGGCTGGACGCTGGCGACGGCGTTCTGCGCCGGCATCATCGCGCTCGTCCTCGGCACGATCATCGGCGTCATCCGCACCACTCCGGTCCGCTGGGCGGTGCGACTGGGCAACGCGTATGTCGAGGTGTTCCGCAACATCCCGCTGCTGGTCCAGTTGTTCCTCTGGTTCTTCGTCCTGCCGGAGCTCTTGCCGGCAAGGCTCGGTGACGCGATCAAGCAAATGACCCCGCCCTGGGCGTCGTTCGTCCCGGCGGTGATCGGCCTCGGGTTGTTCACCGCGGCCCGCGTCGCCGAGCAGGTGCGGGCCGGCATCCAGTCGATGGCGCGCGGCCAGGGCATGGCCGGAACGGCGCTGGGCCTGACGCTCGCGCAGACCTACCGCAGCGTGCTGCTGCCGATGGCGTTTCGCATCATCCTCCCGCCGCTGACGTCGGAGGCGATGAACCTGATCAAGAACACGTCGGTCGCGCTGACCATCGGACTGATCGAGCTGACCGCGGCGGCGCGCTCGATGCAGGAGTTCACCTTCCAGGTGTTCGAGGCGTTCACTGCCGCCACCGTCATCTACATCATCGTCAACCTGATTGTCGTCAACCTGATGCGCTGGCTCGAGCGACGCGTCGCGGTGCCAGGCTTCATCGGCCCGGCGGCCGTCGGTGGCGGGGGCCATTGACGTGGGCGATTTCGATTTCGGCGTCATCCAGCGCTCGCTCGGCTACCTGTTCCGGGAGGGGATGACTTTCACGCTGACCCTGACCGGGCTCGCCGCGGCCGGCGGCATCCTGTTCGGTACGCTGCTGGCGATGATGCGGCTGTCGTCGCACAAGTGGCTGTCGCTGCCGGCGACCGGCTATGTAAACCTGATGCGATCGATCCCGTTGCTGCTGGTGATCTTCTGGTTCTATTTTCTGGTGCCGTTCATCGGCGCGTGGCTGACCGGCGAATCGCAGCCGATCAAGGTCGGCGCGTTCCTGTCGTCGGTCATCACCTTCACGATGTTCGAGGCCGCGTACTATTCGGAGATCATGCGCGCCGGCATCCAGTCGGTTGCGCGCGGCCAGGTCTGGTCGGGCTACGCGCTGGGCCTGAACTACTGGCAGACCATGAAGGAAGTCGTGCTGCCCCAGGCCTTCAGAAACATGGTGCCGATCCTGCTGACCCAGACGATCATCCTGTTCCAGGACACGTCGCTCGTGTACGTGCTCTCGATCACCGATTTCCTGGGGGCGGCGTCGAAAATCGCCCAGCGCGACGGCCGGCTGGTCGAGATGTACACCTTTGCCGCGCTGGTGTACTTCATCGTCAGCTACACGCTGTCGTACCTGGTGAAGCGTCTGCAGCTGCGCATCGCCATCATCCGATGACGACGCCGAGGAGATAAAGCGCCATGCCGATGATCGAGATCAACGATGTCTCCAAGTGGTACGGCAAGTTCCAGGTGCTGGCCGACTGCACGACCAGGGTCGAGAAGGGCGAGGTGATCGTCGTCTGCGGCCCGTCGGGGTCGGGCAAGTCGACGCTGATCAAGACGGTCAATGCGCTGGAGCCGATCCAGAAGGGCAGCATCGTCGTCGACGGCACCCAGGTCGACGCCGCGCGCACCAACCTGCCGAAGCTGCGGGCGCGGGTCGGCATGGTTTTCCAGAACTTCGAGCTGTTTCCGCACATGACGATCACGCAGAATCTGACGATCGGCCAGATCAAGGTGCTGAAGCGCAAGCCCGACAAGGCGATCGAGCGGGGGCTCAAGTACCTCGATCGCGTCGGCCTGATCGAGCAGAAGGACAAGTTCCCCGGACAGCTCTCCGGCGGTCAGCAGCAGCGGGTCGCGATCGCTCGCGCGCTGTCGATGGATCCGATCTGCATGCTGTTCGACGAGCCGACCTCGGCGCTCGATCCGGAGATGGTCAACGAGGTGCTCGACGTGATGGTTGGGCTGGCCAAGGAAGGCATGACGATGATGGTGGTCACGCACGAGATGGGATTTGCGCGCAAGGTCGCCCATCGCGTGATCTTCATGGATCAGGGCAGGATCGTCGAGGACGCGCCCAAGGAGGATTTCTTCGGCAAGCCGCGCTCGGAGCGGGCGCAGCTGTTCCTGTCGAAGATCCTTCAGCACTAAGCGCCGCGAGGGGAGTGAATGCGTGGTGCCGCGGCCGCAGTGCGGCGAGCGGCGTATAATTGCACTTTACGTCCGTCCTCGTTTCGATGGCCGAGCTTCTGTCGCTCCGCGGGCGCAATGCCCTGTCGTCGTTTCGCGTCGCCAAGCTCGCCTCTTCCCTCACCGCGACCCGCGTCGGCGCGATCGCCGCCGTCTACTGGCATTTCGTCAACGCGTCGCGGATCCTGAGCGCGTCCGAGCGCGCGACGCTCGACCGCCTGCTGACCTACGGGCCGCGCGATGAAAGCGGCGACGGCGCCGACCGGGGCGAGCTTCTGCTGGTGATCCCCCGCCCCGGTACGGTTTCGCCCTGGGCGTCGAAGGCGACCGACATCGCGCACAACTGTGGGCTGTCGGCGATCGAGCGCATCGAGCGCGGCGTCGCCTACCGCGTTGCCACTCGCGACGGCGCGCCGCTCGCCAGCGCCGACCGGGCGGCACTGCTGCCGCTGATCCACGACCGGATGACCGAGACGGTGTGCTCCGCGCTATCGGACGCCGCGCGGCTGTTCGCGACCGTAGCGCCGGCGCCGCTGGCCGAGATCGACCTGATCGGCGGCGGCCGCGACGCCATCGTCGCCGCTGACGCGTCGCTCGGCCTCGCGCTCGCCGACGACGAGATCGACTACCTGGTGGCGAGCTTCGTCCGGGCGGGACGCAATCCGACCGACGTCGAGCTGATGATGTTCGCCCAGATCAACTCGGAGCATTGCCGGCACAAGATCTTCAACGCCGACTGGATCATCGACGGCGTGCGGGCGCCGCAGTCGCTGTTTGCGATGATCCGACAGACCCATCGCGCCAATCCGCAGGGTACGGTGGTCGCGTACGAAGACAACGCGGCGGTGATGGAGGGCGCGATCGCACGGCGCTTCTATCCGGGCGCCGACGGTGGCTACGCCGCGCGCGCCGAGCCGACGCAGGTACTGATGAAGGTCGAGACGCACAATCATCCGACCGCGATCGCGCCGTTTCCCGGCGCGGCGACGGGCTCGGGCGGGGAGATTCGCGACGAGGGAGCGACCGGCATCGGCGCCAGGCCGAAAGCGGGACTGACCGGTTTCACCGTGTCGAATCTCAGGATTCCGGCATTGCCGCAGCCCTGGGAATCCAACTACGGCAAGCCCGATCGCATCGCGTCGCCGCTCGCCATCATGCTCGACGGACCGATCGGCGGCGCATCGTTCGGCAACGAGTTCGGACGTCCGACCCTGCTCGGGTACTTCCGCACTTTCGAGCAGCAGGTGGCCGGCGAGGTTCGCGGCTATCACAAGCCGATCATGATCGCCGGCGGCGTCGGCAATGTCGCCGCGCGCGATGCCCGGAAGCGCGCGCTGTCCGACGATGATCTGCTGATCCAGCTCGGCGGCCCCGGCATGCGCATCGGCCTGGGCGGCGGCGCCGCCTCTTCGATGGCCGGCGGCGACAACACCGCCGACCTCGATTTCGACTCGGTGCAGCGCGGCAATGCCGAAATCGAGCGCCGCGCCCAGGAGGTCATCGACCGCTGCTGGCAGCTGGGCGACGACAATCCGATCGTATCGATCCACGATGTCGGCGCCGGGGGGCTGTCGAACGCGTTGCCCGAGCTGGTGCACGGCGTTGCCGGGATCGAGCCGAAGGGCGCGCGCATCGAGCTTCGCGCCGTCCCCTCGGACGAGCCCGGCATGTCGCCGCGCGAAATCTGGTGCAACGAGGCGCAGGAGCGCTACGTCCTCGCGATCGCTGCCGGGTCGTTGCCGCGCTTCGCCGCCATCTGCGAGCGCGAGCGCTGTCCGTTCGCCGTCGTCGGCCGTACGACGCAGCAACCGAGGCTGCTGGTGACCGACCGGGCTTTCGGCAACCAGCCGGTCGACATCGATCTCGCCGTCCTTCTGGGCCAGCCGCCGCGCATGACGCGCCAGGCCGCGCACCTCGAGCGAGCTCTGCCGCCGTTCGACGCCCGCCATATCGAGCTGGCCGACGCCGTGTTTCGCGTGCTGCAGGTGCCGAGCGTCGCCGACAAGACGTTCTTGGTCACGATCGGTGATCGCACCGTCGGCGGCTTGTGCGCGCGCGACCCGATGGTCGGGCCGTGGCAAGTGCCGGTGGCCGACGTCGCGGCGACGCTGCGCGATTTCGACGGCTACGGCGGCGAGGCGATGGCGATCGGCGAGCGCACGCCGCTGGCGCTGATCGACGCTCCGGCGTCGGGGCGCATGGCGATCGGCGAGGCGATTACCAACATCGCCGCGGCGGCGATCGGCGACCTCTCCACGATCAAGCTGTCGGCGAACTGGATGGCGCCGGCCGGGCATCCGGGCGAGGACGCGGCGCTGTACGACACGGTACGTGCGGTCGCGCTCGAGCTCTGCCCGGCGCTCGGCATCAGCATCCTGGTCGGCAAGGACTCGATGTCGATGAAGACCATGTGGCGCGACGGCGGCGTCGACAAGGCGGTGACCGCACCGGTGTCGCTGATCGTGTCGGCGTTCGCGTCGATCGCCGATGCGAGGCGCGTGCTGACGCCGCAGCTACGCCGCGGCGGGCCGCCGTCGGCGCTGCTGCTGGTGGACCTGGGCAACGGGCGCAACCGGCTTGGCGGCTCGGCGCTGGCGCAGGCCTACGGCCAGCTCGGCAACGTCGCGCCGGACGTCGACGACCCCGACGCGCTGGCGGCGTTTTTCTCGACCGTCCAGGCGCTGCACGCGCAGGGCCGGCTGCTCGCCTACCACGATCGGTCCGACGGCGGAGCGTTCGCGGCGCTGGCGGAAATGGCCTTCGCCTCACGCTGCGGGCTCTCGATCGCGATCGACGCGCTTCCGGGGACCGCGGTCGAGTCGCTGTTCAACGAGGAGCTCGGCGCGGTGCTGCAGGTAAGCGTCGATGACGAGCGCGACGTCGTAGCCGCGTTTGCTTCAAAAGGGATGTCCTGCCTGCGAATCGGCGAGCCAGCCGACGACGACCGCATACGGATCGTCCGCGCCGGCCAGGTGCTGTTCGAATCGACCCGCGCCGAGCTGCACCGCGCCTGGTCGGCGACGACGTACGCGCTGCAACGGCTGCGCGACAACCCGGAATCCGCCGACCAGGAATACGCACGCATCGCCGAAGACGATCTCGGGATGGCACCTGCCTTGAGCTTCGATCCGGCGCAGGACGTGGCAGCAACGTTGGTCGCGACCGGCGCGCGGCCGCGGGTGGCGATCCTGCGCGAGCAGGGCGTCAACGGCCAGGTCGAGCTGGCGGCGGCGTTCGACCGCGCAGGCTTTGCCGCCTACGACCTGCACATGACCGACATCATCGCCGGTCGAGAGACGCTCGCCGGATATGCCGGCATCGCCGCCGGCGGCGGCTTCTCCTACGGCGACGTGCTGGGCGCTGGCGAGGGGTGGGCCAAGTCGATCCTGTTCAATGCACGCGCCCGCGACGCGTTCGCCGCCTTTTTCCAGCGGCCGGACGGCTTCGCGCTCGGCATCTGCAACGGCTGCCAGATGATGAGTAATCTGCGCGAGCTGATCCCGGGCAGCTCGCACTGGCCGCACTTCGTGCGCAACCGGTCGGAGCAGTTCGAGGGACGCCTCGTGCTGCTCGAGGTGCAGCCGTCGCCGTCGCTGTTCTTCGCCGGCATGGCCGGCAGCCGCATTCCGGTCGCGGTGGCGCACGGCGAGGGCTACGCCGAGTTCGACGATGCCGCGCAGCTCGCCGCCGCCGATGCGCTGGTGACGCTGCGCTTCGTCGACCATCGCGGCACGGCGACCGAACGCTACCCGTACAATCCGAACGGCTCGCCGCGGGGGATCGCCGGATTGACCACCGCCGACGGGCGTTTTTCGATCCTGATGCCGCATCCCGAGCGCGTGTTTCGCAGCGTGCAGATGTCGTGGCATCCGGAGGGTTGGGGCGAGGATTCGCCGTGGATGCGCCTGTTCCGCAACGCGCGCCGCGCGGTCGGGTGAGGTTCCCTGAGGAGACAGCGATGAAGGTCTGGTCCATCAACGGCGTCACGCCGGTGGTCGATCGCACCGCGTTCGTGCACCAAAGCGCGGTATTGATCGGCGACGTCATCGTCGGCCCCGGTTGTTACGTCGGACCGGCGGCGTCGCTGCGCGGCGACTTCGGCCGCATCGAGCTGCGCGCCGGATCGAACGTGCAGGACGCCTGCGTCATGCACGGCTTCCCCAGCACCGACACGATCGTCGAGGACGACGGCCACATCGGCCATGGCGCGATCCTGCACGGATGCGTGGTGAAGGCCAACGCGCTGGTCGGGATGAACGCGGTGATCAACGACAATGCGGTGATAGGCGAGTCGGCGATCGTCGCGGCGATGGCGTTCGTCAAGGCGGGGATGGTCGTGCCGCAGCGGGTGCTCGTCGCCGGCGTCCCGGCGAAGATCGTGCGCGAGCTGACCGAGCAGGAGCTCGCCTGGAAGATCGAAGGCACCCGGAGCTACCAGGAGCTGACGCTGCGTTCGCTGCAGACGATGGTCGCGACCGATGCGCTCGAATCGGTCGAGCCCGATCGCCGGCGGATCGAATTGCCGGCGTTGCTGCCGTTGTCGACCGTCAAGGCGCGGCGGGAGCAGGCGTAGTCAAGCCTGGATCGCGGCGATCCGGCGCAGCTCGTCCGGCGTCGTGGTCGGAAAGCCGAAGAACTCGAGATAAGCGGGGATTTGCTCGAACAGCATGTCGAGGCCGATCTGGACGTCGCAGCCCCGGGCCTTCGCGGCGGTCAGCAACGGTGTGTATCGCGTGCGCATGACGACTTCGCCGACCAGGGCGTGCGGCGAGATGCGCTCGACGTCGACCGGCAGCGGATCGCCGTCGTTCATCCCC
>DATEFZ010000083.1:0-8595 GCA_035280325.1 Casimicrobiaceae bacterium
GCGACTCGAGCTTCTGACCCAGATCGCCCGCGCACAGGGACTGCAGCGCCGGTTCGACGACGCGCACGCCACGCTCGACTCGGTCGAAGACGCGCTGCCCGGACCCGCGGCCCGCGTCGCCGTGCGCTACCTGCTCGAGCGTGGGCGCGTGTTCAACTCGTCGGAGCAGCCGGCGCGCGCGCTGCCGCTGTTCGAGTCGGCGCTGGCGCAGGCCGCGAGCGCCGGCGAGGACTACCTGGCGATCGACGCCGCACACATGTTGGGCATAGCCGCGCCGCCCGCCGACCGGCTGCGCTGGAATCTCGACGCCGTGGCGATGGCCGAGAAAAGCGCCGATCCGCGCGCCAGGCGCTGGCTTGCCTCGCTGTACAACAATATCGGCTGGACCTGTCACGATCAGGGCGAGTACGCGCGGGCGCTGGAATACTTCGAACGAGCGCTGCCGTTGCGCGAGGCGCGCGGCGAACGGGTTCCGATCCGCATCGCGCGGTGGTCGATCGCGCGCGCGTTGCGCTCGCTCGGCCGCTACGACGAAGCGTTGGCGATCCAGCGCGCACTGGTCGCCCAGCTCGATCGCGACCATGAAAGCGACGGCTACGTCGCCGAAGAGCTGGGCGAGCTCGAGCTGGCCCGCGGCGATGCCGACGCGGCCCGGCCATGGTTCGCCAGAGCCGCGCGTGCGCTCGGCGAGGATCCGGTATTCGTCGCCAACGAAGCGGCGCGGCTCGCTCGCTTGCGAAAGCTCGGCGGCCTGTGAATCCGGCCAAGCGGCGCGCGATCTACGAGCGCCTGCGCGCGAAGAATCCGCACCCGCGCAGCGAATTGAGCTATCGAACGCCGTTCGAATTGCTGATCGCCGTCGTGCTGTCGGCGCAGGCGACCGACCGCAGCGTGAACCTCGCCACCGCGAAGCTCTTTCCGGTCGCGCGCACGCCACAAGCGATCGTCGATCTCGGCGAGGCGGGACTGATTCCGTACATCCAGACGATAGGATTGTTCCGCACCAAGGCGAAGAACGTAGTCGCGCTGTGCCGGCAACTGATCGCCGAGCACGGCGGCAAGGTGCCGAACGATCACGCCGCGCTGGTGCGCCTGCCCGGTGTCGGTCGCAAGACGGCCAACGTGGTGCTGAATGTCGCGTTCGGGCAGCCGACGATCGCCGTCGACACCCACATCTTCCGGGTCGCCAACCGCACCGGCCTGGCACCGGGCCGCACGCCGGAGGAAGTCGAGCGCAAGCTGGTGAAATTCACGCCGGAGGAATTCCGCCACGACGCGCACCACTGGCTGATCCTGCACGGACGCTACGTCTGCCAGGCCAGAAAACCGCTGTGCCCGCAGTGCGTGATCGCCGACCTGTGCGAGTACCGGCACAAGACGACGGCGCCGGTGGAAGAGGTTAGTGCTCGGTCGCGACCACCGCGGGCTGCGACGCGTAGTAGGCGGTGACGTTGTCGATGTCGGCCGCGGTCAGCGTGCCGGCGAACCCGGCCATGATCGGGTTCTTGCGCGCTCCCGATTTGTAGTCTCGCAGCGCCTTGGCCAGGTAGTCCCGATACTGGCCGCCCAGCTTCGGATAGTCGGGATTCTGGCTGTTGCCGTCCATCCCGTGGCAGGCCTGGCAGACTTCCTTGACCTTGGCCTCGCCGGCCCTGACATCGGCGCCCGCGGCGCTGCCCGCCGCCGCGACCGCGAACGCGAAAACCGCCGCCGCGCACACCTTCACCGTCGTCCCTCGCGCCATCACTTGCTCGCCGAGCGCGCCAGCGCGGTCGAATAGTAGGCCGCCAGGTCGGCGATGTCCTTGTCGGACAGCGTTGCCGCAATCGCCTTCATCGACGGATGACTGCGCTGGCCGGCGCGGTATTCCTTGAGCGCGCTCATGATGTAGGCCGCGTGCTGGCCGCCGATCTTCGGCACCCGGTAGACCTCGGGGAAGGCGGTACGCCAGCCGACGATGCCGTGGCAGCCGATGCACATCTCAATCTTCTGCGCGCCGGCCGCGGCATCGCCGGTGACCGTCTGAGCCGGCGCCGGCGCGGGTGACTGCGCGACCGCGCCGGCCGACAGCACGATAGCGGCGACTGCAACCAGCAGGGAAACTCGGGTCATCGGCAGGCTTTCATTCCCGGCTTGCGCGGGGATGACGACAAAACCGCGCCATTCTACGGGCCCGGCGCGACGGCGGTCAAACGTCGCGCCAGCTTCAACGCTCGAGCAGCGGCAGCTTGATCTTGACCGTCTTCCAGTCGTCGGCGTCGGGCGGCGCCGGCTTGCGCTCGATGATCGGTTTCCAGACCTTGGCCAACTCGGCGTTCAGCGCCTTGAACTGCTGCTGGTCTTCCGGCACGTCGTCCTCGGCAAAGATCGCCTCGACCGGGCATTCGGCGACGCAGAGCGTGCAGTCGATGCACTCGTCGGGGTCGATGACCAGGAAATTCGGGCCCTCGCGGAAGCAATCGACCGGGCAGACATCGACGCAGTCGGTGTACTTGCAGCGGATGCAGCTCTCGGTGACGACGTAGGTCATCGCTGGCAGGAATGTCGGGCTCGCGGCAGTCTTGTATTTTACCAAATCGCCCCGACCTATGTGGCGATCCACCCGGCGCGGCTTGCGCGGCGCAGCCCTTTGCGCTAACGTAGGTTTCGGGTTGCGAGGCCCGCAGCCCTCCAGCGGATCAAGCGCGCAGTTGCCGCACAGCCGGCGCGCCAGCGAGGACCAATCATGAGCGAGCACATCAAGCACGTTACCGACGCCACTTTCGACAGCGACGTCCTGAAGGCCGGTACGCCGGTGCTGGTCGACTACTGGGCCGAATGGTGCGGGCCGTGCAAGATGATCGCGCCGATCCTGGACGACGTCGCCAAGAGCTATGCCGGGAAGCTCACCGTCGCCAAGCTCGATATCGACGCCAATCCGGGCGTGCCCGCCAAGTACGGCATCCGCGGCATCCCGACGCTGATCCTGTTCAAGGGCGGAGAGATCGCCGCGCAGAAGGTCGGCGCGCTTTCGAAGTCGCAGCTGACCGCCTTCATCGACAGCCACATCTGACCGAACGGCTCGCCAGCCGCCCGCGCGGCGACCGTCCTGTGGGTGCCCGGCCAGTGCTATTTGACAGCCCTATCCGAACCGGCTAACCTCTCAAGTCGTTGAAGTAACGCGCCCCGCCTTGAAGTTATCGGGGCGTCGCCGGCGCCGCCGTCCGCGGTCGCAGTTTATCCGGCGCCAAACCTCCCTTATTTTGCCGCAGGTCTCGCGGCCGCTTAGTTGCTCCCGGGTCCGCCCCGGTTTCCTCTCGCAACCACACCCTCATGCACCTGTCCGACCTCAAGTCCAAACCCGTCACCGAACTGGTCGAGATCGCCAACACCAACGAGATCGACGGCGCCAACCGGCTGCGCAAGCACGACCTGATCTTCGCTCTCTTGAAGAACCAGGCCAAGAAGGGCGAAAGCATTTTCGGCGACGGCACGCTGGAGGTGCTGCCCGACGGCTTCGGCTTCCTGCGCTCGCCCGACACCAGCTACCTCGCCGGCACCGACGACATCTACATCTCGCCGTCGCAGATCCGCCGTTTCAACCTGCATACCGGCGACACGATCGAGGGCGAGATCCGTACGCCAAAGGACGGCGAGCGCTACTTCGCGCTGGTCAAGGTCGACAAGGTCAACGGCGAGCCGCCGGAGAACGCCAAGAGCAAGATACTGTTCGAGAACCTGACGCCGCTGTTCCCCGACGAGCCGCTGATCCTCGAGCGCGACATCAAGGCCGAAGAGAACATCACCGGCCGCATCATCGACATCGTGGCGCCGATCGGCAAGGGACAACGCGGGCTGCTGGTGTCGTCGCCCAAGTCGGGCAAGACGGTGATGCTGCAGCACCTCGCGCACTCGATCGCCGCCAACTATCCGGAAGTCGTGCTGATCGTGCTGCTGATCGACGAGCGGCCCGAGGAAGTGACCGAGATGCAGCGCACGGTGCGCGGCGAAGTCGTGTCCTCGACGTTCGACGAGCCGGCGACCCGCCACGTGCAGGTCGCCGAAATGGTGATCGAAAAGGCCAAGCGGCTGGTCGAGCACAAGAAGGACGTGGTGATCCTGCTCGATTCGATCACGCGCCTCGCGCGCGCCTACAACACCGTCGTCCCGGCGTCGGGCAAGGTGCTGACCGGAGGCGTCGACGCCAACGCGCTGCAGCGGCCGAAGCGGTTTTTCGGCGCGGCTCGCAACATCGAGGAAGGCGGCTCGCTGACCATCATCGCCACCGCGCTGATCGACACCGGGTCGAGGATGGACGACGTCATCTACGAGGAGTTCAAGGGGACCGGCAACATGGAGATCCACCTCGATCGCCGCATGGCCGAGAAACGGATCTACCCGGCGATCAACGTCAACCGCTCGGGCACGCGCAAGGAGGAGCTGTTGCTCAAGTCCGACGTGTTGCCGAAAGTGTGGGTGCTGCGCAAGCTCCTGTATCCGATGGACGAGCTGGAAGCGACCGAGTTCCTGGTCGACAAGGTCAAGCAGGTCAAGAACAACGCGGAATTCTTCGACTCGATGCGGCGGGGCAACTAGCGCACGCGTCGAACGCCTGACGGCGCGAGAGCGAGTTTGAATTCCGTCCGCCGTCTCCGGGGTCGCATCCCCGCCAAGCGCGGGGCCCCTGCTCCGCCCTTCGACGGCGTATTCTTCGACTCGATGCGGCGCGGCAACTAGCCTTTTTACCCGATCGAGTGCTTGAATTTGCGGGTTTCGCCGCCATTTCCGGCCGGAGCGGTCCGCTTGTTGCACCGCAGCAGCAAACGGCTCATAATCGCCGGATTGCCCAGGCCGGAAGCCCCCCGGAGCCCAAGCCGATGAAAGAGAAAGTTCATCCCCAGTACAGCGAAATCCAGGTGACGTGCAGCTGCGGCAACACGTTCACCACCCGCTCGACCGTGCAGAAGCCGTTGCACGTCGAGGTGTGTTCGGCCTGCCACCCGTTCTACACCGGCAAGCAGAAGATCGTCGACACCGCCGGCAGGGTGGAAAAATTCCGCCAACGCTACGCGGCCAAGCCCGCCGCGCCGCCGCCTCCGAAGCCGCCGGCTCCGACCGGAAAGAGCGCCGCCGGGAAGGCTGCCGGCAAGAGCGCGGCCAAGGCGACTTAAGGTCGTTCGCGCGGCACGGCAAGAGGCAGCCTCGGCTGCCTTTTTTGTTGCACCCGCCGCCGCCGGCGGGTGGCGTCGCGCGCAATAAACCACTAGTGTGCGGGACGAAGCGCTACTTGCCATGCCCCTGGCCGATTCCACCGCCGTAGACGATCCCGCCGGCCTGTCGCCTTCCGGACCCTACCGCGGAATAAAGCAGGCGGGGCTCGCGTTGCTCTGCGCCGCCTGGATACTGCTCGGCTTGTTCGGCCACGATCCGTGGAAACCCGACGATGCGATGACCTTCGGCATCGCCCGCGACGTGCTGCGCAACGGCGACTGGATCGCGCCGCAGCTTCCGGGCGAGTCGCCCGCAACGCGTCCGCCGTTGTTCTACGCGCTCGCTGCCGGCGGCGCCGAGGTGTTCGAGCCTCTCCTTTCGCCGCATGACGGCGCGCGGATCGCAAGCGGCATTTGTCTGGCGCTGACGCTGTGGCTGCTGGCGCTCGCGGGACGCGGGCTGTACGGCCGTGCCTTCGGCTGGCTGCCGGTGCTGCTGTTCATCGGCTGCATCGGCTTGTGGGATCGCGGCCACGCGCTGGCGCCGGAAATCGGCCTGTTGCCTGCCTTCGCGCTGGCGCTGTACGCGCTCTCGCTCGCGCTGCGCAGGGCGGCGCTCGCCGGGGTGCTGCTTGGGCTAGCCGCCGGGTGCGCATTCCTCACCCTCGGTCCGCTATGGCCTGCGCTGATGGCGCTGATCGCTCTGATCCTGGCGGCGTTGCGCCCATGGCGAAGTCGCCGCTATGCCGCGACGCTCGCGATCGCCGTGCTGGTGGCGGCGCCGCTCATCGTCGCCTGGCCGCTGGCGCTTTATCTGCGCGATCCCGCGCTGTTCGCGACGTGGCGCGACAGCCCGAACCTGGTCCGCTTCTTCGGCCTGGCCCCGGGATCGCCGCCGGTCGAGCCGTTCTACTACCTGAAAAATCTGTTGTGGTTCGCGTGGCCGGCGCTGCCGCTCGGCCTGTGGACCTTGTATCTGCGCGCGCGCGGCTACAACGGCGGGTTGTCGCAGCCGGGGATCGTGCTGCCGCTGCTGACGACGATCGCGCTGATGGCGGTGCTGTCGGCCGCGGCCGAGCCGCGGGCGACGCTCGGCCTGCTGTTGCTGCCGGCGCTGTCGCTGCTGGGCGCGGCCGAGGTCGACACGCTCAAGCGCGGCTACTCGGCGGCGCTCGACTGGTTCGGGATATTGACCTTCGGCCTGCTCGCCGCCCTCGTCTGGGGGCTGTGGATCGAATCGCTGTGGCACGGACTGCCGGAACCGGTGGCGAGCGCGTTCCGCGACACGCAGCCGGGTTTCCGGCCGCCCTGGCAGCCGTTCGCGTTCGCGGTCTCGGTTTTCCTGAGCGTGCTCTGGGTCGCGCTGGTGCGGCCGGCGCGTCGCTCGAACCGCCGTGCCGTGCTCAACTGGGCTGCCGGCATGACGCTGGTGTGGGGCCTTTACATGACGATCTGGCTGCCGTATCTCGATTCACGCCGCAGCTATCGGCCGGTCGCGGAAGCGCTGGCGCGGCAGCTGCCTGCCGGCACTCGTTGCGTGGCCGGCCATGACGTCGGCGAGCCGCAGAGCGCCCTGTTCGACTATTTCGGCGGCGTGGCGCCGATCCGCGATGATCTCGCCGCGGCGAACGACTGCACGATGCTGCTGATGCAGGTCGGCCGGGGCGAGCCGGATACGCCGCCCGATTCAGCCTGGGAAAAGGTCTGGGAAGGCCATCGCCGCGGCGACGCTACCGAGCGCTTCCTGCTGTTCCGGCGCCCCGCGGCGTGAAATTCATCGACGAAGCGACGATCGAGGTCGTCGCCGGCGATGGCGGCAACGGCGCGGTGTCGTTCCGGCGCGAAAAATACGTGCCGCGCGGCGGCCCCGACGGCGGCGACGGCGGGCGCGGCGGCAGCATCGTCGCGATCGCCGACCGCAACATCAATACGCTGATCGACTATCGCTACGCCCGCATCCATCGCGCGCGCCGCGGCGAGAACGGACGCGGCGCCGATCAATACGGCCGCGGCGCGGAGGACATCGTGCTGCGCATGCCGGTCGGCACGGTGATCAGCGACGCCGAAACCGGCGACGCGGTCGCCGACCTCGTGGCCGACGGACAGACCGCGCTCCTCGCCCAGGGCGGCCGCGGCGGGCTCGGCAATCTGCATTTCAAGTCGAGCACCAACCGCGCACCGCGCCAGTCGACGCCCGGCGGCGAGGGCGAGCGCCGGCAATTGCGCCTCGAGCTCAGGATCCTGGCCGACGTCGGACTGGTCGGCTTGCCGAACGCCGGCAAGTCGACGCTGATTCGTGCCATCTCGGCCGCGCGCCCCAAGGTCGCCGACTATCCGTTCACGACGCTGGCGCCCAATCTCGGCGTCGTTCGCGTCGACGAGGCCAAGAGCTTCGTCGTCGCCGACGTGCCGGGATTGATCGCAGGCGCGGCCGAGGGCGCGGGGCTCGGCCACCAGTTCCTGCGCCACCTGCAGCGCACGCGGCTCCTGCTGCACGTCGTCGACCTGGCGCCGCTCGACCCCGATGCCGATCCGGTCGCCGATGCGCGCGCGATCGTGCACGAGCTGGCGCGATACGATCGCGCGCTCGCCGACAAGCCGCGCTGGATGGTGCTGAACAAGGTCGATCTGATCGATCCGGCCGAGCGCGCGCAACGCGTCGCGGCGTTCGTCCAATCGTACCGATGGAAAGGCCCGGTGTTCGCGATCGCCGCGATCGACGGCGAAGGCTGCCGCGAGCTGGTGTACGCGGTCCAGCATTGGCTCGACGCGCATCCGGTCGAAGCGGTGGCTGCGCAATGACCAGCGCCGCCCGGTCGGTGGTCGCTGCGGCACGCCGCCTGGTGATCAAGCTCGGATCGACGCTGGTCACCAACGACGGGCGCGGCATCGATCACGCCGCAGTAGCGCGCTGGGCCGGCGAGATCGCCGAGCTCAGACGCGACGGCCGCGAAGTCGTGCTGGTATCCTCCGGCGCAATCGCCGAAGGGATGCTGCGCCTCGGCTGGCCGAAGAGGCCGGTGGCGATCCACGAGCTGCAGGCCGCGGCCGCCGTCGGGCAGATGGGACTGGTGCAGGCGTACGAGGCTGCGTTCAAGGGGTTCGGCCTGCACACCGCGCAGGTGCTGCTGACGCACGAGGACCTCGCCGACCGGCGGCGCTATCTGAACGCCCGCTCGACGCTGCTCACCCTGCTCCGGCTGGGCGTGATCCCGGTGATCAACGAAAACGACACCGTCACCACCGACGAGATCCGGCTCGGCGACAACGACACGCTGGGCGCGCTGGTGGCCAACCTGATCGAAGCCGACGTCCTGATACTGCTCACCGACCGCTCGGGTCTGTTCAGCGCCGATCCGCGCCACGATCCGGCGGCGACGCTGCTCGCGCGCGCGCACGCCGGCGA
>DATEFZ010000084.1:0-3426 GCA_035280325.1 Casimicrobiaceae bacterium
GAAGCGCGCGACCGGGAGCGCGCGGATGAACGGCCGCCTTCGGGGTCGCGAGCTTCGCTCCTCCACCCGCGGCGGCCGTATGGCCTCATCTGCGTCGTTGCGCGGCTTGCGAATAGGCCAAGCTATTCGCTGCGCCGCGACGCCTAGCATCTGAAGCCATTGCGGCAGAAACGCGGCTCATGTGGGACTTTTGCAGAGGTTCCTTAGTTGTACAGCGTACCGGTGTTGACCACCGGCTGCACTTCGCTTTCGGCGCAGAGCACGGTCATCAGATTGCTGACCATCGCCGCCTTGCGCTCGTCGTCCAGCGCGACCACTTGCTTGTCCGACAACTCGCGCAACGCCATGTCGACCATCGACACCGCGCCGTGCACGATCTTGGCCCGTGCCGCGATGATCGCTTCCGCCTGCTGGCGGCGCAGCATGACCTGGGCGATCTCGGGGGCGTACGCCAGGTGCATCAGCCGCGCCTCCTCGACCACGACGCCGGCCTTGTCGAGGCGCTGCTGCAGCTCCAGCACCAGGGCCTGCGAAATGCTGTCGGCGCTCGCTAGCAGCGTCGGCTCGAGCTGGCCGTCCGCATGCACGTCGCCGTGGTCGTAGGCGAACGACGATGCCAGATGGCGGACCGCGGCCTCGCTTTGCAGCTTGACGTAGTTCTCGAAGTTGTCGACGTCGAAGGCGGCCTTCGCGGTGTCGTCGACGCGCCAGACGACGACGGCGGCGATTTCGATCGGATTGCCGCGCTTGTCGTTGACCTTGAGCCGCTCGCCGTTCAGATTGCGCGCGCGCAGCGATATCTTGCGCCGGCTGTAGAACGGGTTGGTGGTGCGCAGGCCGGGCGTGCGCGAGGTGCCGCGATAGCTGCCGAAGAGCTGCAGGATCGCGGCTTCGTTCGGCTGCAGGGTATAGAGCCCGGCCAGCAGCAGCGCGCCGACGATGAACACGACGACGAAGATCGCGACCGTGCCGAACAGTCCCCCCGTGCCGGCGTAGCGAATGCCGTGCACGAGCTGCCACAGGCCGCCGGCGATCAGTGCGATGCCGATGACCAGGGCCGCGAAGCCGTTCCACGTCGCCGTCGGGCGCTCGCGGTGCACGCTCCTCTGGCCGCCGACCGTATCCATGACGCCTCCCGCTCGTGGCGCGAAGTACCGCCGATATGAAAAGGATATCACCACAATATCGGCGGCTGTCAAGAGGGGCCAGTGCCGGGACCCGGCGTACCCGGAAGCCGGTGTGGCCGGCAGGTCACAGGCGAAAAAAGAGCGGACGGGGACGCCGTCCGCTCGAGGGACCGGGCCGACCTGGAGTCTTGCCGGCGCCGGAGGGAGAAAAGTTTCTAACCCAGCGTCACCGGGATGAAGATCTGGGCGTTGTCGCGTTGCACCAGCAGGGCGACGGTCTTGCCCGATTTGGCGACGAGCTCCTTGAGCTGCGCCACGTCCTTCACCGGCGTGGTGTTGACCGCGACGATGACGTCGCCCGGGCGCACGCCTGCGCGCTCGGCCGCTCCCGCCACGTCCTGCACCACCAGCCCGCCCGGCAGGTCGTTGTCGCGCCGCTCCTCCGGCGTCAGCGGCCGCACGGCGATGCCCAGCCGCGCGCTGGCGAGATCCTGCTTGTCGGTCGACGAAGCGACCGCGGTCTTGTCGTTCATCGCGCCCAGCGTCGCCGTCAGCTCCTTCGGCGCGCCGTTACGCCATACTTCGAGCGTCACGCTCGATCCCGGCTTCAGCGACGCGATCTTCGGCGGCAGGTCGCTCGATCCGGCGATGTCCTCGCCGTTGAGCTTGACGATCACGTCTCCCGGCTTGAGGCCGGCCTTCTCGCCGGCGCTGCCCTTCTGCACCGAGCTGACCAGCGCGCCGCTGGGCTTGGCCAATCCGAAGTTCTCGGCCAGCGCCTGGTTGACGTCCTGGATCATCACGCCGAGCCGGCCGTGCGAAACCTTGCCGTGCTCGACGATCTGCTGCTCGACGTGCATCGCGACGTCGATCGGGATCGCGAAGGCGAGGCCCTGCGAGCCGCCGGAGCGGCTGAAGATCTGCGAATTGACGCCGATGACCTCGCCCCTCATGTTGAACAGCGGTCCGCCGGAGTTGCCGGGATTGACCGCCGCGTCGGTCTGGATGAAGCGCACGTACGAATCCTCGGGCAGCGCCCGCGATTTGGCGCTGACGATGCCCGAGGTCACCGTGTTCTCGAAGCCGAACGGCTGGCCGATCGCGACCACCCATTCGCCGACCTTGGTCTGGTTGGGATTGCCGGTCCTGACCACCGGCAGGTCCTTGGCGTCGATCTTCAGCACCGCGATGTCGGTCGCCTTGTCGACGCCGAGCACCTTGGCCTTGAACTCGCGCTTGTCGGTCAGCTTGACGTCGACCACGTCGGCGCCGTCGACGACGTGCGCATTGGTGATTACGATACCGTTGGGATCGACGATGAACCCCGAGCCCACGCCGCGCGTCGGACCGCGGCGCGGCATCTGGAAGTTATGGAAGAACTGGCGGAACTCCGGCGGCAGGCCCTGTAGGTCGGGACCCTGGTCGCTTTCGTCCTCGCCGATCACCTTGTGGTCGCCCGCCATCACGCTGATGTTGACCACGGCGGGGCCGTAGCGCTCGACCAGCCCGCTGAAGTCGGGCAGCGCCGCGACCGGCGCGGCGTTGATGGCTGCGGCGGACGGAGGCGCCGTCGGCACGCCTGCGGCAAACGCCGCCGACGGCGCGATGCGATCGGCGGCTATTCCGCCCAGCGCGAACACACCGGCGAGGGCGAGCGCGACCGCGTTGCGTTTGAACATGTTCGCTGGCATCGCTGATCTCCTGGAAAGAAGTTGGCCGGGCGTCGGCCCGGGCATGCCCCAAGGATAGGGGGCGATACTTAAGCCAGACTTAAGGCCGGCCGCCGCCAGCCCATGTCGGCAGCGGGGCTTTTCCGGCGGGAAAGCGCACGCTGATGCCGGCCCCGCCGCCGGCCAGCCCCGGTCCGACGGCGATGTCGGCACCGTGCCGGCTGGCGATGCGCTTGACGATAGACAGGCCCAGTCCGCTGCCTCGCACCGGGCTGCCGGCGGCGGTGCCGCGCACGAAGCGATCGAACACGCGCTCGCGGTCGGCCGGCGCGATGCCCGGACCGGTGTCGCGCACGCTGAGCACCGGCTGTTCGGCATCGACCTCGACCCCGACGTCGACCCTGCCGCCTTCCGGCGTGTAGCGCAGCGCGTTGTCGACCAGGTTCGACAGCAGCGTGGTCAGCGCGTCGGGATCGCCGTCGACCTGTGCTTGCGACTCGATCGCGAGACCCAGGTCGATGCGCTTGGCGGCGGCCAGCGGCGCGAGGTCGGTGACGACCGCGCGCGCAAGCGTTGCCAGGTCGACCGCCGCGGTCGGCCAGTCGCCGGGCTGCGGGCCGGGCTCGACG
>DATEFZ010000085.1:0-4541 GCA_035280325.1 Casimicrobiaceae bacterium
GCGCTCCCAGCCCATCGCCCGCTCGAGGAAGCGCTCGCTCGCCGCGGCGGAGCCGCGCCGCTGCCGACGGCGGGCCAGAGCGATCGCCGGCGCGCGCGGGCAATGCAGCAAGGCGACCGTGTCCTGAACCTCGAATCCCGCCGCGCGCACCATGCGCGAAAGCCGGCGCGGTCCGCCGGTCGCGCCGATCGGGTAAGCCACCAGTCCAACTCTTCGCAACAGCGAAAACGGAAGCATGTTGCGCAGCGCGACCGCCGGGTTGGCCGCGTTGTCCATCGTCAGCAGCAGCCTGCCGCCGGAGCGCAGAACGCGATGGATGCCGTGCAGCGCCGCCAGGATCTCGTTGCGGGCGTCGAAATGGTCGAGGGTCGAGTTCGAAACGACCAGGTCGAAGGCGCCGTCGGCGAACGGCAGGCGTCTCGCGTCGGCGGCGACGACCAGCAAACCGGGGTGCCGCGCGCGGGCTGCCGCCAGGACCGAAGTCGTGACATCGATCGCCGCGACCCGGATCGCATGCGCTGCCAGCATCGGATAGAGCCCCGCCCCCATCGCTTCGTCGTACAGATCGGTCTTCAGCGCGTCGGCGCAGCGCTCGCCGTCGAGCCAGCGCCGGAACAGCGCTTCGTTGACCGCGTCGCTGTGCCGCCGCCATAACGACTCGCTGCTGTCGGCCAGCAGCGGCTCGAGCGCACGATCCCAGCGCCGGTCGATGCCGGGTCGGGCGCTGCGCTCGGTCACCGTGTCCTCGTTCGTCATCTGCCGTGGCACTGCGTTGCGCATCGCGTACGATCGGTCGGCCTGCTAGACTGACGACCAGGTTCGTCTCCGCGCTGCACCGCGAAGCTTGCCGCGGGATGCAGATCGGTGCCGGCCATTATAGTGCCCGTCGCCTGACGCGATGGTCAGTCTGCCGTATGCCGGCGGTAGCTTCGACGCCGGCCTGGGAGGAAGATGCCGAACCTGTCGATCGCCGGCGCACGCGGAGCTGCCGAGCCCACCGTCTCGGTCATCCTACCCGCCTACAACGCAGCAGCCACCCTGCGGCAAAGCCTCGCGCCGCTGTCGGCGATGCGCGCGCGCGGCGAAGTGGCGGAGATCATCGTCGTCGACGACGGCTCGGACGACGATACCGCGGCGATCGCCGGCGCCGCCGGCGTCGCGGTGCTCCACTCGGGTGGCAGGCTCGGTCCCGGCGGCGCGCGCAACGTCGCCGCTGCGCAGGCGATCGGTGACATCCTGTGGTTCGTCGACGCCGACGTCGTCGTGCACGACGACGCGGCCCGGGTGCTGGTCGAGACGATGCGGCGCACCGGCGCCGCCGCCGTGCTCGGCAGCTACGACGACGATCCTCCCGCCGCAACCTTCTGCTCGCAGTACAAGAATCTCGTTCACCACTACTACCATAGCGGCGCGGGCGGCGACGTCGGGACCTTCTGGGCCGGCTGCGGGGCAATTCGCCGCCAGGCGTTCGTCGACGCCGGCGGATTCGACGCCGCACGGTATCCGCAATCGTCGATCGAGGATATCGAGCTGGGGCTGCGTCTCGTCCGGCGGGGTCTTCGCATCCACCTGGCTCCGACGCTGCTCGCCACGCATCTCAAGGTCTGGCGCCTGGGTCCGCTGCTTCACACCGAGCTGTTCCGTCGCGCGCTGCCGTGGTCGCGGCTGATCGTCGAGCACGGGTGGTGGTCGGGCCGGCTCAACATGGATCGCGCCGAGCGGGCGCGCGCGGTGCTCGCTCTATGCTGGCTGCTCGAGGTTGGCCTGGCCGCGGCGTCGATCGCGCCCTGGCCGCTGACGCTGGCCATGCCCGGCGTGGTCGTCGCCGCCAATGCCAGCCTGCTCGGATTCTTCCGCCGCCGCCGCGGCATCGCTTTCGCCATCGGCGCCGTCCTCTTCCACCAGCTCTACTATCTTTACAGCGCTGCCGCGCTGGCGTGGTGCTACGCGGCAGGACGCGCTGCTGCGGTCGCCGCGTCATTCGCCGGCTCGGGCGCCTCCCGCCAGAGCAGCACCAGATAGAACGCCAGCGCCGGAACCAGCTGCAGCGGCAGGCGGTTGACCAGCGTCTCGTCGGCGACGCCGCCCGCGGCGCTGCTGAAGAAAAACACGATGAACACGAAGGCGAACGCGCCGGCCATCGCCACGGTCATCGGCGCCAGCGCTGCGGACAGCAGCACGCGGACGCGCAAGGTAACGACCGCTAGCGCCAGATACCAGAGCAGATGCCAGTTGTCCATCTCGAAAAAGTGCTCGAAGAGCGGCTGTGAAACGTTGGCGAACTGGGTGCGCAGCGTGTAGCCGAGCACCGTGACTTCGGCCGGGCCGAAGGCGAGATAGAGCAGCGTCGCGGCGCCCAGGGCCGCTGCGACGCGCAGGCCCAGCCGCCGGTCGATGGCGACCAGCACCGGCGGCAGCAAGGTCAGCGCCCATACGATCCCCTCCTTCTTGATGGCGATGCAGGCGACCGCGCCGAGCAGCGCCAGCGCGGCGTCGGCGCGCCGGCGCGTGCGCGTCCACCGCCACAGCGCCATTGCCGCCAGGCCGTACGCGGCGGCGATGAAAATGTCGACGTAGCCGGCGACCGCGACGTGCAGGTCGATGAAGGGGATCGAAAGCAGCAGATAGGTGACCAGCATCGCCTCGGCGAGGCCGACGCCGATGCGCCGCAGCTGGGCGTAGAACGCGATGCCCAGCGAACAGAGCAACGCCAGCCACGGTGCGTTGATCAGCGACTCGTCCCACCGTCCCAGATTCAGCGCCGTCCAGACCTGGAGCAAGGGCACCGTCGCCGGATACTCGGAATGCGCGTCGACGAATTGCATCGGCGTGCCGGTCGCCAGCCATTGCGCCGGATCGACGAAGGCGGTGAGCGAGCCGTAGGCGTACCAGACCTTCGCCTTGGTCGCCCACTGCGCCCAGGCGTCCCACGGCAGCAGCGGACGCCACGCCAGCTCGAGGCCGAGGCCCGCGAGGCGCACGGCGATCAGCGCGAGACAGATCCAGAGCAGCGCGCGCTGCGACGAGGACAGAGCCGCGACGCGGTCGCGGCTCTGCCGCCACTCGGCAGCCAGCGGCGGGAACGGCCGGCATCCGAACCAGCCGGCGAGCGCGGCGAGCGCGACCAGCGGCACCGCGATCAGCGCTTGCGTCCAGCGCACCGCCGCCGTGTCGAGCCCGCGCATCACCAGCGTGGTGGCCAGCGCGCCGAGCAGGTAGCCGTAACCGACGGCGACGGCGAAATCGCGCCGTTCGGCGCCGCGCTGCAGCGCCAGCACGCAAGCGGTGCCGGCGAGCCACGGCAGCGCGACGCTCAGCGCGACGGCGAGAAAATCACGCACCGGGTTGTCCTGGTCGCGACCCGATCACGCGTTCTATGCCGCTCATCGCACGCGCACCAGCTCGAGACCGGGCGGCTCCGACAGGATCCGCTCGGCCGCCTTGCGTCGGCCGTCGCGCCAGACCAGCGCCCCGGTCGCGCCGTCGTAGGCCAGGTCGCCGGTCAGCAGCAACAGCACGTAGTCGCCGCTCCTGAAGTCGCCCGGAACCGGCGCCCGCGCGCGCGGCGTCAGGCTGTGATAGACGTTCTGCGGATAGAGGAAATACGAGCCCCGCGTGCGCAGCGCCAGATCGTCGGCGAGGAAATGGATGCGCACCGGCGGCGCGGGCAGCGCGCGCAGGACACCCTGCATCAGCGTGTAGAGCTCGCGATCGTCGGAAGCGAGCCGCTTTTGCTCGACGCTCTTGCCGGCGTAAGTCGCGCCGGTGCGCGCGAGCTGCCGCCAGAGGTTGATCTGCCAGCGCGCGTCGAGGACGAGCCACGCCGCCAGCAGGATCGCCGCCAAGACGCGCGGGTCGCGCGCCGTGGCGCGGCGCGCCGCCAGCCGCCAGGCGAGCACGGCAATGATCGCGGCCGCGGCCACCGTTTCGAGCAAGGTGAAAAAATGGCTGCGCTCGGCATCGAACGGCAGCGTCACCGACGCCGCCACGATCGGAATGAACGCCGACCACTGGCGGAAAATGTCGGCGATCACGCTTGCCGTCGAGACCTGCGGAATGCGCAACGATCCGAGCAGCAGCGGCCGGGGCATCGCGCCGCGCGCCACCAGGGCGAGGTCGGTCACCGTGCCGGTCCACCCGTCCTGCTCGCCCAGCTCGAGCGGCGCGATACGCGTGCCGGTCCAGGTCAGGGCCCTGGAGAAGTTGCGATTCGGTCGCTCGGCGGTGCGCCAGACCAGCGACAGGTCGATCGGCAGCACGTCGCTCGCGTGCAGGTCGAAATCGACCCGCGGATAGTCGTCGGCGCGAAACGCCGGCAGGCGCGCGGCGAGCACGGCGAGACGCTCGCGGTCGGTCGCTTCGAGCACGAACGCGCTGCCCTGCGCGTGACCCCGTCCGCGGAGCAGCTCGAATGCGCTGCCGTCGATGCCGAAGCCCGGCGGACCGGCTCGCCAGCGGCCTCCGGAATGGACCAGCCCGGCCAGCACCAGCACCATCGCCGCGGCCGCGGCGAACAGGCAGGCGCCGGCGATCCAGCCGCG
>DATEFZ010000086.1:0-26539 GCA_035280325.1 Casimicrobiaceae bacterium
AGCCACGGCCAGCCGGCCACGATCTTCAACGCCCTGTTCCCCGTGCTCCGCTATCGATGTCGAGGTACTCCCACGGCGTCACGAAGTAGTGCACGTTCTTGCGGTAGCCGCGAATCCTCGGCGCGACGACGGTGCTGCTGATGCGGTAGACGTTGCTGCACCACGGCGCCTGGGCGGATACGATCCTGGTCATCGTCTCGTAGAGCCTGGCGCGCTCCTCGGTGTCGCGCGTGCGGCGGCTCCTGGCGTAAAGAGCGTCATACTCGGCGTTCCTGAATCGCGACAGGTTGCTGGCGCCGGCGTTGGGCCCGTAGAAGATGCGCATGAAGTCGTCGGCGGTGTCGCCACTCCAGCCGAACGCGGAGAATTGCAGCGTTCCGGCGTGGGCCGCCTTGAACCCCTCGGGGAAGGTCTGGATCTGGAAATCCATGCGGATGCCTGCGTCGCGCATGCTGCGAAGCCACAGCGCGTCGAATTCCCGGTAGACGGCGCCGACATACGACATCTGGTGGATCGTCAGCGGCCGGCCATCGGGCAGCTCGCGGAAACCGTCGCCGTCGCGGTCGCGATAGCCGAACCGGTCGAGCAGCGCGCGTGCCGTCGCCGGGTCGTATGGCGACAGTCCCCTGTAGTTCGGCACGTGACCCTCGACGTCGGGCGGAATCGGCTGCGTCGCCGGCAGCGCCTGGCCGTTGCGGATGACGCGGATCTCGGAGGGCAGGTCGTACGCGCTGCAGACCGCCCGTCTTAGCGCGATCTTGTCCGGCGAGTAGCCGCCGACCACCGGGTCCTCCATGTTGAAATAGGCGAAGGTGACGCCGAGCTCGACCGCGCGCTCGAGGCGCATTCCTCGCGCCGCGTATTCGGGCAGCAGCTTGCCCTTGGCGTCGATCATCTTGGGGGCGACGTCGCCGGGGATATCGAGCAGGTCGAGCTCGCCCGCGTTGAACATCAACAGCCGCGGATTGGTCTCCTCGATGATCGCGATGTCGATGCGTCCGATCTGCGGCAAGCGTTTGCCTTTCATCGACTCGGCGACGCTCTTGACCGCCGCGTCGGCATTCGCCGGCGCCGGCGGGAAGCTCTGGTCGCGGTAACCCGGATTGGCTTCGAGGACGATGCGGCGGCCGGGCTGCCACTCCTTGAGGCGATACGGGCCGGTGCCGACCGGATGATGCATCGTGCGCCCGCTTGCATCGGCGTACTTTTCGATCACCTCGCGCGCCACCGCGCACAACGCCGCGCTGTCGAGGGTCTCCAGAAACGTGTAGTCGGGCTCGACCAGCTCCAGCTTGAGCGTGTAGCGATCGCTGGCGCGCAGGCCTGCAATGTCGGCGTCGTAGTCGAACCGGCCGGATGACCGGGCCTTTTCCACTGCGGCGTCGAGGCCGACGAGCTTGTGCTCCAGCAGGTCCGAGTTGGGCGAGCGCACCCGCGGATCGACGATGCGCTTCCAGGCATAGACGTAGTCGGCCGCAGTCAGCTCCCGTTTCTTGCCGGCGAACGCGGGATCGTCGGCGAAATAGACGCCCTGCCGGATGCGGATCGTCCATGTCTTGCCGTCCGCCGAGATCTCCGGCATGCCGGTGGCGATGCTCGGCACGAACTTGTACGGCCGCGCCAGATAGTCCCAGACGTAGAGGCCGTCGAAAATCCGGCGCTCGACGGCGCTTGCGTAGGTCTCCTGAGTGCCGGCGGGATCGAGCCCGGAGACGTCGATCGGAAACGCGATTCTGAGCACCTTCGCCGGATCGGCGCGGTCGGCGGAGTAGGCTTGTGGCGCGGCGATCGCCAGGATCGGCACAAGAAAAGCGATGACCGCAGTCCGCATCGACGCGCCCGGCAGCCGTCCGGTCATCGCTTCTGTCTCGCCAATATCGCCTCGATCTCGTCCATGATCGAATTCATGCGCGCTACCAACGCCTGGTACGGCGCTGGCGTGGCGAGATCGACGCCGGCGGTCTTCACCAGATCGTAAGGATAGTTCGATCCGCCGGCCTTGAGCAGGGCGAGGTAGCGCTCGAGCGCCCCGGGCTCCTTCGCTTCCACGCGCTTGGCGAACAGCGAGCTGGCGGCGATCGAGGTCGCGTACTGGTAGACGTAGAAAGCGTTGTAGAAGTGCGGGATGTACGCCCACTCGACGCAGTACGCATCGTCGATCGCGACCACGCCTTCCTGCACGCCGTGGTAGCGCTTAAGTATGTCGCAGTAGGTTTTGGTCAGTGCTTCGCCGCTCATCGGCTCGCCGTTGTCGACGCGGGCGTGGACCGTTCGCTCGAATTCGGCGAACATCGCCTGACGGTAGAACGTGCCGCGGAGCTGCTCGAGCGCCGAGCCCAGATAGTAGAGACGCTCGTCGTCGGTCTTCGCAATCTTGAGCACATGCTGCAGCAACAGCTCCTCGTTGAAGGTCGACGCGATTTCGGCGACGAAGGTCGTGTAGTTCGCGGTGACGAACGGCTGCGCCTTGTTCGCCAGGTACGAGTGCATCGCATGGCCCCACTCGTGCGCCACCGTGGTCACCGAGTCGTAGTCGTCGTTGTAGTTCATCAGCACGTACGGATGCACGTCATAGGCGTAGCCGTCCATGTGCGCGCCCGACTGCTTGCGCGGGCGCGGGTAGGTGTCCATCCAGCGGTGGTCGAGCCCGTAGGTCAGCGCGGCAACGTAGTCCTTGCCGAGCGGGGCGACGGCGTCCAGCACGAGCTTGCGTCCCGTGGCATAGGGGATCTTGAAGTCGCCCTTCACCAGCGGCGGATAGATGTCGTAGTAGTGGAGCTGCGGAACGCCCAGCAGCCGGGCGCGCAGGCGGAAATAGCGATACAAGGTCGGCAGGTTAGCGTTGGTCTGCGCGATCAGCGTGTCGAAGACCCCGACTGGAATGTTGTTGCGGTCGAGCACGCGGGTGATCGAGTCAGGGTACTTCCGCACCCTGGTGTACACGGTGTCCTGCTTGAGCTGCGAATAGAGGTCGATTCCGATCGTGCGCTCGTAGGTCTTGAAGGCGCCGAAAAACGCGTCCATTACCGCCTTCCGGTCGTCGCGGTTCTGCGCCTCACGGTATTTGGTGTACGCGGAAGCGTCGAGCGTCACTTCCTCGCCCGTCGACAGCTTGACCTTCGGCCATGGGATGTCGGCGTTGGTCAGGATCGAATAGGCGGATTGGCCGGCGTTGTCCATCAGGCCGAACCTGGCGATGATGGCCTCGCCCTCGTCATCGAGCGTGTGCGGTGCGCGTCGCAGCGTCTGCTGCAACGGGAAGCGATAGATGGCGAGTCCCGGCTCCTGCTCGAGGAACTGCGCGATCCGCTCTCCACCGATATGCAGAATCTGCGGCTCGAAGAACGCCGCGGCCTCGGTCAACTTGTTGCCGAGAACGTCGCCTTTCTGATCGAGCTCGAGATAGGCCGGATTGCCGGTGTCCTCCGAGACCTGTTCGCCTGAAAACGCCGCCATCCGGAAGTAGCGCTTGGTCGCGTCTGCGCGCAGGTCGAGACACTGGCGGAGCCGCGTGGCGCTGTCGTTCAGATGCCCGCTGCACGCGGCCAGTTCCTTGATCTGGCCTTCGAGCCTGGCGGCGTCGGCGTTCCACGCGGCCAGCGACGGATAGATATCCGCCAGGTTCCAGCGGTCGGCCATCGTTTCCGCCGAAGCCGCACCCGCTGCGGGAGATGCGAGAAAGACTGCGAGAAGAATCTTGCGCATGGCGGCGCAACTCCGTGGAAATCGCGAAAACGACAATTCTACCCGCGCCGCTGTGGCCGCGACGAAAGTTGCGGGGCCTACGACCGCGTCACTGCTGTTCCTCGGCGCGCCGGATCCGTTCCTCGGTCGCTGGGTGAGTGCCGAGATAGCGCAATATCGTGCCGCGATCCGGCATTCCGGGTGGGTTATTCTGCAGCCGACGCAGAACGTCGGCGAAGATGCGGGGCGAGAAGTCGCGGCGCTTGAGCAGGGCGAAGGCGTAGTCGTCGGCCTCGGACTCGAATTGCCGAGAGTAGCGCGCGCGCAACAGCACCGACGGCAGCGCGGCGCGAGGATCGGGCAAGTCCACGCTTGCCTGGTCGACCCGCCGCAATCGGCATCGGGTCGATCTCAAAAGCGGAGCGGTTTGCCGTAGCCGGTCAGCTCGAGATAGCCGCGTCCCGCCTCGCGGCCGCCGCGCAGCGCGCGCACCGCGCCTTCCCAGTAGACGGCGCCGGTGCTGGCGCGCGAATCGAGCTCCTGATCGTCGATCAGCGGCAGGAGATCGTAGACCCGGCCGCCGATGTCGACCTGCATCGCCACCGGATAATCGATCCCGGTGCGGGGCGAGCGCCAGCGGCGTTGCGGATTGAAACCGATGTCGCCGGGCCCGAACGATTGCAACCGGCCGCCGGCATCGCGTTCTGTACCGCCCGCCCAGATCGGTGCGTCCGAGCGATCGCGCATGCGAAACGCCATCAGCGCACCGCCATCGTCGAGATTGATGCCGATCCAATCCCAGCCCGCCGCATCCGCCGCCAGCGCTTCGCTCGACCACTCGTGGTCGAGCCAGGCGGTTCCCGCCACCTGCATGTCCGCGCCATCCGCCGCCACGTTGCCCGAGACGACGAGCTGCGGCTGGCTGTAGTAGTAGCTGGCGTTGGCCGGATCGGCGCTCTTGCGCGAAAAGCCGCGCTCGCCTTCCGGCAGCACCGGCTGCACGGCGGCGAAACGAAGCGCGAAGCGAAACTCGCGAGCGGCGATGGTCGCGACGTAGGTCTCGCCCTCGAGCTTCAGCGACCAGTCGTCGATCCACACGTCGGTCGTCTGCTCGCTCGCCCCGGCGAGGCCGAACCCCGCCCGCGCGGCGCGCTGATCGATGCGCAGCCTGCCCAACCTGGGATCGGCCAGCGCGGCGTGAGCAAACAGCAGCTGGCGCGGCGCGAAGGCGCTGGGATTCGACTCCGCCACGCGCGGCCGATTGCGAAAAAAAGTGACCTGAGCGCCGAAACGCCGGCCGCCTGCGTCGCGCAGCCACGCGGTGACGTACCACCACTCGCTGCGATAGGCCGGATGCGCGCCGGCGTCGCGCGGAAATTCGAGCGCGCGTCCCGGCACCACCCGCGGGTAATCATCCGACGAGATCGCGCCCGATGCGTAAAGCGCGAGGGGACTCGCCAGGAACAGTCGCCGTCTCATGCCGCGCTTGACCGTCGTCGTCGGGCGATCACCAATCCTCCTTGACCGCCAGCACGGCGCGGGCGCTCATCGCCTGCCGGCCGCTGGCGAGCGCGGTCAGCGTGGACAGCGCGAGCACCGCCAGTGTGGCGCCGGCCAGCGCCGCCCACGGCACGGCGAGCTCCATGCCCCAGTGGAACGATTGGCGGTTCACGACGTGGATCAATACCAGGCTGATCAGCCAGCCGAGCGCCAGACCGACGGCGAGACCGATGCCGCTGACGGTCGTGCCCTCGACGGCGAGCATCGCGCCGATCTGGCGCCGCGTCATGCCGACGTGGCGCAGCACGCCGAACTCGCGCCGGCGCGCCAGCACCAGCGCGGCGAAGGCCGACGACAGCCCGAGCAGGCCGATGACCACCGCCGCCAGCTCGAGCGCGTAGGTGACGGCGAAGGTCCGGTCGAAGGCCTTGAGCGACAATTCCCGGATCTCGCCCGGCGCGACGATATCGAGCCTCGCTCCGCCCGGCACGTCGCGCGCGATCGCGTCGCTCAGCTGCTGCAGACCGGCGCCCGGCGCCAGCCACAGCGCGCCGCTGCTTGCGCTGCGATCGCCGGTCAGCGCGACATAGCGCTCGCGCTCGATGACGATGGCGCCCTGCGGTCGCGCGTAGTCGCGCCACACGCCGGCGACGGTGAAGGCGGCGCGCCTGCCGGCGATCGGCAGCTCGATCACCTTGCCGGGCGCGAAGCCGTAAACGTCGTCCATCGCCTCGTTGACCCAGCACGGAGGCGGTGCCCCGGCCGGCACCGCGACCGGCCCGCGCACGAGCCGGAGCTGGCGCGACAGGTGCTCGACATCGACATTGCGCGCCAGCAGCACGACGCGCGGTCGCGCCGGGTCGACCACCAGTTGCTGCTCGCGCTGGAACTCGGCGCGGCGCACGCCGGGCAGCGCGGCGATCTTCGCCTGCTCGTCGGCGTCGAGATACGCGGTGTCGCCTGCGCCGCCGGCGCGAACGTAGACGTCGGCCGGCAGTATGCGTTCGAGCCACGCGTCGAGCGAGCTGCGAAACGACGTCACCATGATCGCCATCGAGACCATCAGGCTGACCGCCGCGACGATCGCCGTGAGACTCACCGCCGCCTGCCCCGGCGCGCCTCGCAATTGCAGCAGCGCGAGCCGACCGGGCGCGCCCGCCGGCAGCGGCAGCGCGGCCAGCAGCAGCCTCGCGATCCACGGCAGCAGCATCAGCGTGCCGATCAACAACAGCGCGATGGCCAGGTAGCCGAACAGCGGCAGGCCGGCGACCGGCGGCAGCAACGCGACCAGCGCGCCGACGCCGATGACCAGCAGTCCGGGCCAGGCGCGAGCGAGCTTCACGAACGGCCGCTCCTGGTCGCCGGCCTTGAGCGCCGGCGCAAGCGGCGCTCGCGCCGCCTCCAGCGCGGGGACCAGGCTCGCCAGCATTGCGATCAGCACGCCGAGCACGAAAAAGATCAGCAGCGGAAGCGGCGCGAGCTCGAGCGACGGCGCGACGCCGCGAAAATATCCTGCGCCCAGGTCGAGCCCGATCGTGCGCACGGCAACCACGGCCAGGACGAATCCCAGCGTCAGCCCGAGCGCGCTGCCGACGACGCCGACAAGCGCGCCTTCGGCCACCAGCAGGGCCGCCAATCCGCCGCGCGTCATGCCGAGCACCCGCAGCAGCGCGAGCTGCGAGCGCCGGCGCACGACCGATAGGGCCTGTGTCGAAAAGACCAGCAGGCCGCCGGTGAACAGAGCGACCAGCGCCAGCACGTTCAGGTTGACGCGGTACGAGCGCGACAGGCGCTCGCCGGCGGCCGCGCTCGCCTCGGGGCGCTCGACGACGACCCCGGCGGGCAGCCGCGGCTGAAGGCGCGCACGCAGCGCTTCGACGTCGACGCCGGGTCGCAGTCGAAGGTCGATGCGCGACAGCCGTCCCAGCCGGTCGAAGGTCTGCTGAACCGCGGCGATATCCATCACCGCGAATGGCGGCCCGGTCCCGGACGCGAGCTCTCCGGCGACGCGCAGCGGCACCGCGCGCAGGCCGGCTTGCAGTCGCAGCGTATCGCCGCGACCGACTCCGAGCGCGCGCGCCGCGGCGAAGCTTAAGAAAAGCGTGTCGGGACGCAGGTGATCCAGCCGGTCGTCGGCGCCGGCGATCAGATTCGGCTGCACGGCGCCGGCGCGAAAGACGTCGATGCCGATGATGCTGAGCGCCTCGTGCCGGTCGGCGAGCCTTGCGTCGACCTCGACCACCGGGCTCGCCACGGCTACCTCGAGCACCCGCGCGAGCGTCGGGTAGAGCGACTCGTCGAAGCCGCTGCTCGGCCCCCGCACCGCGAGATCGGCGTCGCCGGAGAGGAAGTGGACGCCCAGCGCCAGCTCGTTGACCGCGGTCGTGGTGATCAGCGACACCGCGTAGCCCAGCGCGACGCCGAGCGCGATGGCGAGCCCCGACAACGCGCTGCGCATCCGATTCTGCGCCAGCGAACCGGCGAGGACGGCTCGCGCTGTCGACAACCGCGGTCGCATGGTCGATTCGATCAGACGGCGCGCAGGCCCGCGGGCGTGAGCTGGAACACGCGGTCGCAGGTCGCGGCGGCGGCGCGCGAATGGGTGACCAGGATGCCGGCGGCGCCGCCGGCCTTGACCTGCCCGCGCAGCAGTTCGAGCACCTGCCCTGCGGTCTCGACATCGAGGTTGCCGGTCGGCTCGTCGGCCAGCACCAGCCGCGGGGCGTGCACCAGCGCCCGGGCGATCGCGACCCGCTGCAGCTCGCCTCCCGACAGTTCTCGCGGCATGGCCTCGCCGCGGCCGTCCAACGCCACGCCGGCCAGCATGGCCGCCACTCGTGCGCGGGCCTCGGCCGAGGGCACGCCGAGCAGCGACAGCGGCAGTGCGACGTTCTGTTCGACGGTCAGATACGGCAGCACGTGGAAAGCCTGGAACACGAAGCCGAAGGCGCGGCGACGAAGCATGGTCACCGCGTCGTCGTCGAGCCGGGTGAGGTCGACGCCGTCGAGCACGATCGATCCGCGATCGGCGCTATCGAGACCCGCGATCAGGTTGAGCAGCGTCGACTTGCCGATTCCCGACTCGCCCATCACCGCGACGTAGTCGCCGGCGGCGAGGTCCAGGTCGACATCGGCGAAGACGGTGCGCGTCTTGTGCGTGGTGTACGTCTTGGCCAGGCCTCGGACCACGAGCATGCTGCGATCGTAACGCAACGGCCGGGGACGGGGCGGAATCCTGTTCGGCCCGCCGGCGTCAGCGAAGCTTCCGTTCCAGTTCGGCGTTGATCTCGGCTCCGAGCAGGATGGCGAGCACGTTCAAGTACGACCAGAACAGGAAGATCGTCACCGCGCCCAGCGATCCCAGCAGCGGGTTGTAGTGCGCCCAGTGGGCCGCGTAATACGCGAAAAGAAACGACCCGACGACGATGATCACTGCGCTGGTCGACGCGCCCCAGGTGACCCAGCGCCATCGGGCCGCGCGCCGGCAGGGTGCGTAGCGATAGGTTACCGACAGAAAGACCATCAGCAGCACGATCAGGATCGGCCAGCGCGAGGGCGCGATGATCGAAAGCGGACTCTGCTCGCCGTCGTGCGCGGGGAACGGCGGCACGCTGACGATCAGGCCGATGGCGATCAGCAGCAGGACGCCGCCGAAAGCCGACAGGCAAAAGGCGAGGAGCTGGCGACGCCAGAACGGCCGGCTCTCGTCTTCCGCGTAGACGACGTTGAGCGCCTGCACCAGTCCTCGCACGCCGCGCATCGCGCTCCAGACCGAGAGCAGCGCCGCCCCGACCAGCGTCAGCGTGGAAATGCCGCGCGATTGCCCCGCGATCGCCTTGAGCTGGCCGATCACCACGACGTTGAAGCTCTCTGGCAGATCGATCCTGACCCAGGACAGGAAGCGGTCGACCGAGGGCTCCCCGAAGACCATTGCGCCGGAGATCACCAATGCCACCAGCGCAGGGAAGAACGCCCAGGCTTCGTAGAACGCGATGCCGGCCGCGATCACCGACAGGTTGTTGTGCGCCGTCGCGGCCAGCGCCCGGCGCAACACGACCCGCCAGCCGCGCGCCGGAAGCTCGCTGGGGGCGCTGGCAGCCGGGGCGGTCTTTTTTTTCGGCACGGACCCGCGATCAGTCGATGATCGTCTGAGCGAGTTCAAATCACTCGTCGACGACGAGACGATATCCGATACCGGTCTCGGTCAGCAAATGTCGAGGGCGCACCGGGTCGTCCTCGAGCTTGTCCCTCAACTGTTTCATGTAGATGCGCAGGTAGTGCGTGTCGTGCTCGTGCGTCGGTCCCCACACCTCGGTGAGTAGCTGGCGGTGCGTTACGACCATGCCCAGGTGCTTGGCCAATGTCGCAAGCATTCGGAATTCGAGCGGAGTGAGCCGGATGTCCTCGCCGTTGCGGCTTGCCACGCGTTTTTCGAGGTCGACCTCGGCGCCGCCGAAACCTATGGTCGACCAGCCGGAGCTCGGGCGGTAGGCTTGTCGGAGACCCACACGGACGCGCGCGAGAAGCTCGCGTACGCCGAACGGCTTGGTCACATAGTCGTCGGCGCCCGCGTCGAGTGCGTCGATCTTGGACTGCTCCTGCACGCGCGCCGACAGCACAATGATCGGCATCGGCGACCACGCGCGAATGCGGCGAATGACCTCGATACCGTCGACGTCCGGCAGTGCCAGATCGACTATCGCCAGGTCGGGCTTGTGCGTGCCGGCGTCGATCGAGCCGCGGCGGCCGGTGGCGGATTCGACGACGCGATAGCCCTCGACGCGCAATGCCGCACGCAGGAACCGCCGGATCTCGGGTTCGTCCTCGACGATCAGCACGACGGGACACGGGTCAGCCACGATCAGCCCACCGACGGTTCCGGCGGAGGCGAGGGCGTTTGCTCCACCGCGAGCGTGAAACGGAAGGCCGTGCCGCCGCCGGGCACGCGCTCGGCCCAGGCTCGTCCACCGTGCAGCCGCACAATGGCGCGGCAGATCGCGAGCCCCAACCCGAGACCCGTCCCGGGACCCTCCATCGACCCGCGATGAAACTTGGCGAATACGCGTTCGACGTCGTGCTCAGCGAGGCCGTCGCTGTAGTCCTCGACGCTGACTACGATTTCGCCGTCGCTACGCTGCGCGCGCACGCGCACGACCGTTGCCGGTGGCGTGTGCTTGGCGCAGTTCTCGAGCAGGTTGGTCAATGCCTGCTCGATCAGCGTCGCATCGACGCGGATGAGCGGCAGATCGTCCGGCAAGTCGACGATGACGCGGTGCATCGCCAGCCGCTCGGCGAGGCGCGCCAGGACTGTGCCGACGATCTCGGCCAGCGAGGCCCAGTCGCGATCGAGCCTGATGGCGCTCAGCTCGAGGCGCGTCATCTGCAGCAGCTTGGCAACGTGCTCGGACATCTCCCGCGCCTGGTCGAATATGCTCTTGGCCAGCGCGTTCCGCTCCGCCGTGGTCAAGCGCTCGCCCCCTTGCTCCAGGCTCGACGATGCGCCGGCCATCACCGCGAGCGGCGTCCGCAAGTCGTGCGATATCGAAGCGAGCAGCGTACTGCGAATGCGCTCGGTCTCGGCCTCGATTTCGAGGGCGGCCTGCGCTGCAGCCTGGCGACGCACGCTTTCGACGAGGCGGGAAATGATAAGCGCCACGGCCAGCATGATGGCGAAGGTGAGCAGGTATTGCACGTCGTCGACGGTGAGCGCGCCTTGCGGAGGCACGAACAGGACATCGAATGCGACGACGCCGAGCACAGCGGCGGCGATCGCCGGTCCGCGCGTGAAGCGCAGCGCGATGATCACCACGGCGAGCAGGTAGACCATCGCCACATTCACCAGGTCGAAGCGCGGACGCATCGCATATCCGACCAGCGTGCAAAGCACGGCGGCGCCTGCCGCCAAAGCATAGCCTAGCCACCATCGCCTCGGGCTCACGGTGCCACTGTAGCGCATCGTGGCCGTAAATTTCCCGTAAAGAATCGAACCGATCCGCGCCGCGACGGCGCTTCCTGCTCTAGGCTGTGTGGCGATGGATACCGTCCTCGACGCAAAACCGACGTTGGCCGCCCCGGGCGAGCCAGTGCCGCGGCGGCAAACGACAGCCGCACTGGCTCTGCTCGCGCTGGGCGTCGTATACGGCGACATCGGCACGAGCCCGTTGTACGCCGCGAAGGAGACGTTCAATCCGCGGCACGGCATTCCGCTGACCACCGAAAACATCATCGGCGGCGTGTCGGCAATCTTCTGGGCGCTGATTGTCGTCGTCTCGCTGAAGTACGTGACGCTGGTGCTGCGTGCCGGCAACCGCGGTGAAGGCGGCATCATGGCGCTGCTGGCGCTCGCCACGACCTCGGTACGCGACCGGCCGCGGCTGCGTGCCGCACTGCTCGCGATCGGCGTGTTCGGCGCTGCGCTGTTCTACGGCGACGCGGTGCTGACCCCGGCGATTTCGGTGCTTTCGGCGGTAGAAGGCTTGGAGGTCGGCACGGACGCGCTCAAGCCCTATGTCGTGCCGCTGTCCGCCGGCATTCTGATCGCACTGTTCGCGATCCAGCGCTATGGAACCGGGCTCGTCGGCATGTTCTTCGGGCCGCTCTGCGCGGTCTGGTTCGCCTCGCTCGGCATCGTCGGCGTCTGGCAGATCGCCAAGGCCCCGGCGATCCTCGCGGCCGTCGATCCAACGCACGCACTCGGCTTCGTCACCGGGCACGGCTTCGCATCGTTCATTGTGCTTGGGGCGGTGCTGCTCGCCGTCACCGGCGCAGAGACGCTGTACGCGGACATGGGACACTTCGGCAAGCGCGCGATCCGCGTCGCCTGGTTCGGCGTAGCCGGGCCGGCGCTGATGGTGAACTACTTTGGCCAGGGCGCGCTGCTCATCGCACAGCCGGCGGCGATCGAAAACCCGTTTTACCTCGCTTATCCGGGGTGGGCGCTCTATCCGATGATCGCGCTCGCCATCGCCGCGACGGTGATCGCGTCGCAGGCCACGATCTCCGGTGCGTATTCGATGACGCAGCAGGCGGTTCAGCTCGGTTACCTGCCGCGCGCGGCCATCCTGCACACATCGGCGCGAACGATCGGGCAGATCTACGTACCGGCGGTGAACTGGTTGCTGCTCGTTGTCGTGACCGCGGCGGTGGTCGGCTTCGGCAGTTCGTCGCGGCTGGCATCCGCCTACGGGGTTGCGGTAATGGGCACGATGTTGGTCACCACGTTACTCACCTTCTTCGTGCTGCGCTACCGATGGCGCTATGCGCTGTGGATCTGCATCCTGGCAACCGGATCGTTCATGCTGGTGGACGGGGTATTCTTCGCTGCGGCCATGCACAAAGTGCTCGACGGCGGCTGGTTCCCGTTGCTGCTCGGAGCAATCGTATTCTTCGTGATGATGACCTGGCGGCGCGGACGTGACGCGCTGCTCGAGCGATTGAGCGGATCGTCACCGCCGCTATCGGGGTTCCTGAAGACTCTGCTGCAGCACCCGCCGCAGCGAGTACCCGGGACCGCCGTGTTTCTCACCTCGAGCCCGAATGCGACACCCAATGCGCTGCTGCACAGCCTCAAGCACTACAAGGTGCTGCACGAGCAGAACGTGTTCCTGACGGTCGAGTTCCTGGACGCGCCCTGGGCTGCCGCCACGCGCCGGGTCTCCTGCGAACTGCTGGCCGAGTCTTGCTGGCGCGTCGTCGCGCGTTATGGATTCATGGAGCAGCCGGATGTCGCGCACGCGCTGGACCTTTGCGCGCCGGCGGGGCTGGACGTTGATCCGATGCAGCTGAGCTACTTCCTGTCGCGCGAAAAGATCGTGCCGGGGCCGGCCGAGCGAGGGATCGCGCGCTGGCGTGACTGCGTGTTCGCGGCGATGGCGCGTAACGCTGCGAACATCACCGATTTTTTCAACGTCCCAACCAATCAGGTCGTCGAGCTCGGAACCCGGATCGAGATTTGAAGCCGCGCTGCGGTTGCGATGCCCTGTCTACGAGCGTGCCGATCCGCGACGGCGGCGAAGCACGAGCAACGCGCACGCCGAGAGGACCATCCCCAGCGCGAGCAGGGTGTAAGCGGACAAGGTCGGCACCGCGCCCGGCGCCGTCGCCTGAGTGACCGAGATGTTGTCGATGAAGTACGAGACGTCGGTCGTGATGCCCGGGCCGCCGGGCGTGCGCGCGTCGAGCTCGGCGGCGAAGATGATCGTCGCCGAAGCGCTGGTCGCGGTGAAGTTGGTCCTGACGGTATGCCAGTTGCCGTCGAGAAACTCGGTCAGCAGCAGCGGCGTGGCGGGCTCGGTGTTCAAAAAGATGCCGAAGCTCTTGCCGGTGCCGCTGCCTGAGGCGGGCACGTGCAGGTGGACGTCCACCTGGATAATGTAGGTCGCGCCGACGGTCAGGCCGCCGATGGTCTGCGACGCGGTCGGATCCGAATCGGGCTCGCCGCAGGCGTTGAGGCGGATCGATCCGGGCGGATTGCCGTTCGCGCCATCCCATTGCTCGTCGCCGCAGCCGCCGCCGAGCGTCCAGCCGCTGGCGTCGGTGTTCAGCGTGCCGTTGATGATCAATTGTTGCGATTGCGCGCGCAGCGACGGCGCGCCCAGCAGCAGCGCGGCGGCAACGATCGCAAGCGAGATTCGAGTCATGGCGCCTCCTGGGCCGTTCGCCGGCAATATAGCGCATCGCCGGCGCGGCGGGTCTTGTTTGCCGAGCAGCGGCGCCAGCCGTGTTGCAAAAACGATACTGAAGGCGGGGGCCGGCGCCGCGACCGGTCTTACGCCTTGCGCGCCACCAAATCGATCAGCGCCGATTTGCCGTCGTGCGCCTGTCCTTCGTGGAGGACCGCATCGTAGTCCTCGATGACCAGGATCTCCCAGCCGGAGAACGTCGCCTCCAGCCATTCGCGGGTATACATGTGATCGCGGCGCGGCGGGCCGCCGGTGCGATAGTCGACCTGCTCGGGCCGGTAGCCCTCGAGCAGGAACAAGCCGCCGGGCGCGACCGCCGACATCATCGCGGCAAACATGCCGTCACGCGACTGCGGCGACAGGAACTGGATGAAGATCGCCACCAGCGCTTCGTACTGCCTGCCCGACCACGGCCACGCTTGCATGTCGCTCAGCCGATGATCGACGTTCACGCTGCGCTGCTGCGCCAGGCGCCGCGCCTTCTCGACCGCGTTCGGCGCGAAATCGAACGCGGTGACGGCTAAACCCTGCTCGGCGAGCCAGACGCTGTTGCGACCCTCGCCGTCTGCGACGCAGAGCACCGAGCTGCCGCGCCGCAGCCGATGCGCCTCCCGGCGCAGGAACGCGTTCGGCGCTTCGCCGAACAGGAAGCCGTCGCGCGCGAAGCGAGCGTTCCAGGTTTCCAGCGGGTTCTCGAATTCGGCCATCGCGAGCCGTATGTTAGCTCGGTCCGAAAGCGAGGACCCAGGCGTGCCGCGGCGCTGCGAAGGTTGCCGTCCAGCGCGAGCGAATGCGCGTCCAGGGTTTCCCGCTTCGGGCCGCCGGCGCTGTTTTGACAAGGCTTTTTGCATTGGCATGCGATGTGCATGGTCTTGGTCCGCACGCTCGGGGATTCGGGCCGCCCAGGAAGGTGGTCTGAAAACTACAACATGATTCGATCATTCACAGGCTCGCCATGAAACGCCATTGGATCGTTGCGATCGCCGGCTTGCTGGTCTCGACCGGCGCGATCGCGCTGGAAGTCAACGTCGTCGGGCTGTTTCCCAACAAGGCCGTGGTGCAGATCGACGGCGGCCCGCTGCAGACGATGGCCGTGGGACAGAAGAATTCGCGCGGCGTCGTGCTGCTGGCCGTCGATCGCGACGGCGCCACCTTCGATATCGAGGGCCAACGCACCGCCGTCGGGCTTGGCCACGCCCACATGCCTAGATCCGGCGGCGATTCGGTCACGCTCAGCGCCGATAACTGGGGCCACTTCGTGACCGACGGTCTGGTCAACGGGGTACCGATGCGGTTCGCCGTCGACACCGGCGCGACGTTCATCTCGTTGCCCGCCCGCGAGGCGACCCGCCTCGGCATCGACTACCGGCAGGGCCAGAAGGCCGTGCTCGAGACCGCCAACGGTGACGCCTTCGCCTACCGCGTCAAGCTCGACACGGTCCGCGTCGGCGATGTCAGCGTCCATAACGTCGACGCCGTGGTCATGGATGGCGACGGCTTGTCGATCGCGCTCCTCGGCATGAGCTTCCTCAATCGCATGGATATCAAGCACGAGGGTCAGATCATGACGCTGACCAAGCGCTACTAGGTCCCCAGGCGGATCGCGCGACCGCAACCCGCAAGTGCGACGTCGCGCCAGCTAGTCGGGAAGCTCCACGCCGCAGATCGTCGCGCAAGCGGCGACCAGGCGATCCTGGGTCTGCCGGTCGCGGGCCGCGGCCAGCGGGGCGTTACGCTTGCGGTGATGGAAGTATTCTGCGCTGACCAGCGCCTCCGGATCGCCGCTCGTCGCCAGCCACACCTGTGTCTGCGCGCCAAGATCCAGGTCGTCGGGTGCGTTCGGGCCGCCCATCCTGGTCGGCACCCAGCCGGGCGTCACCGCGTTCGAGCGCACGTCCGGCCACCGGCGCGCTACCGCAAATGCGAGCAGCACGTCGTGCAGCTTGGAATCGGCGTAGGCCTGCGAACCGCTCCAATGCCGCTCGGTCCACGCCAGGTCGCGCAGGCTCGGATCGCCGCTGCGATGCAATCCCGAGCTCAGATAGACCAGCCGCTTCGGCCGCCGGATCAGCGCCGTGAGGATGTAGGGCGCCAGCGTGTTGACCGCAAACACGCGCGGCAGACCGTCGGCGGTCGCGTCGCGGTCCCGCTCGCGATCGCCGATACCGGCGTTGTGGATGACTGCGTCGAAGGTGCCGAGCACGTTGACGTCGGCCGCGATCTGCCGGCACTGGGCGATGCTCGAAAGATCGCCGGCCACCGCGCCTTCGGCTCCCGGCACCGCGGCCTGCGCTTCCTTCGCCCGCGCGGCGTGGCGGGCGTGCAGCACGACCCGATGCCCGTCGCCGACCAGCATTCTGGCGGCGAGGAGTCCCAGGCCGTCGGCCGAGCCCGTTACGAAGATGCGCGCCATTGCGTCACTGTAGCAGGCAGCATGTTCCGCGGCGCGATAGCGCGCGTAGCTGTCTCGCGCGCGGCAGTTGGCGTTTCGGTGTCGAAGCGGCGGAATTCTGTTTTCAAAGGAATTTTCACGGCTGGCACGCGATATGCGAAATGTCGGCGGCCATGCTCAAGCCGAACGCTCGCAACCTCGACCTGCCGCTCGAAGCGGCGCCGACCTTTCCGACCGATGCCGACATCGAAGCGGCGGAACGCCTGCGGCATCGCATCGAGCGGCGATATCTGGCCGCGCCGGCGGCAGCATCGGCGGCCGTAGACAGAACTGCCGAGGAAGCCATCACGACTTCCTGAAAACCCGGCGACCGCCGGAATTATCGCCGCGCCGATTCCACCGCAAACACCTCGACTGCGACGGCCTTGCCTTTGAGGGGCACCGCGCCGAGCGGCTCGATGGCGAACTGCTCGCCGATCGCGGCGCGGGTGGCGTCGTCGATCAAGATCGTCCGCTGCGCGACCTTGGTATGCGATTCGAGGCGAGCGGCGAGGTTTACCGTGTCGCCGACACAGGTGTACGTCGCGCGCTGCTTGGTGCCGGTATAGCCGGCCACCATTTCGCCCGACGCGATGCCGATGCCAATGCGAATCGCCGGCTTCCCCGCCGGTTCGCGCTCGCGGTTGAACAGATCGACCAGCTCGATCATCTCCAGCGCTGCGCGGACGGCGCGCTCGCCGTGTCCGGGCAGCGGCGTCGGCGCGCCGAACACCGACATCAGGCCGTCGCCCATCATCAGGGTCACGATGCCGCCGTGGCCGCTGATGGCGTCGAACATCAGCGCGTAGTAGGTGTTGAGGAGCTCGATCGTCTCCTCCGGCGGTTGCGACTCCGCCAGCGCCGTGAAGCCGCGAATGTCGGAGAACATCACCGAAGCGTCGACCCGCTTGCCGCCGAGCGCGAAGCCCGATGTCTGCAGGTCCTGCGCGACTTCGGGCGCGGCGAAGCGGCGCACCCATTCCTTCTGCTGGTCGCGCAGCCGTTTTTTTTCCAGGCTCGCGCCGATGCGGGCCTTGAGCAGCACCGGATTGACCGGCTTGGTCAGGTAATCCTCGGCGCCCAGCTCGATGCAGCGAGCGACGCTGTCGATGCCTTCCAGCGACGAGGTAATGATCACCGGCAGGTCGGCGAGCTGGCGGTCGTTGACCAGTTGCTCGAGCACCTGGAAGCCGTCGACCTCGGGCATTTCCACGTCGAGCAGCACCAGGTCGAATGGCTCGCGACGCAGCATCGCCAACGCGACGCGACCGTTCTCCGCCGATGCGACGGCGTGGCCCTGCAGTTCCAGGCTGCGGGTCAGGAGCAGGCGGTTGACCTTGTTGTCGTCGACCACCAGCAGGCGGGCCGCCGCGCCGCGCAGATCAGGCATCGCGCAGTAGCGCCAGCGCCGCGGCGACCTTCGCGTATTCGCGGTCGAGCGCCGCCAGCGAAGATGCGGGTTCGTCGGCCTTGGCCATGCCCTCGAGCTCGAGCGTGCGCGCCATCGCGCCCAGGGTCAGCGCGCCGAAAGTATTGCCGTTGGATTTCAGCGAATGCGCGGTGCGGCGGAACTTTTCGGCGTCCCTGGCCGCCAGCGCTGCCCGCAGGTCGGCCAGCATTCGCGGCGCGTCGTCGAGAAAGGTGTCGATCAGCTCGGGCACGAAATCGGCGCCGGTCGCGGCCTTGAGCGCGTCGAAGGTGGCGCGGTCGATCGCCGGAACGTCCATCAGCGCTCGCGCCGCGCAGGCACGTCGTTGAGCGCCTCGACCAGCCGCTCGACCCGGATCGGCTTGGTCAGATAGTCGTCCATGCCGGCGGCGAGGCACATGTCGCGGTCGCCCTGCATCGCGTTGGCGGTCATCGCGATGATGCGCGGCCGCTCCTGCGGCTGCCAACGGGCGTTGATCCGGCGTGAAGCTTCGAGTCCGTCCATCTCGGGCATCTGCACGTCCATCAGGACGACGTCGTACGGCTGGCGCTGCACCGATTCGATCGCCTCGATCCCGTTCGAGGCGACGTCGGCGCGGTAGCCCATCTGCTGCAGCAGGCGCAGCGCGAGCTTCTGGTTGACCACGTTGTCCTCGGCCAGCAGGATGCGCAGCGGATGGCGCTCTGCCTGCGCCGGGTCGATCTGCGGCTTCCCGGGCGCCGCAGGCGCGGCCCTCGGTGCGGTATCGCGCGCAAGCAGCCCGACCAGGGTGTCGAACAGATGCGACTGCCGTATCGGCTTGGCCAGATGGGCGTCGAACAACCCTTCGTCGGCGCCGATCTCGCGCCGGCCGAGCGAGCTGAACAACACCAGCGGCAGCCCCGTATATTTCTCGCGGATGCGGCGCGCCAATGCGACGCCGTCCATCTCGGGCATGTGCATGTCCAGAATCGCGAGATCGAAGGCCGCGCCTTGTTCGAGCCAGCGCAACGCCTCGAGCGGCGATTCGGTGGCGCGCGGCGTCATACCCCACTTCGTCGCCTGCAGCGTCAGCACACGGCGATTGGTCGCGTTGTCGTCGACGATCAAAACGTGCTTGGACGCGAGCTCGGGTTGCACGCCGACGAAGTCGCGTTGTCGCGCCGTCGGCAGCGCGGCGGTCGGCGCGTGGATGCTGAACAAAAACGTCGAACCGCGGCCCGGCCCATCGCTCTCGGCCCACATCCTGCCGCCCATCAGCTCGGCGAGCCGCTTGCTTATCGCCAGTCCCAGTCCGGTGCCGCCGTACTTGCGGGTGGTCGACGAATCGGCCTGCGAGAACGACTGGAACAACCTGCCCTTGACCTCCTCCGACAGCCCGATACCGGTGTCGCGCACCGCGAACGTCAACTCGACGTTTTCGTCGCCGACCGGCTTCGAGGTCGCCGTCAGGACGACTTCGCCGGCGTCGGTGAATTTCACCGCGTTGGTAAGGAGGTTCAGCATGATCTGGCGCAGGCGCGTGACGTCGCCGACGATCGCCCGCGGGATATCGCCCTCGAACACGTACGCGGTGTCGAGCTGCTTCTCGACCGCGCGCGATGTGACCAGGTCGAGCGCCGATTCGACGCACTCGCGCAGATCGAACGGCTGCGCCTCGATGTCCATGCGACCGGCCTCGATCTTGGAAAAATCGAGGATGTCGTTGATGATGGTCAGTAGCGCGTCGCCCGAGTCGCGAATCGTGGTGACGTAGTCGTGCTGCTCGGCGTCGAGCCTGGTGTCTAGCAGGAGACCGCTCATGCCGATCACCGCATTCATCGGCGTGCGGATCTCGTGGCTCATCGTGGCCAGGAACGAGCTCTTGGCTTCGTTGGCCGATTCGGCCGCGGCGCGAGCCTCCTGCGCTTCGCGGAACAGCCGGGCATTCTGCAGCGCCACGCCGACGTTGGCGGCGATCGTCGACAGCAGCCGCTCGTCGTCGGCGCCGTACGCGCCCTCGACCTTCGTGCTCTGCACGCTGATCGCGCCCTGGCAGACGCCGGCAACCATGATCGGCACGCCGAGGTACGACAGCGCCTGCCGGCCGACGACCCCCGGCGCCAGCTCTAGGCCCTTGCGGTCCATTTCGCGATTGATGATCAGCGGCTTGCCCGACTTGATGACCCGGCTGGTGAGACCCTCGCCGTACATCAGCGGCTTGAGATCGTCGCCGTACTGGAACGGAAATTCGATGACCCCGGTCTGGCGGTCGTACAGCGCGACGTAGGCGATATCGGCCTTGAACAGGCCGCGGATCTGGTCGCCGACCAGGCCGATCAGATGCGCCAGATCGAGCTTGCCGGCGAGCTGCTGCGACACGGTGTTGACGGTGGCGAGCTCGGCCGCGCGTTGCTCGGCCTCCGCGAACAGCCGCGCGTTTTCGATCGCCACCGTGGCCTGCCGCGACAGGCCGAGCAGGAACTGGAGATCGCTGTCGACGAACGGACTGCCGCCGGTGCGCCACACCGCCATCGCGCCCTTGACGACCTCGCCGGCGAGCAGCGGCGCGATCATCATGCGCTCGTTCTCTTCGCGGCCGGTGCCGGGTATCTGGATCGCCCGCGCATCGGACGCCGCATCGTTGATCAGCTCGGCACGGCCGCTCTGGATCAGGCTGCCGATGATGCCCGAGCCGACGTCGATCACCGTCGATTGAACTGCTTCGGCGATCTCGCCGATCGCGACGATCGCCTTGTACTGCCCCGTCGCACCGGGCAGGAAAATCGCGCTGGTCGAGGCGTTCAGCAGATCCTTGGCGTGGTGGGCGATCCGGTCGAGCACGGTGGCGAGATCGAGGGTCGAGGAAATCTCCCGGCCTACTTCCGCCAGCGCCGCAGTCTCGCGCGTGCGCCGCTGCGTCTCTTCGAACAGGCGGGCATTCTCCAGCGCGACGCTCATCGCGTTGGCGAGCGTCTGGAGCAGGCGAACGTCCGACTCGCTGAAGGCGTTCTCGCGGTTCATGTCGAGCAGCTTGATCAGTCCGCGCGCCTGGTCGCCGACCACCATCGGCACATAGACCGCTGATTTCTCCATGGGCACGTCGGGCGCCAGCAGGTAGCTGCCGTATTTCTTCGCCTCCTCTGCCATGTTCGCGTTGATGACCAGCGTCTCGCGGGTGCGCAGCACGTACGGGCCGAAGCCTCTCTCGTCGAGCGGCATTGCCGCCACCGTACGCCGCTGGCCGTCCGCGTAAGCGTACGGATAGTGGACCAGATTCGTCTTCGATTCGTAGATACGCAAGTCGACGTCCGCTTCGTGGAAAATCTCGCGAATCTTGTCTCCGACCGCATCGTAGATGCCCTGCATGCTGAGCTCGGCCGCGAGCGCCTGCTGCACGCTGTTGATGATGGCGAGCTCGGCGGCGCGCTGCTCGCTCTCCTTGAACAGCCGCTGCGTCTCGTCGAAAAGCCGCGCGTTCTCGAGCGCGACGCTCATCGAGTTTGCGAGCGTTTGCAGCAGACGGACGTCCGAGGGGCTGAACGCGTCCTCGCGCTCGAAGTCGCCGAGTTCGATCACGCCGCGCGTTTTGTCGCTCGCGACCAACGGAACGAAAACCGCCGACTTTTCCATCCGCGTTCCCGGTAGAACCTTGCTGCCGTATTTTTCGAGCTCGCTCTTCGTGTCCTTGAGAACAAGCGTCTCCCGCGTGCGCAGCACATGGGCTGCGAAGCCCTTTTGGCCGAGCGGACTGCTGGGGACGTTGATCCGCTTGCCCTGCTCGTAGGCGTATGGGTAGTGGATAAGGTTAGTCTGCGGATCGTAGATCCGGATACCCATGTCCGCCTGATTGAAGATCTCGCGGATCTTGTCGCCGACCGCGTCGTAAATCCCTTGCATGTTCAGCTCGGCCGCGAGGGCCTGTTGCACGCTGTTGATGATCGCCAGCTCGGCGGCGCGCTGCTCGCTCTCCTTGAACAGCCGCTGCGTCTCGTCGAACAGACGTGCGTTTTCCAGCGCGACGCTCATGCTGTTGGCCAGTGTCTGCAGCAGGCGCACGTCGGAATCGCTGAACGCGTGCTCGCGCTCCAGGTCCTCCAGGCTGATGACACCGCGGGCCTGGTCGCCGGCGATCAGCGGCACGTAGACGGCGGACTTGCCCATCTCCGTCCCGGGCAAGATGTACGCCCGGTAGGTCTCCAGCGCCTGCGCCATGTTCTCGTTGATGACCAGCGTCTCGCGGCTATGAACGACATGAGCGGAAAACCCGCGATCGCCGAGCGGAGCGGCAGGAAACCGGTGGCGCTGCCCACTCTCGTAGGCGTAGGGAAAGTGGAGCAGGCCAGTGGCAGGGTCGTAGACCCGAATCGACATGTCCCGGTTGTGGAAAATTTCCCTGACTTTGTCGCCGACGGCGTCGTAGATGCCCTGGATGTTGAGCTCGGCCGCAAGCGCTGCTTGGACGCTGTTGATGATCGCCAGCTCCGCGGCGCGCTGGTCGCTTTCCTTGAACAGCCGCTGCGTCTCCTCGAGCAAGCGAGCGTTCTCGAGCGCGACGCCCATGCTCGCGGCGACCGTCGTCAGCAGCCGCACCTCCGATTCGCCGAAGGCATTCTCGCGCTCGTAGTTTTCCAGCACGATGGTGCCCAGGACACGGTCGCTGCCGATGATTGGCACGCCAAGCGAGGACAGGCTCTGATCGGTGCCGGGGATGATTCCGAAGCCGGCCGCCACGTATTCGGCGACGGTGTTGTTGACGACCGGCTTGCGCGTCTCGAGGATTTTCAAAGCCCCTGGCGACGGTGTCCGTGGAGGCGAGTGCGTCCGGACGCCATGCTCGTACTGGTACAGGAAATGGTTGAGGTTGGCTTTCGGGTCGTACCAGCGGATGCCGAGATCGCCGACCTGGAACACCTCGCGCAGCTTGTCGCCGACCAGGTCGACGATGGCCTGGAAGTCGAGCTCGGCCGCCATCCCTTCCTGGATCTTGTTGATCACCGCCAGTTCGGCGGCGCGCTGCTCGGTCTCCTTGAGCAGTCGTTGCGTTTCATCGAACAGGCGCGCGCTCTCCAGCGCCACGCCCATGCTGGCGGCCACCGTGCTCAATAACCGGATCTCGGCATCGCCGAAGGCGTGCTCGCGCGCGTGGTCTTCCAGATGGATGGTGCCCAAGACGCGGTCGCTGCCGATGATCGGAACCGAGATAACGGACAACGCTTGATCGGTCCCCGGCATGATGCTGGCGCCGGCTTCGTCGGTGGTGTTGAAAACGACGGGCCGGCGTGTGCGCACGATCTCCTCCCACGATCCGCCCGGTCTGGGCGGCATCGGATCGACGCGCAGTCGCTTGCCGTGCTCGAATTGGTAGAGGTAATGCAGGAGATTGGTCTTCGGGTCGTGCCAGCGGATGCCTATGTCGCCGCTGTTCAGCACCTCGCGGAGGGTATCGCCGACCAGGTCGATGATCGCCTGGAAGTCGAGCTCGGCCGCCATGCCTTCCTGGATCTTGTTGATCACTGCCAGCTCGGCCGCTCGCTGCTCGGTCTCCTTGAGCAAGCGCTGCGTCTCGTCGAACAAGCGCGCGTTCTCCAGTGCGACGCCCATCGTCGCGGCCACCGTCGTCAGGAGTCGCACCTCCGACTCGCCGAAGGCGTCTTCGTGGTCGTAGTCTTCGACGGTGATCAATCCCAGGACTCGATCGCTGCCGAGGATCGGCACGAAGACGCAACACTTGGAGGCGTCGGTGCCCGGGATGACCGAGACTCCCGCCGCGGCCATCTCACCGGCCGATCGCAGCAGCAGCGGTTGCCTCGTCTGCCGGATCTGGAACCACGAACCGCGCTGCGCCGGCGGCCTCGGCGCGATCCGGATGCGCGCGCCGTGCTCGTACTCGTAGAGGTAATGCAGCAGGCCGGTGCCGGCGTCGTACCAGCGAATGCCGAGGTCCCGCGTGTGCAGCACGTCACGCAGCTTGTCGCCGACCAGGTCGATGATGGCCTGGAAGTCGAGCTCTGCCGCCATGCCCTGCTGAATGCCGTTGATCACCGCCAGCTCGGCGTTGCGCTGCTCGAGACTGGCGTTGGACGCTTTCAAGTCGGCCGTGCGCTGCTCGACCTTCTGCTCGAGATCGGCCGACCATTGCGCATTGTCGAGCGCCACCGCCGCCTGGCTGGCAAGCAGCCCCATCATGTCGCGGTCGGTGTCTTCGAAGCGGCCGTAGATGCCGTCCATGTCGACGTAGAGATAGCCGAGAAGGCGACTCTGGACGACGAGCGGCGCGACGATGCGCGAGCGCTGCTCGAGCGCCGGCGCGCGCTCGGGCGTGTATATCAGCGCGGCGGCGCCCGAGCGGCGAACGCCGGCGAGGTACGGATCGATCGCATCCAGCAGCGCGCCTGCATCGTCGCCGCGAGGCAGCAGCGATTGCGCGACCTCGCGCCTGCCGTCGCGCTCGAGCACCAGCAGCACCCGCTCGGCGCCGCTCAATTCGGTCGCTTCCTCGACCACGAAAGCCTCGATCTCCGCCGCCGTGCGCAAGGCGTTCAGCCGCAAGCCGGTGTCGGCCAGTCGCTGGAACGGCTCGCGCACGTCGGACGCGATCGCGAGATGCGCGAGCAGCCGCTTGCGGGCGAGCTTGCGCCTGGCGCCATCGGCGAGCCAGGCGGCGACGATCGCGCGATTTTCGGGCACCTTGTTCAGGTAATTGCGGCGCAGGCCCTGGTCGCGCAGACGGGCGATGCGGTCGACCAGGAAGCCGTAGCTGCGCTCGAGCGCGCGACGCGCCTCGGCCTGCCTGCCGTTCGCGGCGAGGGCCTTCGCGTGCTGCCACCAGATTTCCTGCGACGTCCAGCGGTCGGGCTTGGCGTACGAGTGAGCGCGATGCAAAGCGGTCGCCTGGGTCGTAGCCGCGAGCGCGGCCTTCTTGTCGCCGCGAGCGAGCTCCGCTTCGCCGAGCTTGGCATGAAGCACCGGCTCCATGCCCATCTCGGCCCGATGCGCGATGTCGATCGCAGCCCGGTAGTGGCGCGCCGCCGCGGCCGGATCGCCTTCGGCCAGCGCGAGGTCACCGCCGTTATGCTCGGCGGATACCTGCATGACGGGGTCGCCGAGACCGGGCAAGAGCGCGACGAGCTCATGCAAGCGCTGTCGCGCCGCAGCCAGGTCGCGGAGGCCCAGCTCGGTCGCGAACGCGTTGGTCAGCGCGTTGGCCAGGCGAGACTTCGCTCCGATGTTGCGGCTCAGCCCCAGGATGTCGCCGTGCAGGCGATTGGCGTGGCGATGCAAGCCCAGCTCGTCGTAGAAGATCGCCAGGTTGACCGCAGCGACCGACCGGCGTTCGGCGTAGCCTGCCGACTCGAACGCTCGCGCCGCGTCGCGAAGAAAGCGGATCGCCTGGGCGAGATCGGGGTCGGTGTGGGACGAGATGACCAGCGCGTTGCCGATGCCGTACCGGTCGCCAGCTCGAACGCATAGCTCCAGCGCTCGTTGCGCAGCGGCGCGGGATTCGTCGAATCGTCCGAGCTGGAAGCTCGCCATCGCGACTGCCCAGTGCGCACGGCCGGCGCCCGAAGCGTCGCCGGCGGCTTCGAACAGCGTTATCGCCTGCCGCGCCGACTTGGCGCCGGCATCGTAGCTTCCCGACCGGCCGTAAGCTTCGCCCAGCGTCAGAAGGCTCGCCGCGAGCAGGGGCTTGCGCCGCGTTCGGCGGGCGGCCTTGACGCCGGCGACGGCGGCGTCGAGCACGACCTTCATTGCGCCCTGCCGCATCATGACGATGGCCCTGCGGGTGGCGGCCTGCGCTTCGAGCGCAGGGACTCCCGTGGCCAGCGCAGCCATCGCATCGGCGTCGGCCGCAGCGCGGGTCAGATCGCCCAGCGCGATCGAGCTTTCGGCGCGCAGGTCGAGGAGGTCGAGACGAGCTTGTGGATCGGCGCGAAGCTCCGCCAGCGTCGCGGTCGCGAACTCGATCGCTTCGGCGTGCCGCCCGCTCCAGGCAAGCTCGCGCACGCGCTCGACTTGGGGGTTGGCTGCGTTCGCGCGCTGCCGTGCGCTGGCGGGACGCTTCACGCGGCGAGCGCCGGCGCGCTTCTTGTTGCGCGATCCCGGGATCAGTTGCTCGATGTCTCCACCCGTTGCGAGAATCGGCTGCCGGGTCGGCGAAGCACCGATCGGCCACGCGTATCGGTCACGGGCCGATCCGCGACAGGACGCAGGCCCCGGATATTAATCCACTGCTGCCTGGCGTCAAATCGAGGATTCGGCGCCCCCGGGCGAAGCGAAGGTCCGGATGACCGACGCTACGGGTTGGAGCCCACCGCGACGACCGAAAGCTCGCGCTGCTTGACCTGGTCGATCTTGGGCCCGGTGACGGTCAGGAATTCGAGATCGACCGCCGCCTTGCCGTCCGGGTTCAACGCGCTCCTGGTCGACGCAGTCGCGGTGCCGAGGACCTTGCCGTCCGCGTCGAGCACCTTGCCGGCGACCTTGACCGGACCGACCGCCACGGCGGCCGTGTTGTGGACCGTGCCCTTGATGTGCAGATGGCCGGCGGCGCAGACGTAGCTTCCCGGCGCCATCCCGGAATGGACTTCGCTGCTCGCGACCTCGACCTTGACCTGGTCCTTCAGATTGCTCGCGAGCGCCGCATCGAACACGCCGGCAACCGCGATGGTGGCGATGGACCAGACGATAAAGGCTTTCATCAAATTTCTCCTCGAGCCGATGCCGCCGGCGCGAAGGCCGGCGGCGACGCGGAACTTGTTCAAAGGTTCCTTAAGGCAACATACGCCGCGTCCTCGCCGAGGGCAAGCGGCGGCCTCCTGCGGCACATGCGTAGATTGAAGCGCCCGCGAGTCG
>DATEFZ010000087.1:0-2031 GCA_035280325.1 Casimicrobiaceae bacterium
GCTCGCGACGATCCGCGCCGCGATCGACGCCGGCGCGCGTCGCGCCGCCTGACCCCGGGCCCGGGAAAGTATCGCGTGAGCTGGCTGCAAAAGCTCCTTCCGCCACGGATCAAGGCCACACCCGGCGCCGGCAAAAAGTCGATGCCCGAGGGGCTGTGGGTCAAGTGCCCGTCGTGCGAGGCCGTCCTGTATCGCACCGACCTGGAGAAGAACCTCAACGTCTGCCCCAAGTGCAATCACCACGGCCGCGTCGGCGCCCGCGAGCGCGTCGACCAGCTGCTCGATCCCGAGGGCCGCTACGAAATCGGCTCGGAAGTGCTGGCCATCGACAGCCTCAAGTTCAAGGACACGCGCAAATACCCCGAACGGCTCGCGGCGGCGCTCGAGGACACCGGCGAGACCGACGCGCTGGTGGTGATCCAGGGCAGCATCAGGTCGACGCCGCTGGTGCTGGCGGTGTTCGAATTCGAGTTCATGGGAGGCTCGATGGGCTCGGTGGTCGGCGAGCGGCTGGTGCGCGGCGTGCGCGTCGCGTACGAAAACCGCGTCGGTTTCGTCTGCGTCACTTCGAGCGGAGGGGCGCGCATGCAGGAGGGTGTCAATTCGCTGTTCCAGATGGCGAAGACCGCCGCCGTGCTGCAGGAGTTGTCGAAGGCAAAATTGCCGTTCATCTCGGTGCTGACCGACCCGACGATGGGCGGCGTGTCGGCGAGCTTCGCCATGATCGGCGACGTCGTCATCGCCGAGCCCGGCGCATTGATCGGCTTCGCCGGCCCGCGCGTGATCGAGCAGACGGTGCGCGAAAAGCTGCCGGACGGGTTCCAGCGCGCCGAGTTCCTGCTCGACAAGGGAAGCATCGACATGATCGTCGATCGCCGTCGGCTGAAGGACGAGCTGCCGAAGCTCCTGACCCTGCTGCAGCGGCAGCCGCTGCCGACCGGCTGAGCGTTCGCGCATCGAGCAAGAAGCGCCTCACCGCCTTGCGCGCGCCGGATACGCTGGCCGAATGGCTGGCCTACCTCGAGACGCTGCACCCGAAGGCGATCGCGCTCGGGCTCGATCGCGTGCGCGCGGTCGCGTCGCGCCTGCCGGTCTCGCTGTCCTGCCCGGTGATCACCGTCGCCGGCACCAACGGCAAGGGGTCGACCTGCGCGCTCATCGAGCGCATGTTCGGCGCCGACGGCTACCGGGTGGCGATGTATTCGTCGCCGCACCTGTTACGCTACAACGAGCGCGTCAGGATCGGCGGCGTCGAGGCGAGCGACGCGGCGCTGTGCGAGGCGTTCGCCGCCGTCGAGACGGTGCGCGCCGACACGCCGCTGACCTATTTCGAATTCGGCACGCTGGCGGCGCTGTGGCTGTTCGCCAAATCGCGGCTCGATGTGCTCGTGCTCGAGGTCGGCCTGGGCGGGCGTCTCGACGCGGTCAACCTGGTCGACGCCGACGTTGCGATCGTGACCTCGATCGGCATCGATCACGTCGATTACCTCGGCTCGACGCGCGAGGACATCGGGCGCGAGAAGGCAGGGATTTTCCGCCGCGGCCGACCGGCGATCTGCGCCGACCCCGACCCGCCGGCGACGCTGCTCGACTACGCCGCGGCGATCGATGCCCGGCTCGTTCGGATCGGGCGCGACTACGGCTGCGTCGCCCGAGGCGCGCAGTGGGACTACTGGGGGCCGGGCGGCGCTCGCCACGGCCTGCCGCATCCTGCGCTGCGCGGCGCGTATCAGGTGGCCAACGCGGCGACGGCGCTGACGGCTACCGACGCGCTGCGCGAGCGGTTGCCGCTGTCGATGGGCGCGGTGCGCAGCGCATTGGTCGGCGTCGAGCTTCCCGGCCGCTTCCAGGTGCTGCCGGGACGGCCGGTGACCGTGCTCGACGTCGCGCACAACCCGCAGGCAGCGCACGCGCTGGCCGATTCGCTCGCCGGAATGGGCTTTCATCCGCGCACGATCGCGGTGTTCGGCATGCTCGCCGACAAGGATATCGACGGCGTGATCGCCGCGCTTGCTCCGCGCGTCGATCGGT
>DATEFZ010000088.1:0-2202 GCA_035280325.1 Casimicrobiaceae bacterium
CATCAGCAGGATCGGGATGAACACCGCGATCAGCGACAGGCTCATCGACACGACGGTAAACCCGACCTCGCGCGCGCCGCGCAACGCCGCCTGCATCGGCGCGACGCCGCGCTCGATGTGGCGCGAGACGTTCTCCAGCACCACGATGGCGTCGTCGACGACGAAGCCGGTGGCGATGGTCAGCGCCATCAGCGACAGGTTGTTGAGGCTGAAGCCGGCCAGGTACATGACGGCGAAGGTGGCGATCAGCGACACCGGCACCGCGACGCTGGGAATCAGCGATGCCCGCCAGTTGCGCAGGAACACGAAGACGACCAGGATCACCAGACAGACCGCGACGATCAGCGTGGTCTCGACGTCGTGCAGCGAAGCGCGGATCGTCGTCGTGCGTTCCATCACCACGTCGAGCTTGATCGCGCCCGGGATCGAGGCGCGGAGCTGCGGCAGCGTCGCGGTGACGCTGTCGACGGTGTCGATGATGTTCGCGTTCGGCTGGCGGCTGATGATGATCAGCACCGACGGCTTGCCGTTCGACGAGCCCGCGTTGCGCAGGTCCTGCACCGAATCGACCACGTGGCCCAAGTCGGTGATCCTGACCGCGGCGCCGTTCCGGTAGGCGACGATCAGCGGCAGGTAGTCGGCGGCTTTCTTCGCCTGATCGTTGGCCTGGATCTGCCAGTGCCGGTCGCCGTCCTCCAGCGCGCCTTTCGGACGGTTGGCGTTGGTGGCGGCAATCACGCTGCGCACGTCCTCGAAGCCGATGCCGTATTTGTTCAGGATCTGCGGATCGAGCTCGACCCGCACAGCGGGCAGCGAGCTGCCGCCGACCTGGACCTCGCCGACGCCCGAGAGCTGCGATAGTTTCTGAGCGATGATCGTCGAGCCGGCGTCGTACATCTGGCCCTGGGTCATCGTGTCGGAGGTGAGCGCCAGAATCATGATCGGCGCGTCGGCCGGGTTGACCTTGCGATAGGTCGGATTGGAGGGCAGCCCGGTCGGCAGCAGGTTCCTCGCCGCGTTGAGCGCGGCCTGGACGTCGCGCGCGGCGCCGTCGATATCCCGCGACAGCTCGAACTGCAGGACGACGCGGGTCGAGCCAAGCGCGCTGCTCGAGGTCATCTCGGTCACGCCGGCGATGCGGCCGAGCGAGCGCTCGAGCGGCGTCGCGACGGTCGCGGCCATCGTCTCGGGACTGGCGCCGGGCAGCGACGCCGATACCGAGATGGTCGGAAAGTCGACCTGCGGCAGCGGCGACACCGGCAGCAGCCGGAACGCCGCCGCGCCAGCGAGCGCGAGTCCCACCGTCAGCAGTGTCGTCGCCACCGGCCGCACGATGAACGGTGCCGACAGGTTGACCTGCCCGCCGCTGCGCGTTTGCTTGTCGGCCATGTCAGTCGGCGGCCGCCGGCGATTGCGCCGCGTGCTTTCGCGCGCGGCGGGCTTCGACGCGGCGGGCGAGGCGGTCGAAGCCCAGGTAGATGACCGGCGTCGTGAACAGCGTCAGCGCCTGGCTCACGATCAGCCCGCCGACCATGGTGATGCCCAGCGGATGCCGGAGCTCGGAGCCGACGCCCCAGCCCAGCATCAGCGGCAGCGCGGCCAGCAGCGCGGCCATCGTCGTCATCATGATCGGGCGAAAGCGAAGCAGGCACGCCTGATGGATCGCCTCGCGCGGCGACTTGCCTTCCTTGCGCTCGGCGTCGAGCGCGAAGTCGATCATCATGATCGCGTTCTTCTTGACGATGCCGATCAGGAGGACGATGCCGATGATGGCGATGACGCCCAGATCCTGGCGGAAGAGCATCAGCCCGAGCAGCGCGCCGACCCCGGCCGACGGCAGCGTCGACAGGATGGTGATCGGATGGATGTAGCTTTCGTACAGCACGCCGAGCACGATGTACATGGTGACGATCGCGGCCAGGATCAGCCACAGCTCGTTCGCCAGCGAGCCGCGAAACGCCGCGGCCGCGCCCTGGAAACGCACCTGCGCACTGGCCGGCAAGCCGATCTCCTGCGCCGCCTTCTGGATTTCCTGTACCGCATCGCCGAGCGACGCGCCGGAAGCCAGGTTGAACGAGATCGTGGTCGCGGGGAATTGCCCGATGTGACCCACCACCAGCGGCGCGGGACGCTCGCTGATGCGCGCGATCGACGACAGCGGCACCTGCTGCGGTACTTGCGCGCCGGTGCTCGCCTGCGCGA
>DATEFZ010000089.1:0-5952 GCA_035280325.1 Casimicrobiaceae bacterium
CCCCGGGTCGAGCGACCTGCCCCGCGCAGTGCGCTCGCCCTCCGGCCGCGGGTTGGCCGCCTGCAGGTCGAACTCGACGTCGGGAAAGATGAGCTTCAGCGAAACCAGGATGGCGCTGCCGATCGCGGTCCCGCGCTGGAGCTGGATGCGATCGAGCGCGGCCAGGATGTCCTCGCGATCGAGCGTCGGCGGCTGCACCACCGAGGCCGTGGCCGCGAAGGTCACGACGCCGACCCGGGTATCCCGCGGCTGCGCGGCGATGAACTTCTTCGCCGCAGCCTGCGCGGCGGCGATCCGGCTCGGCGCGACGTCGCCGGCGCGCATGCTGCCCGATGCGTCGATCGCCAGGATCACCGTTTCGTACTGGTAGGGCAGCGTGATCACCGAGGCCGGCCGCGCGATCGCCACGATCATCAGCGCAAGCGCCGCCAGCAGCAGCAACGGCGGCAGATGGCGGCGCAGTCTATGCGCGCCGCGGGCGGCGTCGACCGCAGCGGTCAACCGGGCGTAGCGAAGCGCCCGCCGCTTCCTGCGCCGTTGCAGGACGACGTACGCCGCCGCCGTCGCAGGGACCAGCAGCGCGAGCCACAGCATCGTCGGCCAGAGGAAGGTCATGTGGGACTCATTCAGAGGCTCCCTAGGTGCTGCGGCCAGATGCCGCCGGCGGCGAGCCGGGTTCGCCGCTTGCGCAGGTCGGCGAAGCGCATGATCGCATCCATCAGGTCGTCATCGGTGGCGAGCTCGAGTGCATCGATTCCGGCGCGGCGGAGCGCCGTGCGCAGCCCGGCCTCGCGCTTCGCCGCGGCGTCCGCGAAACGGCGGCGAAAGCTCCGATCGTGGGTGTCGACGTGGATCTGCTCGCCGGTCTCGGCGTCCTGGAAGACCAGCAGCCCGAGGTCGGGCAGCTCGGTCTCCAGGCGATCGTACAGCCGAACCGCGACGACCTCGTGCCGGCGCGCGAGCTGCGCCAGCGGCTTTTCCCATCCGGGCAGGCTGATGAAATCGGATACGACGAACACCAGCGAGCGCCGCGCGATCAGCTCGTAGGCGGCGCGGAACAGCTCGGCCAGATCGGTCGCACCGGAAGTAGGAAACTCGGGCCGCGACAGCATCCGGTGCAGGATATGCAGCACCTGGCGGCGGCCGGTCCGGGCCGGAATCATCGTGTCGACGGCATCGCCGTAGAACAGCGCGGCGACCCGGTTGCCGTGGCGCGAAAGCAGCCGCGCCAGCACGGTCACCAGCTCGACCGCGACCGCGCGCTTGTTCAGCTCGTTCGAGCCGAAGTCGACCGACGGGCTCAGGTCGAGCACGAACCAGGCGGTGAGGTCGCGCTCCTCGTTGTAGACCCGCACGTAGGGCGTCTGCAGCCGCGCGGTGACGTTCCAGTCGATGTGCCGCACGTCGTCGTGGTACTCGTACTCGCGCAGGTCGGCCAGGTCGACCCCGAAGCCGCGGAACAGCGTCCGGTAGTCTCCGTGCAGCAGGCCGTCGAGCCGGCGGATCACCGTCCACTCGAGGCGGCGCAGGACCGCGTCAGGCGCCCGCGTCGACCCGGACATGGGTGTCGAGCGGTTTCTCGGGCGCCCGGATGTGCTTCATGATACGCAGGATGATCTGGTCCGGCGTCAGCGCGTCCGCCAGCGCCTCGTACGACAGCGACAGCCGGTGGCGCAGCACGTCGGGCACCAGATCGATCAGATCCTGCGGCAGCACGTAGTTGCGGTTGCGCAGGAACGCGAGCGCGCGGGCGCCTTCGACCAGGTGGATCGTCGCCCGCGGACTGGCGCCGTACATGATGTACTTGGAGATGCCGGGAATGCCGTAGCGGTCGGGGTGGCGGGTGGCAGACACCAGCCGCACCGCATACTGCACCAGCGCCGGATCGACGTAGCCGTTGCGGCACTCGCGCTGCAGCTGCAGCAGCTGTTCGGTCGACGCCACCGCGCCGACGGCAGCCGGCGTGCCGGTCACCCGGTTGACGATGACCGTTTCCTCTTCCTCGCTCGGGTAGCCGACCAGCACCTTCATCATGAAGCGATCGACCTGCGCTTCGGGCAGCGGATAGGTGCCTTCGGTCTCGATCGGGTTCTGCGTGGCCATCACCAGGAACGGTTGCGGCACCGGGTAGCTCTCGCCGGCGATCGTGACCTGGTACTCCTGCATGACCTCGAGCAGCGCGCTCTGCACTTTCGCCGGCGCGCGGTTGATCTCGTCGGCCAGCAGCAGGTTGGTGAACACCGGGCCGAACGACGTCGCGAACTCGCCGGTACGCTGGTTGTAGATGCGCGTTCCCACCAGGTCCGCGGGCACCAGGTCGGGGGTGAACTGGATGCGGCGGAACGCGCCGTGGATGGTGCGCGCCAGCGTCTTGACCGTCAGCGTCTTGGCCAGCCCCGGGACGCCTTCGACCAGCAGGTGGCCCTGCGCCAGCATCGCCACCAGCACGCGCTCGAGGAAATGATCCTGGCCGACGACGATCTTCTTTACCTCGTAGAGGATGCGTTCCATGCCGGGCATCGCGTCGCTGAACCCGGGGTCGCGGTCGTTCATGGCAGGCGCCTCGAATGAAAGGAAGGTTGACGACGGGACGGACGCGGCGGCGGGCGGCTCGGCCGCGATCCGGTCAGAACGGCGAAATGCCGGCCGCCGCGGCGGCGTTCTCGATCGGCACCGCGAAGCCGATGCCGATGAACACGCCCTGATCGCCCGGGTTGAGGATCGCGGTGACGATGCCGACCACTTCGCCGTCCATCGTCGCCAGCGGACCGCCCGAGTTCCCCGGGTTGGCCGCGGCGTCGAACTGGATCAGGTTGGTCAGCAGGCGCTTGCCCTCGCGCGAGCGATGCTCGCGCTTGAGCCCCGACACGATGCCCGCCGACGCCGACGGCCCGATGCCGAACGGGAAGCCGACGGCGATGACGTCGTCGCCGACGGCGAGATCCTTGGTCGAGCGCAGCGTCGCCGGCGCGAGATCGTCGGGAATCGTCCGCGCCTGCAGCACCGCGAGGTCGTTCTCGGGCTGCAGGCCGATCACGTCGGCATCCGACTCGGTGCCGTCGAAGAACACGACCTGCACGCGCTCGGCGCCGGCGACCACGTGCAGGTTGGTCAGGATGATGCCGCGGTCGACGATGACCACGCCGCTGCCGACGCCGCGGATCTTGTCGCCTTCCTCGTCGTTGTCGTGCTCGAGCTGGCGCACGCGAACCACCGAGCGCTGCACGATCTCGTAGGCCTTGGCCGCGCGCGAGGGCAGGACGTTGCTGTCGAGCGTATGCAGCACGGCGGCGTCGACGTCGCGCTGGGCGATCTGGCGCGGCGCCGGCTTGAGCGCGGTGTAGGCGAACAGCGCCGCGACGGCGGCGAGCACCGCCGCAAAGGCCAGCATCCGCTCGTGCCGTGCCGCGAAGCCGAACAGCGGTGCGAACCGGCCGTGCCGCGCGCCGGTTGCCGGGCTAGCCGCGGCCTCGTCCGGCGCCGCGGCAGCCGGCGAGCGGCGCGATTTGCTGTAAAGCGTGACTCGGGTCATTGCGATTGCCGCGGACCAAATTCCGCGGCCGTCAACCGTACAACGTTACCACGATGCCGCGGCCGCCGCGAATGCCGCCCGGCGGCCGCCGTCGCCGGTTTCGGTCGGGAACCAGCGGTTCGGCCGCGCGACCGGGCCGGGCCTCGCCGGCTCCGTCTTCAGCGCCAGTCGACCGCGCCGAAATGCTCGTGTCCCAGCCAGGTATAGAAGATCCCGATCGTGCCGCGGCTCTGCGAGCTGTCTCCCACATCCGGGTAGAAGGCGTCGCGGCGGTTGCCCAGATACTTGATCGAGACCGCGTGCTGGCGGTGCACGCGCACCGTCATCGTGGCGTCGGCGCGCACGATGTTGTCGTGGCCGCCCCGCGCGGCGGCGCCGACGCGGCTGACGAAGTATTCGCGCCCGGTCAGGTCGAGCGATACGTTCTCGCCGAAGATGAAGCGCAGCGCCAGCAGCGCCTGCGGCGCGAGTCCGTAATGGTAGTCCTTGTCGCCGCTGCTGCGGGTGGTGCCGACCGCGGTGAAGCCGGCGCCCATCAGCGCCGTGCCCTGCAGCGCGACCGAGCGAGTCGCCCACCATTGACCCGTCGTGCCCAGCGAAAGCGCGGTGCTCGACACCCGGAAGGTCTGCGGCGCGATGTAGTCGTAGTTGCCGTAGAGCCCGTAGATGCCCCGGTAGTCGGCGCCGAGACGGTAGTCCTTGCCGATCAGCATGCCGCGGGTCATCACGTTCTCGAAGCCGTTGGCGCTGGAGGCGGTGGCCTGGAAGTTGAAGTAGTCGAAGGGCCGATCGTAGGTGTAGCCGTCCTTGCCGGGCATGCCGTATTCCATCGAGTAGTCGACCAGCGCCTCGCCGCGCTTGAGCCGGGTCGTCGACAGCCCGGCCTCGTTCTGCGTGCTGCCCGAAAATCCGACCTGCAGCCGGCTGTAGTGGACGGGATCGTGACTGTCGAACGTGTTCCTGAAGCGGTCGCCGAAGGCCAGCCGGTTGAAACCGGTGGCGGGCGAGACCACCGCCGCGCCGAGCTCGCGCACCAGCGGGGGCCAGTCATCGTGCGCGAGCACGACATGGGCCATGCGGAACAGCGCCTCGCCGAGGAAGGTGCCGCCGATTCCGGTGTTGATCTGGTCGTTGCGCGACGGCGGCGTCCGCTCGCCCGCGATCTCCCAGAAGGCGCTGCCGGCGAAGGTGTAGCCCAGCGACTCCCAGTAGGTCATGCCGGCGGAGCGTGCGAAGGTGTGGTAGATCGATCCCTGGTACGGATGGCCGAGCTGATTGGTGCGAAACGGGTCGCTGTCGATCACCCAGCTCGAATGCAGGTTGTGCCGGATGGTATTGATGTTGCTGGCGTAGTCGAGCCTGTCGGCGGCGAAGTGCCGGTTGTACTGGTTAAGCAGGAAATCGAAGCCGACAATCTCTTCGGCCGGCAGCCAGTAGTCCTTGCCCGGCGGCTTCGCGGCACTGCGCGCGCCCTGGTCGGGATCGTCGGCGGCCGCCCGCGCGATGGCTGTCGCCCAGATGTCGGGGAGATCCGGCAGCGGCGCCGAGGTCGTCGCGACGGCGGCCATACCTGCTCCGCTGATCCCGACGCCCGCCAGCAGGCAGATCGCGCCGCAACGCGAGCGCGGCGTCGGCCGTGATCGACCCATGGCTATCCCCTTCGCGCGTTGATCCCGGCATCGATGTTAAGCGTGAGCGGGGGCGCGCCGGGGCCCGGCGCCAGATTTTCAGACAACTGCCGACAAGCCGCGTGCGCGAAGTCCTACAGCGGCCGGTCCGGCCGGCGGCCGCCGCGGCCGGCCGATGCTAGCGGGCGATCAGCTGCCAGGCCAGGATCATCTGACCGACGAACCCGCCGACAAACGCCAGCGTTCTCACCCAGGGCACGGCGGCCGCGTACGCGAACCAGTGCACGATGCGCGCCCAGAAGTACAGCGCGCAGGCGAAGACCGTGGCGCCGTTGCTGACGCCGGCTGCATGCGCAGCGAGCACCAGCGCGGCAAAAACGGCCAGGTTCTCGACGGCGTTGGCGTGCGCGGAGCGCATCCGCCGCGCCCACGGCGACTGCGGTTTCGGGTTTTCCGGATAGCCGACCGTGTCGGGGATCCCCCAGACCGCCATTCGATCCACGATGTACGGTATCCACATCAGCGCGGTGATCGCGCTGATCCACACCAGGTACATGAGCTCGGTAGTCATCGCCAATCCTCCCTGTCGATCGTCGACGCGGCGCCGTGAGGCAGCCGCCAGGCGGCGCCGAAGCGCCTGGCCGGCCTGGACCAGAACGCTAGTCTGGCACAACGGCGAGCCGGTCGCGCGCCCGGGGCGGTATCGCGCCCGAAGGGCGCTCCGCCGGCACCGCGGCCGTCAGGGAACCTCTGAATAAGTCCCGCGTGGCCGCGACGGAGGCTTGCCGGGAT
>DATEFZ010000090.1:0-5871 GCA_035280325.1 Casimicrobiaceae bacterium
CGCGTCGGTCGTGGCGCAGGCGGCGCAGCGGCGCTCCGCTGCGATGGCAGCAGCGCGGCGATCTCACCTTCGCGCAGTCCGGCGAGCTCGGCCAGCCTTCGCCGCAGGAGCGTGGCGAGCACCGGTGCGCCGACCTGCGCCAGCAGCGGCTTGGCGGCGTTGACCAGGGCCGCGCGCCCCTCGGAGGACCGCGGCGGATAGCGCTGCGCCAGCTCGCCCAGCATGAAATCGGACAGCGGTGTGGCCTGCTCGAGCAGCGATTCGAACGCCTCCTTGCCGCGGCGGCGGACGAAATCGTCGGGATCCTCGCCTTCCGGCAGGAACAGGAAGCTCGCATTCCTGCCATCGGCCAGCGCCGACAGCGTATTTTCCAGCGCCCGCCACGCGGCGCGCCGTCCGGCGTCGTCGCCGTCGAAGCAGAACACGATGCGCTCGGTAAGGCGAAAGAGCTTCTGCACGTGCACCGGCGTGGTCGCCGTGCCGAGCGTCGCCACCGCGTAGTCGATGCCGTGCTGCGCCAGCGCGACGACGTCCATGTAACCTTCGACCACGACCGCGCAGCCTGCGGCGCGGATCGCCTGCCGGGCCTGGTAGAGCCCGTAGAGCTCGCGCCCCTTGGAGAAAAGCGGAGTCTCCGGCGAGTTCAGGTACTTGGGCTCGCCCTTGTCCAGCACCCGGCCGCCGAAGCCGATGACGCGGCCGCCGCCGTCGTGGATGGGAAACATGATGCGATCGCGAAAGCGGTCGTAGCGCTTGCCGCCGTCGCCGCCGATCACCAGGCCGGCGGTTTCCATCGCCTTGTCGGCGTAACCGGGCAGCGACGCCAGCGGCTGCCATTCGTCAGCCGCGTAACCTATGCCGAAATGCGCAGCGACCGCTCCGGTCAGGCCGCGGCCCTTCAGGTATTCGACCGCCCGCGGCGAGTCCTTGAGCGCACTTCGGTAGAGCCTGGCCGCTTCCAGCATCAGGCCCGACAGGTCGTCGGCTTCGTCGCGACGCGCTTCCGACCCGGGCGCCGTCACGCGCGGCACCTCGAGCCCCGCGCCGCGCGCCAGATCGGCGACCGCTTCCGGGAACGACATGCCGCTGAATTCCATCAGAAAACCGATCGCCGTGCCGTGCGCGCCGCAGCCGAAGCAGTGGTAGAACTGCTTGGCCGGGCTCACCGTGAACGATGGGGTCTTCTCGTTGTGGAATGGGCAACAGGCCGCGTAGTTAGCGCCCGCTTTTTTCAGCGGGAGGCGCGCATCGATGACCTCGACGATGTCGACCCGAGACAGCAGCGTTTGGACGAAATCGTTGGGAATCATGGCCTTCCCCGTATGGCCATGCAGCGGTGGGACGGCACGGGGCCCATCGAATCATTATAGGCGACCAAAGCTCGTTGGCGAGACAGGGCGGGCGACGCGCAACGCCGGCGGACCTCCGCGAGCGCACGCGACGCGGCAGTCAGGCCATCAGCCGGCGAGCTTGGCCTTGACCCTGGCCGAAACGGCGCCCATGTCGGCGCGGCCGGCGAGCTGCGGCTTCAGCGCCGCCATCACCCTGCCCATCGCCGCCATGCCGGCGCCGCCGCTCGCCGCGAGCGCGTCGTCGATCAGCGCGTCGACCTCGGCGTCGGACAGCGCCTGCGGCATGTAGCCCTGCAGGAGTTCGATCTCCGCGCGCTCGTTCGCCGCCAGGTCGGCGCGCCTGCCGGCCTCGAACTGCGCGATCGAGTCGCGCCGCTGCTTGATCATGCGCTCGATGATCGCCGCGATTTCGGCGTCGCCGGCGACGACGCGCTCGTCGACCTCCTTCTGCTTGATCGCGGCCAGCAGCAGACGGATCGTCGACAGGCGTGCGGCTTCCCGCGCGCGCATCGCTGCCTTCATGTCATCGGTGATGCGATCCTTCAAGGTCATCACGGACTCCAAAACAAAAGGGGCGAATCGCTTCGCCCCTGAAGATCGATACCGCGTCGACTAGTACAGTTTCGGCGGAAGCTGCTGGCTGCGCAGGCGCTTGTAGTGACGCTTGACCGCCGCGGCCAGCTTGCGCTTGCGCTCGGCGGTGGGCTTCTCGTAGAACTCGCGGGCCCGGAGCTCGGTCAGCAGGCCCGTCTTTTCGATCGTCCGCTTGAAGCGGCGAAGCGCTACCTCGAACGGCTCGTTCTCGCGGACGCGGACACTCGGCATGGGCGGCGGGTTCCTTTTTCGTTGCCTGCAAGGCGCTTTCAAATAGCCGCACAGTATAGCAACCACTGACGCTCATCGCAAGCCGCACCAGGCGGTGGCGGGTTCGACGGGCAATTGCGAGCCGCGGCCGAGGCAGCCGACTCGTACACGTTTCAATCTTCGTGTGCGCGGAAGGACGCCGCTATACTGGCGGCCCCCTCGGAGACACCGCTTTGCTCGTCCTCGGCATCGAGACCTCCTGCGACGAAACCGGGCTCGCCTTGTACGACAGCCGCGCCGGGTTGCTCGCCAATGCGCTGCACTCGCAGGCGGCGATGCACCAGGCCTACGGCGGCGTGGTGCCCGAGCTCGCGTCGCGCGACCACATCCGGCGCGTCGTGCCGCTGATCGAGACCGTGCTGCGCGATGCCGGTCGCGCGCTGCGCGAGATCGACGGCATCGCCTACACGCAGGGCCCGGGGCTCGCCGGCGCGCTGCTGGTCGGCGCCAGTATCGCCAGCGCGCTCGGATTCGCGCTGGGCAAACCCGCGCTCGGCGTGCATCACCTGGAAGGGCACCTGCTGTCGACTCTGCTCGGCGAGCCCAGTCCGGCATTTCCGTTCGTGGCGCTGCTCGTCTCGGGCGGCCACAGCCAGCTCTACGCGGTCGGCGGCATCGGCGACTATCGGCTCCTGGGCGACACGCAGGACGACGCCGCCGGCGAAGCCTTCGACAAGACGGCGAAGCTACTGGGCCTGCCGTACCCGGGCGGTCCTGCGCTGTCCAGGCTCGCTGAGCGCGGACGGCCCGGCGCGGTGAAGCTGCCGCGTCCGATGAAGGACAGCGGCGATCTCGACATGAGCTTTTCAGGGTTGAAGACCGCGGTCCTGACGCTCGCCCGCACGCTGCCGCCGGGCGGGCAGCGCGACGCCGACATCGCATGCGAATTCGAAGTCGCGGTCACCGACGTGCTGGTCGCCAAATCGTTGTCGGCGCTCGCCGTTACCGGCATGTCGCGACTGGTCGTCGCCGGCGGCGTCGGGGCCAACCGGCGCCTGCGCGAACGGCTGGGCGCCGCGGTGCGCGCGCAGGGCGGCGAAGCGTTCTATCCGGATCTCGAGTTCTGCACCGACAACGGCGCGATGATCGCGCTGGTCGGCGCACTCAGGCTCGAGGCGGGGCTCGAGGCGGGGCTGCCGCAGGACTACGCGTTCAGCGTGCGACCGCGCTGGGAGCTCTCCAGCGTCGAGCCGATGGTTTGAGCGCGGTTCAGGCCTCCGATCCCGGCGACGCTGGGCCGTCGCCGGCCGGCTGCTGTCCGATTTTGCGCTCGTCGCCGGCGATCAGCCGGCGGATGTTGGCGCGATGCCGCCAGAAGAGCAGCAGCGCGATCGGGATCAGCGCCCAGGCCTCGGGCCATTGGCCGATGAAATAGAAGCCCAGCAGCGGCAGCGCGACGGCGGCGACCAGCGAGGCGAGCGAGGCGATGCGAAACGCCAGCGCGACCAGCAGCCAGGTCACCGACAGCGCGAGCCCGAGCTGCCACGACAGCGCGAACGCGATGCCGGCCGCGGTCGACACGCCCTTTCCGCCGGCGAAACGATGGAACACCGGATAGAGGTGGCCCACGAAGACGGCGAGCGCGGCGCCGGCGGTGGCGAGCGACGCGTCACCCCAGCTCGCGCCCAGCCGATCGGCGAGCCATACGGCGACGAACCCCTTCATCGCGTCGCCGAGCAGCGTCAACGCGGCGGCAGCCCTGTGGCCGGTGCGCAGCACGTTGGTCGCGCCGGGATTGCCCGAACCGTAGCTGTGCGGGTCGGGCAGCCCCGCCAGCCTGCTCACGACGACGGCGAACGATACCGACCCGATCAGGTACGCGGCAACGATGACGCCGAGGGTCGCCATTCGCCTGGCCTCCATCGTTTACAATGCGCGCGCATTCTAGCAAACCGCTGCTTTCGCTTTCGCACCCGCGATCGCCTTATCGCCGATGGCCACGATCTTCATCTCCGACCTGAGGGTCGAGACGCGAATCGGCGTCTACGAATGGGAGCAGCACCTGTCGCAGCCGGTGCTGATCAACCTGGAGATCGAACCCGCGTCGGAGGCGGCCGCGGCGAGCGACGACTTCGCCGACGCGCTCGACTACGCGGCGGTGGTGGCGCGCGTACAGGCCTTCGCCGCCGACCATCCGCACAAGCTGCTCGAGCGCTTTGCCGCCGCGATCGCCGACCTGATCGGCGACGAGTTCGGCGCTCGCCGGGTGAAGGTCAGCGTCGCCAAGCCGGCGCCGATCGCCGGGGTCAGGCAGGTCGGCGTCGTCGTCGAGCGCGGCGTCCCTTAGTCACGCGCGCGAGCCCGCTGCTCAGGCCTCGTCCTGCGCCAGCAGTTGGGCGTTGCCGCCGGCGGCCGCCGTGTTGATCGACAAGGTGCGCTCGACCGCGAAGCGGAACAGGTAGTGCGGGCCGCCGGCCTTCGGTCCGGTGCCCGACAAGCCTTCGCCGCCGAACGGTTGCACGCCGACGACGGCGCCGATGATGTTGCGGTTGACGTAGACGTTGCCGACGCGGGCCCGCGATGCGATTCGCCGCACGGTGGCGTCGATCCGGCTGTGGATGCCGAGCGTCAGGCCGTACCCGGTGGCGTTGATCGCATCGATCACCGCATCGAGCGCTCCCGCCCGATACCGAACGACGTGCAATATCGGGCCGAACACCTCGCGCTGCAGGCGATCGATGCCGCCGATCTCGATCAGCGTCGGCGCGACGAAGGTGCCGTGCGCGCAATCCGCGGGCAGCGCGACGCGATGCAGCACGCGGCCGGCGGTCGCCATCGCGGCGACGTGCGCTTCGAGCGTCTTGCACGCCTCGTCGTCGATGACCGGCCCGACGTCGGTGGCGAGCGAGGCGGGATCGCCGATCACGAGCTCGTCCATCGCACCCTCCAAGAGCTCGATCACGCGCGGCGCAACTTCCTCCTGCAGGAACAGGACACGCAGCGCCGAGCAGCGCTGTCCGGCGCTGTTGAACGCCGAGGCGACGGCATCGACGACGAGCTGCTCGGGCAGCGCCGAGCTGTCGGCGATGAGCGCGTTCTGGCCGCCGGTCTCGGCGATCAGCGGCACCTGCGCGTCGCGGCGCGCGAGCGCCTGCGCGATCGCGCGCGCCACCTCGGTCGAGCCGGTGAAGGCGACGCCGGCGGTGCGCGGATCGTGGACCAACGCCGCGCCGATCGTCTCGCCGGGGCCCGGGAGGAGCGCGTAGACCCCGGAGGGCAGGCCGGCTTCGGCGAAGACCTCGGCTGCACGCTGCGCGATCAGCGGCGTCTGCTCGGCCGGCTTGGCGACGACCGCGTTGCCCGCGGCCAGCGCCGCGGCGATCTGGCCGACGTGGATCGCCAGCGGGAAATTCCACGGGCTGATGCAGGCGAAGGCGCCGCGGCCGTGCAGCGCCAGCTCGTTCGATTCGCCGGTGGGCGACGGCAGCGACAGCGGCGCGGCGAAATGCCGCCGCGCGAGCGCCGCGTAATAGCGGCAGAAGTCGGCCGCCTCGCGCACTTCGCCAATCGCGTCGCTGCGGATCTTGCCGGCCTCGCGGGCGAGCAGGACCACCAGCTCCTCGCCCGCGCGTTCGATCGTGCCGGCGGCGCGATCGAGCGCGCGCTGGCCGCGCGGCCCGGCCCGATCGTGCCTTTCATCGCCGAGACCGGCGGA
>DATEFZ010000091.1:0-10440 GCA_035280325.1 Casimicrobiaceae bacterium
CTGTCGCAACGATCGTCGGTCCAGCCCGCCAGCGCGTCGCCGACCGTGCCGCGAACGCCGCATCGAGCGCAGCCATCGCGTCCTGGTCGGCGAGCGACAGGCCGCGCGAATTGACCCGCTCCGGCGCGAACAGATCGCGCGGCAGCGGCAGCGCCGGATTCGGCAGGCCGCCCTGGGCGCGGACCTTCTCGACCGGGTCGGCTACGATGTCGTCGATCGGCACGTTGCGATCGCCGATACGGTTGACGAACGAAGTGTTGGCGCCGTTCTCGAGCAGCCGGCGCACCAGATAAGGCAGCAGGTCCTGGTGGCTGCCGACGGGCGCGTAGACGCGGCAGGCTAACCCCAGCTTGTCGCGCGGAACGATCTCGTCGTACAGCGTCTCGCCCATGCCGTGCAGGCGCTGGAACTCGAAGCCGTCGCGCGGCACGCCGGCCTGCGTCGCCCGCTCGGCGATCGCCGCTGCGGTATGCGCGTTGTGCGTGGCGAACATCGGGTAGAGCGCGCGGCCGGCGGCGTCGAGCATGCGTCGGGCGCAGGCCAGGTACGAGACGTCGGTATGCGATTTGCGCGTGAACACCGGATAGTCGTCGAGACCCTGCACCTGCGCCCGCTTGATCTCGGTGTCCCAGTACGCACCCTTGACCAGCCGCACCGGAATGCGCGAACGCACCTCGGTCGCCAGGCGAACCACCCAGTCGACGGTCGCCAACGCGCGCTTCTGATACGCCTGCACCGCGAGCCCCAACCCCTCCCAGCCGGAGAGCGTCGGGTCGCGCCGCAGACGCGCGAAGATTTCCAGCGACAGCTCGAGCCGCTCGGCCTCCTCGGCATCGATCGTCATTCCGATGCCGTGCGCCTTGGCGATCTGGGCCAGCGTGGTCAGCGCCGGCACCAGCTCGGACAGCACTCGACCGCGCTGCGGATACTCGTAGCGCGGATGTAGCGCCGAGAGCTTGACAGAGATCGACGGCTGAGCGAATACCATCGCGTCGCGAACGCGCGCGCCGCCGATCGCGGTGATCGCTTCGGCGTAGGCGGCGTGGTAGCGCGCGGCGTCGGCCGAGGTCAGCGCCGATTCGCCCAGCATGTCGAACGAATGGCGAAGGGCGGCGTTGCCGCCGCTCTTCGCTCTCGCCAGCGCCTCGCCGATCGTGCGGCCCATGACGAACTGCTCGGCCATCAGCCGCATCGCCTGCCGGATGGCGACGCGCACGACCGGCTCGCCGGCGCGGGCGACGACGCGCTCGTACCAGCTTGCCGGATCGCGCGCCGATTCGTCGTCAATCTGCGTCAACCTGCCGGTCAGCATCAGTCCCCAGGTCGACGCGTTGACCAGCAGCGACGGACTCTGGCCCAGATGCTTCTGCCAATCGCCGCGCGAGAGCTTGTCGCGGATCAGCCGGTCGGCGGTCTCGGCGTCGGGAATCCGCAGCAGCGCCTCGGCGATGCACATCAGCAGCACGCCCTCCTGGGTCGAAAGATCGTATTGCTGCAGGAACGATTCGACGCCGGCACTGCCGGCTCGCCGGGCGCGGACCGACTCGACCCAGCCGCGGGCGCGCCGGGCGATGCGGGCGGCCGCCGCCGGGTCGGATGCAGCGAGCGGCAACAGGCGCTCGACGAGCTCGCGTTCGCCGGCCAGGAAGTCGGCGCGGACGGCCGCGCCATTCGGGTGCTCGGGAAGCAGGGGCTCGGTCATCGGAGTGTCACGGCGGCACAGGGCCTGCCAATTGCCTGGCCGCGGCGAGGCGCCATTCTACCGGCGCCGGCGAGCGGCTTGCATCATGCGTACGCCACCATCGGCACCGACCAGGGCTCGGGCCAGACGATGCCGAATTCGGGACAAGCCTGGTCGGCGACGCGCATGCGCGCAAAACCGGCGGCCGCGAATTCACGCTCGAGCCCGGCGCGGGAGAAAAGCCGCATTTCCAGCGTCGTGCCCGGGCCGCCGTGGAAGACGAGATCGGTGAATACCTGGTCACGGCCGTCGGTCGTGCGGTTCTCCAACCGCCAGCGCCCCTCGGTCTCGACCAGCCGCCAATCGTGCAACTCCGGGAAGTGCTCGACCGTATCGGCGTCGAGCGAATAGGGGACCGAAAAAATCATCACACCGCGGGGTTTCAACAGCCGCCGCGCGTTGGCGAAAGCGCGCGCCACCGGCGGCGCGACGTGCTCGAACACGTCGCTGGCGACGATGAAGTCGGCTTCGGCCGCGCGATCGTCCGGCACGGCGGCGATGTCGAGCCGCGGCATAGCATGGAAGAAGGTATTGGTGTAGCCGAGCTTCGCCGCCAGCGGACCGGCGTAGGCCGGCGCGTCCGAGAGCCCGATGCCGATCAGGTCCCGGAGCGGCGGCAGGTCGGGCAGAGCGATGCTGCGTCCGAACAGTTCGGTCGTCAGCAGATGGATGGTGGTGCGCATCCGCACCGTCGAGCCGCAACCTAGGCACGACGGTACTTCGCGCGACAGCGCGACGGGTGCGACGCGGCACGCCGTGCCACAGACGTTGCAGCGAAACGAAACGGTTTCGGCCGCGGCTTCCGGCTCGTTCCCTGCATTGCCCGGACGCCGCGCCACTGCGCGCAGCCACCGCATGCCGCGGGCGCGCGTGCGCATCACCCGCGCGGATGGTGTCGCTGATGCAGTAGCTTCAGCCGCTCGCGGGCGACGTGGGTGTAGATCGTCGTCGTGGTGATGTCGGAATGGCCGAGCAGGAGCTGCACGACCCGCAGGTCGGCGCCGTGGTTCAGCAGGTGCGTTGCAAAAGCGTGGCGCAGCGTGTGCGGCGACAGCGCGGTGCGCGCGATGCCTGCGGTCGCGGCGTGGCGCTTGATCAGCGACCAGAATGCCTGACGGGTCATCGGTCCTCGGCGTGCGGTGACGAACACCGCATCGCCGCGGGCGTCCCCGCCCAGCTCTGCGCGCGCCGTCGCGCAGTAGCGCTTGAGCCAGTCGATCGCCTCCTCGCCCAGCGGCACCAGCCGCTCCTTGTTGCCCTTGCCCAGCACGCGGACGACCCCCATGTCGAAGCTCAACTGCGACAGCTTGAGATTGACCAGCTCCGAGACGCGCAATCCGGTCGCGTACAAGGTCTCGAGCATCGCGCGGTCGCGCAATCCCAGCGCGGTTTCCGGGTCGGGTGCGCCGAGCAGCGCGCCGACCTGGTCTTCGGTGAGGCTCTTCGGCAGGCGGCGCGGCAGCTTCGGCGTCCGGATGCGCAAGGTCGGATCGGCGGCGATCGTCGCCTGCGCGGCGTGCAGCCGGTAGAAGCGGCGGAGGCTCGCCAGGCGCCGGTTGATCGACGCCACCTTCGCCTTGGTCTGGAACTGCGCCGCCAGGAACGCTTCGACATCGCCGCGCTCGGCGGCGAGCAGGCCGCGCTGCGCATGCCGCTCGAGCCATCGCGACCAGGCGACCAGATCGCGTCGGTAGCTCGCCAGGCTCGATGCGGCCAGTCCGTCCTGCAGCCAGACCTGGTCGCAGAACGCGTCGATCAACTCGACCGCGGTTGCCATCAGGCTAACGTCCGAAGCGATAGCCTTCGTGCGCCAGCAGCCAGCGCTTGATCGCGATCGGGTCGCCGCCGGTCGTGCCCATGAAGCCGCCGAGCGAGCCCTGGCTGCCGACGACGCGGTGGCAGGGAATCACCAGCGCGATCGGGTTCGCGCCGCACGCGCCGCCGATCGCGCGCGGCGCCGTGTGCAGTGCGCGCGCCATCTCGCCGTAGGTGCGCGACTCGCCGACCGGAATCGCCGACAGCGCGTCCCAGACCTTGCGCCGGAAAGCGCTGCCGGCAGGCGCCAGCGGCAGCGTGAAACGGAACTCGGGGTCGTTGAAATACCGCTCGAGCTGGCGGCATGCGCGCTCGGCCAGCGCGTTGCCCGGCGCCTGCGCACGCTCGCCTCGGGGCAGGTAGTCGATGCCGGTGACCGCGCCGCCCGCGGTGCGGATGCCGAGGACCGCGAACGGCGCCTTGAGCCGCGCGGCGTACCGCGTGTCGGCGCCGGCCTGCCTTCCCTGCGCGACGGTGCTCACCGGAACTTCATCTGCTGCGGCAGATACGTCACCAGCTGCGGGAAGAAATATACCAGCAGGGTGGCGGCGATCATCAGGAAGAACATCGGCAGCGCCTGGCGGGCGATCCAGGTGACCTGCTTCTGGGTCATGCCCTGCAGCACGAACAGGTTGAAGCCGACGGGCGGCGTGATCTGCGCCATCTCGACCACCAGGACGACGAAGATGCCGAACCAGATCAGGTCGATGCCCGCCTTCTCCACCGTCGGCAGGATCACGCCCATCGTCAGCACGACCATCGAGATCCCGTCGAGGAAGCAGCCCAGGATGACGTAGAAGATCATCAGCGCGACGATCAGCGCAAGCTTCGACAGGCCGAGACCGCCGATCCATTCGGCCAGATGGCGAGGCAGGCCGATGTAGCCCATCGACAGCGTCAGGAACGCGGCCCCGGCGAGGATCAGCGCGATCATGCAGTACAGCCGCGTCGCGCCGAGCAGGCTGGCGCCGAAGTTGGCGCGGGTCAGCGATCCCTGCACCGCGGAGATGATCAGCGCGCCGACGACGCCGAAAGCCGCCGCCTCGGTGGCGGTGGCTATTCCGGCGTAGATCGATCCCAGCACCAGCGCGATCAGCAGCACGACCGGCAGCAGATGGCGCGATGCGTATACCTTGCGGCCGAAGCTCGTTCGCTCCGTCGTTGCAGGAATCGACTGCGGATGCGCCAGCGCCCAGGTCGCCGTGTAGCCGGAGAAGAGCAACGCCAGGACGAGCCCGGGGATGACGCCGGCGATGAACAGGTGCGAGATCGACACGTTGGCCGCGACGCCGTAGACGATCATGATGATCGACGGCGGGATCAAGAGGCCCAGCGTTCCGGCCCCCGCCAGCGTGCCGATCGTGATGTCCTCCGGGTAGCCGCGGCGCTTGAGCTCCGGCAGTGTCATCTTGCCGATCGTCGCGCAGGTCGCCGCCGACGACCCCGACACCGCAGCGAAGATCGTGCAGCCAATGATGTTGGTGTGCAGCAGTCGTCCCGGCACGCGCTCGAGCCAGGGCGCGAGTCCCTTGAACATGTCTTCCGACAGCTTGGTCCGGAACAGGATCTCGCCCATCCAGATGAACATCGGCAGCGCGGTCAGCGTCCACGACGAGGCCTGGCCCCAGATGGTCACCGCCATCGCATCGCCGGCCGGACGCGACGAGAACAGCTGCATCCCGATCCAGGCGACGCCGGCGAGCGCAATGCCGATCCAGACGCCGCTGCCCAGCAGGACGAACAGCACGACGATCAGCAGCACAGTGATCGCGAGATCCATCGCCGCCTATTCGACGTGCGCCGGCTCGTCGGCGGCGCGCATGGCAATGCGGCGGCCGGCCAGCTCGGCGAACAACAAGTCGGCGAACGCGATCGCCAGAATCAGATTGCCGGCGGCCATCGTCAGTTGCGGAATCCACAGCGGCGTTGCGTCGATGCCGGTCGAGACGTCGTGAAACTGGTACGACTGCCAGGCGAGCCGGATGCTGTACCAGGCGAAGGCGATCGTCAGCAGCAGCGCGACGGCGAGCGACCATCGCTCGAGCCAGCGCCGGGCGGCGCCGGAATGCTCGAGCAGCAGCGAGACGCGGATGTGCTCGCCGCGCGTCAGCGTATGGGCGAGCGCGAGGAAGCCGGAGCCGGCCATGAAGTATCCGGCGTAGGCGTCGGTGCCGCGCACCTGAATGCCGAACAGGCGCCCGAAAATGCCCAGCAGCACCATCGCCAGCGTAGCCACCAAGAACAACGCCGCCAGATACGCGGCGGCGTCGTAGAGGGTGTCGAGGGCTCGGCGCACCCGGACTCACATCCTATGGTAGGCGTCGACGACCGCCTTGCCGTCGGGGCCGGCCTTCTTGAGCCAATCCTGCAGCAGCACGTCGCCGACTTTCTTCATGTCGGCGGCGAGCTGCGGGCTCGGCTTGATGATGCTCATTCCTTTCGCCTTGAGCTGCTCGACGTACCAGGCGTTCTTTTCCTCCGACGCTTTCCAGCCGCGGACTTCGGCGTCGGCCGCGGCCTTGAGTACCGCGTCCTGCGTCGGCTTGTCGAGCGCGTCGAACGCCTGCTGGTTGACGATGACCGCATTCTTGGGCAGCCACGCCTGCGTGTCGTAGAAGTTCTTGATCGACTCGTAGGTCTTGGAGTCGTACCCGGTCGACGACGAGGACATGTACGAGTCGACGACGCCGGTGGCGAGCGCCTGCGCGAGCTCGGAGGCCTGCACGGTCACGGGCTGCGCGCCGACCAGCTCGGCGATGCGCGAGGTCGCCGGGCTGTACGCCCGCCACTTGAGCCCCTTCATGTCGGCGGCGCTGTTCAGCGTCCGGTTGGTGAAGATGCCCTGCGGCGGCCACGCGACCGTGTACAGGAGCCGGATGCCCTGCCGGGCGAATCGATCCTCCAGCGCCTTCTTCGACGCCTTGTACAGCTTCATCGCGTCGGCGTAGCCGGTCGCCAGGAACGGCACGCCGTCGATGCCGAACATCGGGTCCTCGTTCTCGAAGTTGACCAGCAGGATCTCGCCGATCTGCGCCTGGTTGCCCTGCACCGCGCGCTTGATCTCGTTGGCCTTGAACAGCGACGCGTTCGAATGGACGGTGATCTTGAGCTTGCCGCCGCTGACGCGATCGATGTCGGCGACGAACTGCGCGATGTTCTCGGTGTGGAAGTTGCCGGCCGGATACGCGGTCGGCATGTCCCATTTGGTTTGCGCGGCGGCGCCGAGCGCGACCGAATATCCGAGGATGGCGGCGAAAGTGCGGAGCAGTCTCATCGGGAACCTCCTGGCGGGTCGAGCGCTCCCGGTTTGCATTGCGACCGGCGACCGCGCGCGACCTCGCCTTTGTATCATATCCGCCGGGGCCGCGCGAAGCGGCGGCGGCAATATAATGTGCGGTCACCGCCGACGCCATGATCGACTCCCCGCAGGCTCGCTGGCAATTCTGGATCGACCGCGGCGGCACGTTCACCGACATCGTCGCGCGCCGCCCCGACGGCACGCTCGCCACACACAAGCTCCTGTCGGAGAACCCTGAGCGCTACAGCGACGCCGCGATCGCCGGCATCCGCGAGTTCCTGGGCGTGCCGGCCGGAGCGCCGATCCCGGTCGCGGCGATCGAGGCCGTCAAGATGGGCACCACGGTCGCGACCAATGCGCTGCTCGAGCGGCGCGGCGAGCGCACGGTGCTGGCGATCACCCGCGGCTTCGGCGACGCGCTGCGCATCGCCTACCAGAACCGGCCGAAGCTGTTCGTGCGCCGGATCGTGCTGCCGGCGATGCTCTACGAGCGCGCGGTCGAGATCGACGAGCGGATCGGCGCCCACGGCGAGATCGTGCAGCCGCTCGACCTGGCGGCGGCCGAGCGCGATCTGCGCGCCGCCCACGCCGACGGCATGCGCGCCTGCGCGATCGTGCTGATGCACGGCTATCGCTATCCCGACCACGAAAAGCGCGTGGCCGCGCTGGCGCGCGCGATCGGCTACACCCAGGTGTCGGTAAGCCACGATGTGAGCCCGCTGATGAAGCTGGTCTCGCGCGGCGACACGACGGTGGTCGATGCGTATCTTTCGCCGATCCTGCGCCGCTACGTCGACGAGGTCGAGCGTGACCTCGCCGGCCCGCACCGTTCCGTCGCCGGACTGCCGCTGCGGCTGCAGTTCATGCAGTCGAGCGGCGGACTGACCGATGCGCATCGTTTCCAGGGCAAGGACGCGATCCTGTCGGGCCCGGCCGGAGGCATCGTCGGCGCGGTGCAGGTGTCGAAGCAGGCCGGTTTCGACCGCATCATCGGTTTCGACATGGGCGGAACGTCGACCGACGTCACGCACTACGCCGGCGAGTACGAGCGCGCATTCGTCACCGAGGTCGCCGGCGTGCGGCTGCGCGCGCCGATGATGCGCATCCACACGGTGGCCGCCGGCGGCGGGTCGATCTGCGCGTTCGACGGCGCGCGCTTTCGGGTCGGCCCGCACTCGGCCGGCGCCAATCCGGGTCCGGCCTGCTACCGCCGCGGCGGTCCGCTGACGGTCACCGACTGCAACCTGATGGCCGGCAAGCTCGACCCGGCGCTCTTTCCGCACGTGTTCGGTCCGAACGGCGACCTGCCGCTCGACGCCGCGGTCGTGCGCGAGAAGTTCGCAGCGCTCGCCGCCGACGTCGTCGCGCGGTCGGGTCACCATCGCACGCCGGAACAGATCGCCGAGGGCTTCCTGCAGGTCGCAGTCGACAACATGGCGCACGCGATCAAGCACATCTCGGTCGAGCGCGGCTACGACGTGACCGAGTACACGCTGTGCTGCTTCGGCGGCGCCGGCGGGCAGCACGCCTGCGCGGTGGCCGACGCACTGGGCATGACGCGGGTGTTCATCCATCCGCTCGCCGGCGTGCTGTCGGCCTACGGCATGGGACTGGCCGAGGTGCGGGCGCTGCGCCAGCGCGCGGTCGAGGCGCCGCTCTCGGCCGACGCATTGTCCGACGCCGATGCGGTATTCGACAATCTCGCCGGCGAGGCGCGCGCCGAGATCGCGGCGCAGGACATCGCTCCCGACGCGATCACGATCGAGCGCTCACTGCATCTCAAGTACGACGGCACCGATACCACGCTGGAGATCGCGCTCGACGGCGCCGCCGCGGATGCCGCTTCGCTGACGGCGGATTTCGAGCGCCGTTACCGGACCCAGTACGGCTTTCTGATGCCGGGGCGGGCGCTGATCATCGAGGCCGTCGCGGTCGAAGCGATCGGCAGGGAAGTGGTCCCCGACCAGGCGTTACCCTCGTTCGCGCCGCGCGCCGGCGGATTGCAGCCGGCGCGGGCCAATCGCGTGTTCACCGCCGGGCGCTGGCACGATGCACCGGTCTATGCGCGCGAAGATCTGCGCCCCGGCGACGCGATCGCCGGCCCCGCGGTCGTCGCCGAGCGGAACGCGACGACGGTGATCGAGCCGGGTTGGCGCGCGAGCCTGGCACCGCGCGACCACCTGGTGCTCGAGCGCGTCGAGCCTGTGGTGCGTGCCCACGCCATCGGCACCCGCGCCGATCCGGTGCTGCTCGAAGTGTTCAACAACCTGTTCATGGCGATCGCCGAGCAGATGGGCGTGACGCTGGCCAACACCGCGTACTCGGTCAACATCAAGGAGCGGCTGGACTTCTCGTGCGCGCTGTTCGACGCCGGGGGCAACCTGATCGCCAACGCGCCGCACATGCCGGTGCACCTCGGCTCGATGGGCGAGAGCGTGCGCACGATCATCGAGCGCCGCGCGGGGACGATGCGCGCCGGCGACGTGTTCGTGCTGAACGCGCCGTACAACGGCGGCACGCACCTGCCCGACGTCACGGTGATCGCGCCGGTGTTCCTCGACCGCGCCAGCGCGCCCGAGTTCTACGTCGCCTCGCGCGGGCACCACGCCGACATCGGCGGCACCACGCCCGGCTCGATGCCGCCGGATTCGACCCACGTCGACGAGGAGGGCGTGCTGCTCGACAACGTCCAGCTCGTCGCGCAAGGCGACTTCCTCGACCGCGATCTGGCGGCGATTCTCGCCTCCGGCCGCTACCCGGCGCGCAACATCGACCAGAACCTGGCCGACCTGCGCGCCCAGGTCGCGGCCTGCGCCAAAGGCATCGACGAGCTGAAGCGGATGGTCGATCACTTCGGCCTGGAGGTCGTGCGCGCCTATATGAAGCACGTGCAGGACAACGCCGAGGAGGCCGTGCGGCGAGTGCTGGACGTCCTCACCGACGGTCATTTCGAGTACGAGATGGACAGCGGCGCGAAAATCGCCGTCACCATCTCGATCGATAAGGCGAAGCGCGAAGCGGTGATCGACTTCACCGGCAGCAGCGCCGAGCAACCGACCAATTTCAACGCGCCGTCGGCGGTGTGCAAGGCCGCCGTGCTCTACGTCTTCCGCACGCTGGTCGACGACGAGATACCGATGAACGCGGGATGCCTGAAGCCGCTGCGGATCGTCATTCCGGAGGGGTCGATGCTCGCGCCGCGCTATCCGGCCGCGGTGGTCGCCGGCAATGTCGAGACCTCGCAGGCGATCACCGACACGCTGTACGGCGCGCTCGGGGTGCTCGCGGCGGCGCAGGGGACGATGAACAATTTCACCTTCGGCAACGACACCTACCAGTACTACGAGACGATCTCCGGCGGCTCGGGGGCCGGGCCGGACTTCGACGGGGTGAGCGTCGTCCAGACGCACATGACCAATTCGCGGCTGACCGATCCGGAGGTGCTCGAATGGCGCTTCCCGGTCCGGCTCGACGCCTACCGCATTCTGCCCGGCAGCGGCGGCGCCGGCGCACATCGCGGCGGCGACGGCGGCGAGCGCCGCGTGCGCTTCCTCGAGCCGATGACGGCCGTGATGCTCGCCAACCG
>DATEFZ010000092.1:0-17537 GCA_035280325.1 Casimicrobiaceae bacterium
CGGCCTGCGCTGCCCAAGCTCGAGGAGAGATCGAATGAACGCAATGCGCAAGCTGACGTTTCCGATGCTGCTCGGCATGGCCCTGCTCCTGGGCGCCTGCCAGGACATGGGCATGATGCCGATGCAGCACAAGTCGCTCTACGAGCGGCTCGGCGGCAAGGACGCGATCGTCGCCGTCGTCGACGACTTCGTCGGCAATGTGGCGGCCGACAATCGCATCAACCACTTTTTTGCCAAGACCGACATCCCGCGGTTGAAGAAGAATCTGGTCGACCAGATCTGCCAGGCAACCGGCGGACCGTGCGTCTACACCGGGCGCGACATGGTGACCGCGCATTCGGGCATGGGCGTCAGCAATGCCGACTTCGACGCGCTGGTCGGCGACCTGGTCAAGACCCTCGACAAGTTCAAGGTTCCCGAGAAGGAAAAAGGCGAGCTCTTGGCGATCCTCGGCCCGATGCGCCCGCAGATCGTCGGTCACTAGACGTTTCCCCAAGTCGCGCCTGCCGGGCCGTCCGGGCCCAGCGGCGCGACCGCGCGCGAGCCCGTGTCGCGGCCGTGCTTGCGCGCGGCGAAGCGCTTGAAATAACATCGCTTTCGCCCCATGTACGAACCATCTTCCGGTGTCGCGAGGATGGCTTCATGCGCTTCGACAAATTCACTACCAAGCTGCAGCAGGCGCTGGCCGATGCGCAGAGCCTGGCTCTCGGCAACGACGCGGGTTTCGTCGGGCCGCAACATCTGCTCTCGGCACTGCTCAACCAGGAGGACGGCGGCACCGCGTCGCTCCTCTCGCGCGCCGGCGTCAACGTGCCGGCGCTCAAGGCCGCCAACGACAAGGCAATCGCCCGGTTGCCGAAAGTCGAGGGGCAGGGCGGCGAAATCAGCGTTTCGCGCGAGCTCGGCAACCTGCTCAACCTGACCGACAAGATCGCCACCAAGCGCGGCGACCAGTTCATCGCCAGCGAATTGTTCCTGCTGGCGCTGGCCGACCAGGATGGAAAAAGCGGGGGCGACACCGGCCGGCTCCTCAAGGAGCACGGCCTGACGCGCAAGGCGCTCGAGTCGGCGATCGACGCGGTGCGCGGCGGCGCGGGCGTCGATTCGCAGGAGTCGGAAGGCCAGCGCGAGGCGCTCAAGAAATACACGATCGACCTCACCGACCGCGCCCGCCAGGGCAAGCTCGATCCGGTGATCGGGCGCGACGACGAGATTCGCCGCACGATCCAGATCCTGCAGCGCCGTACCAAGAACAACCCGGTGCTGATCGGCGAGCCCGGCGTCGGCAAGACCGCGATCGTCGAAGGCCTCGCGCAACGCATCGTCGACGGCGAGGTGCCCGAGACGCTCAAGAACAAGCGGGTGCTGTCGCTGGACATGGCGGCGCTCCTGGCCGGCGCCAAGTATCGCGGCGAATTCGAGGAGCGGCTCAAGGCCGTGCTCAAGGACATCGCCGCCGACGAAGGGCGCACGATCGTCTTCATCGACGAGCTGCATACGATGGTCGGCGCCGGCAAGGCCGAGGGCGCGATCGACGCCGGCAACATGCTGAAGCCCGCGCTGGCGCGCGGCGAATTGCATTGCGTCGGCGCGACCACGCTCGACGAGTATCGCAAGTACATCGAGAAGGACGCCGCGCTCGAGCGCCGTTTCCAGAAGGTGCTGGTCGACGAGCCGACGGTCGAAGCCACGATCGCGATCCTGCGCGGGCTGCAGGAGCGCTACGAAATCCACCACGGCGTCGAGATCACCGACCCGGCGATCGTCGCCGCGGCCGAGCTGTCGCATCGTTACATTACCGACCGCTTCCTGCCCGACAAGGCGATCGACCTGATCGACGAAGCGGCGGCGCGGATCAAGATGGAGATCGACTCCAAGCCGGAAGCGATGGACCGGCTCGACCGCCGCCTGATCCAGCTCAAAATCGAGCGCGAGGCGGTGAAAAAGGAAAAGGACGAGGCGTCGAGGAAGCGCCTGTCGGCGATCGAGGACGAGATCGGCAAGCTCGAGCGCGAATACGCCGATCTGGACGAGGTCTGGCAGGCGGAGAAGGCGCAGGTGGTCGATACGCAGCACCTCAAGGAATCGATCGACAAGCTGAAGCTCGCGATGGAGGAAGCCAAGCGCAAAGGCGACTGGCAGGCGGTGTCCGAGATGCAGTACGGCAAGCTGCCGCAGCTCGAGGCGCAGCTCAAGAAGGCGGATTCGAAGCTCGCCAGCGAGCAGGCGGCGCATCCGAAGCTGATGCGCACCCAGGTCGGCGCCGAGGAGATCGCCGAGGTCGTCTCGCGCGCGACCGGCATCCCGGTGTCGAAGATGATGCAGGGCGAGCGAGACAAGCTGCTGCACATGGAGGACGCGCTGCACCAGCGCGTCGTCGGCCAGGACGAGGCGGTGCGGCTGGTATCCGACGCCATCCGCCGTTCGCGCTCCGGACTGTCCGACCCAAACCGCCCGTACGGATCGTTCCTGTTCCTCGGTCCGACCGGCGTCGGCAAGACCGAGCTGTGCAAGGCGCTGGCCGGATTCCTGTTCGATTCCGAATCGCACCTGATCCGCATCGACATGTCCGAGTTCATGGAAAAACACTCGGTGGCGCGGCTGATCGGCGCGCCGCCCGGCTACGTCGGCTACGAGGAAGGCGGGTACCTGACCGAGGCGGTGCGGCGCAAGCCGTATGCGGTGATCCTGCTCGACGAGGTCGAGAAGGCGCACCCCGACGTCTTCAACGTGTTGCTGCAGGTACTCGACGACGGCCGCATGACCGACGGCCAGGGCCGCACCGTCGACTTCAAGAACACCGTGATCGTGATGACGTCGAACCTGGGATCGCAGATGATCCAGCAGATGTCAGGCGACGACTACGGGGTGATCAAGCTCGCCGTCTTGGCCGAGGTCAAGACCCATTTCCGTCCGGAATTCGTCAACCGCATCGACGAGATCGTCGTCTTCCATGCGCTGTCGGAAAAGGACATCGAGGCGATCGCCCGCATCCAGCTCAAGTCGCTCGAGGCGAGACTCGCCAAGATGGACATCCGACTCGACATCACCGCGGCGGCGCTGGCGATGGTCGGACAGGCGGGCTTCGATCCGGTCTACGGGGCCCGCCCGCTGAAGCGAGCGATCCAGCAGCAGATCGAGAATCCGCTGGCGAGCGCGATATTGAGAGGCGACTTCGCAGCCGGCGACACCGTGCACGTCGCCGAAAAAGGCGGCAAGCCGGTGTTCAACAAGCGCTGACCCGGGCGGCGGGCGCTCAGGAACCTCTGCAAAAGTCCCACATGAGCCGCGTTTCTGCCGCAATGGCTTCAGATGCCAGGCGTCGCGGCGCAGCGAATAGCTTGGCCTATTCGCAAGCCGCGCAACGACGCAGATGAGGCCATTGCGGCGAAACCCGGACGGGACGGGGCTTGCCGGGCGATCTGCTTTGTCGCGCCGCTCGCCAAGGGGGTCTACCATTGGCTTCGCGCCGCTTCGCGCAGCTCATCCCGGCAAAGCCGCCGTCGCGGCCACGCGCGACTTATGCAGAGGTTCCCTAACGCCCGCGCCCGGAGGCGCTGAACCGTTTCTGCTACGACGCCGAGCGTTCGGGCAGCGGCGTGTGCTGCCGCGCCGCGCCGAGTGCCCAGGCTGCGAATACGATCACCAGGATGCCGACGATGACGTCGTTCGTCTCGGCACCTCTGCTGGTCCCGCTGAAGGCGAGGGCCCACGGCGAGATGATCAGCCAGATGCCCAGGACGACGTTGACGATGTCGGCCCAGCTCTTCACGATCGACAGCGCGATCGCGGAAAAGACCACGACGGCGATGCCCAGTATCCAGCCGTTCCAGCTCGCCGTCATGCTGGTATCCACGTAGCGGACGATCCACGGCGACAAGAACAACCATATGCCCAACAGCAGAGTAATCCATTCCTGCCATCGACGATTTTTCATCGCAGTCTCCATCCACTTAAAATGTTTTGATCGCCCTGCAACGCAGGGGTTCCGGGCGATTCACGCTCGCTGCGAACGAATGTCGGAGATGGAGGACGGCGATTGTAGGAATTACCGCTCGTGTCGACGTCGCGCTGTCGCGGCTAGTAATAAGGTGCATAGCGGCGCGAAGCGCGCGCGCCGCGCGCCGTCCGGCGCGAGGACAGCCGCTCGGCCAGTCCGGCCAGCCAGGCGCGGGCACGCGATGCCGCCTCCCGGGCCGGGCGCACCCGGAAGCGCGTATCCTCCTCGGCGGCGATGACCGTGCGCCCGCCGCGGTCGATCTCGAAGCGCATGCCGGCGGTCAGGATGATGTCGCGGGGATCGCGTTCCATCGTCAGCCACAGGCAGCCGTGATCGACCGCGATCGTCGTTCCTTCCGCATCGTTCAGCGCCAGCGACGCGCGCTGCGCGAGGAACACTTTGCGGCTGTGTCGTGGGGTGGGGAAGTCGAAAGGCATCATGTCTCCTTTTCATGCGTCGGATTCATGCTCAAACCGGGGGCGCCGGGTCGCGTCCGATCTCCGTTCGGCACGTTCCCCACTATCGGCGCCGGACGGCTCGCCGGCAAACGATTTCGCGGCATGTCATGCATGCTAAAATGGAATGTATCGCCCGCCCGGGGACGCCGATAATGGGTAGCGACAGGAGCTCGGTCTCCGCCGCTCCGCGCAAACGATCATGAACAAACCGGCATCATCGAAGCGTGTGGCGCCAAGGCTGCCGTCGCTCGACCTGTTGAAGGGATTCGAGGCGGCGGCGCGGCAGCTTTCGTTCACCCGCGCTGCCGCGGAGCTGTTCCTGACGCAGTCGGCGCTGTCGCGCCAGATGCAGACGCTCGAGGAGCAGATCGGAATCGCGCTGTTCGAGCGCCGGCATCGCGAGTTGCGGCTGACCGCCGCCGGCCAGATGCTGCAGCCGGTGGCGAGGCGAGTGCTCGACGACATGTCCCAAGCCGTCGCCAAGATCCGCCGCGAGCAGACCGCGCAGCCACTGACCATCGCGACCAACCAGCCGTTCGCGTCGATCTGGCTGATCCCGCGGCTGGCGCGCTTTCGAACCCGCTACCCGGCGATGGACGTCTTCATTTCGGCCGACAACCGCATCGTCGATCTCGATCGCGAGCGCATCGACCTGGCGGTCCGCTATTGCACCGAAGCGATGGTGCCGCCCGGGTCGGTGCGACTGTTCGGCGAGCGCCTGGTGCCGGTGTGCAGCCCCGCGCTCGCGGCCGACCCGGAACGCCCGCTCAAGCACCCGGCGGACCTGATCAGACACGTGCTGCTGCACATCGACGACGAGCGCGGGCGCTATCCCTGGCTCAACTGGCCGGTGTGGCTGGCGGCGAACGGCGTCGACGGGATCGCTTCTGCGGGGACGCTCCGCTTCAACCATTTCGACCAGGTCGTGCAGGCCGCCCTCGACGGCCAGGGCGTGGCGCTGGGTCGCGTGCCGCTGATCGACCGCCTGCTGGCGCAGGGCAAGCTGGTGGCGCCTTTTCGCAACCGGTACGCGACCACGCGGGCCTATTTCATCGTGCGCGGCGCCGCGTCGGCGCTGCGGCCGGAAGCGCAGGCCTTCATCGACTGGCTGATCGAGGAAGCAGCCGCCGAGGGCGCGCAGGACGCGACCGGAGAGCGGGTCACGAGGCCGCGCCCGCGGCGACGCAAGCGATGAGCGCCGGCGCTGCACACGGGCCGGACTCGCCGTCGCCGTGGATCGCGCGCTTCGCGCCGCTGGTGGCGCCCGGCGCGCGGGTGCTCGATCTCGCCAGCGGGCACGGACGGCACAGCCGGTTCTTCGCGGCGCGGCTGTGCGACGTCGTGGCGATCGATCGCGACGCCGAGGCGCTGGCGACGCTCGCCGGCGTGCCTCGAGTCACCACCATGGCGGCCGATCTGGAGCGCGGCGACTGGCCGCTGGCGAGCGAGCATTTCGACGCCGTGGTCGTGGCGAACTATCTTCACCGTCCATTGCTGCCGCGCCTGGTCGCCGCGCTCGCCGACGACGGTGTCCTGCTGTACGAGACATTCGCCGCAGGCAACGAAGCTTACGGGCGGCCGGGCAATCCCGACTTCCTGCTGGCGCCGGGCGAATTGCTGACGTTCCTCTCCGGCAGGCTGACCGTCGTCGCGTTCGAGCAGGGCCGATCGAACGGCGCGCGACCCGCAGTGGTGCAGCGGATCGCCGCAGTCGGGCGAGGCAGGGCCTGGCCACCGCATTTGCCCGGCTGAGGGCGTGAGGCCGTTCCCGCGGGGCGATTCGGGTAAAATGGCGCTTTTTCCGAATCGTCATCGGATGCTGAGCGGAAGTCTCGTCGCGATCGCGACGCCGATGCAGTCCGGCGGTGCGCTCGATCTGCCGTCGCTGCGCAAGCTCATCGATTTCCACGTTGCCAACGGCACTGTCGGGATCGTCATCGTCGGTACCACCGGCGAGTCGCCGACGGTCAGCGTCGACGAGCATTGCCTGCTGATCAAGACGGCGATCGATCATGTCGCGGGCCGTGCGGCGGTGGTTGCCGGCACCGGCGGCAATTCGACCGCCGAGGCGCTGGCGCTGACCGAATACGCGAAGAGCGCCGGCGCGAGCGCGGGGCTGTCGGTCGTGCCGTACTACAACAAGCCGTCGCAGGAAGGCCTGTACCGGCATTTCCTTACGATCGCCGAAAATGTCGACCTGCCGCTTATCGTGTACAACGTACCCGGACGCACGGTCGCCGATCTCGCCAACGAGACGGTGGTGCGGCTGGCGCAGGTTCCCGGCATCGTCGGCATCAAGGACGCGACCTCGGACATGGTTCGCCACGTCGATCTGCAACGCCGGCTGCCGAAGGACAAACCGTTTGCGCTGCTTTCGGGCAGCGACGATACCGCGCTCGCGTACATGCTGCTCGGCGGCCACGGCGTGATCTCGGTCACGGCCAACGTCGCACCGCGCGCGATGGCCGACATGTGCGCGGCGGCGCTGTCCGGGCGGCTCGACGAGGCGCGCGCGATCAACGCACGGTTGTTCGACCTGCACACCCGGCTGTTCGTCGAGGCCAATCCGATTCCGGTCAAGTGGGCGCTCGCCGAAATGGGCATGATCGCGCCCGAGCTGCGGCTGCCGCTGACGCCGCTCGCCGCCCAACACCACGACACCGTCCGCGCGGCGTTGCGGCTCGCCGGCTGTCTGTAGGAGAATTTGCAATGCCTTGCTCTTTCCTGACGCGGTGCGCTCTTCGCACTGTGCTCGCGATCGCGATCGTCACCACGCTGCTCGCCGGCTGCGAGTCGATGACGTTTTCGCTCGGCAAGAAAATCGAGTACAAGTCGGCAGGCTCGGCGCCGTCGCTCGAGGTCCCGCCGGACCTGACGACACCGACCTACGACGACCGCTACCAGGTGACGACCGCGTCAGGCGCGGCGGCGGCGAAAAGCACGCCGCGCGCCAGCGACGTCCTGCCGGCCAACCCCGACGCGCATATCGTTCGCGCCGGCGGCGAGCGCTGGCTGGTGGTCAAGGCGACGCCCGAGGCCGCGTGGAACGCGCTCAAGGAATTCTGGACCAAGAACGGCTTCGTGCTGGCGGTCGAGCAGCCGACGCTCGGCATCATGGAAACCGACTGGGCCGAATCGAAGGTCGATCGCCCTCAAACGCTGTTCTCGCGGCTCGCCAACCAGTATCTGAGCTTCGCCTTCGATAGTTACAAGCGCGACAAATTCCGCACTCGCATCGAGCGTGGCAGCGAGGCCGGCACCGTCGAGATCTACGTCAGCCACCGCGGATCGGAGCAGCGGCCGATGAAAACCGGACAGGGCGGCTCGCCGGAGGACTGGACCTGGACACCTTCGCCGCCGAACCCGCAGCTCGAAGCCGAGTTCCTCGAGAAGATGATGGTGGCGTTCGGCACCCCGGCGCCGGCCGCGACGCAGGCGGTTGCCGCCGCAGGCAAGACGCTCGAGCGCGCGCGCATCGACAAGGGCAGCAACGGCGTGCAGCTGATCGTCGACGACACGTTCGACCGTGCCTGGCGCCGGGTCGGACTCGCGCTCGACCGCACCGGGTTCACCGTCGTCGACCGCGACCGCTCGAAGGGACTCTATTTCGTCCGCTACGCCAACCCCGATCTCGGTCCACGCAAGCAGGAGGGCTGGCTGGCCGACGCGATCGCCAAGCTCCAGTTCTGGAAGACGGCGCCGGTCGACAAGCCCGAGGAGTACCGCGTGGTGGTGACCCAGGCCGATCCCAGAAGCGTGGTCACGGTGCAGGATCCGGACGGAAAGCTCGACCGCACGCCGAACAGCGAGAAGATCCTGGCGCTGCTCAAGGATCAGCTCAAGTGATGTCACGCTAGCCCAGGCCGCATGCGCTTCGCCTGTCTCGGCAGCGGCAGCGAAGGCAACGGCCTGCTGGTCGAGTGCGGCGGCACGCGCGTCCTGATCGATTGCGGCTTCGGCGTTCGCGACGCCAACGAGCGGCTGGGCCGACTCGGCGTCCACCCGGAGAACGTCACGGCGATCGTCGTCACCCACGAGCACGCCGACCATATCGGCGGCGTCGCGGGATTCGCCGAGCGCTACCGGACGCCGGTGTGGCTGACCTTCGGCACGCTCGAATGCGTCGCCGAACGCTTTGCCGAACTGCCGCGGGTATGCGGCTTCGACAGCCGCGATCGCCTGGCGATCGGCGACCTCGAGCTGCTTCCCTTCCCGGTGCCGCACGATGCGCGCGAGCCGGTGCAGTTCGTCTGCTCGGACGGCCGCTGGCGGCTGGGATTGCTCACCGACCTCGGCGCGTCGACCGCCCACGTCGAGGCCTGCCTGTCGGGCTGCGACGCGCTGCTGCTCGAGTGCAACCACGACATCGACATGCTGGCCCGCGGCGACTATCCGTATTCGCTCAAGCAGCGGATCGCCGGCAGGCAGGGCCACCTCGACAACGGCGCGGCGGCGGCATTGCTCGCGCGGCTGGACACTTCCCGGCTGAAGCACCTGTTCGCCGCGCATCTGAGCCAGCACAACAACCGGCCCGAGCTGGCTCGCGCCGCGCTGGCCGGCGCCGTCAACTGCGCGCCCGACTGGATCGGCATCGCCGATCAGCACGAAGGTTTCGGCTGGCGCGAGCTCGGCTAGGACCGCGGCGACGGTACGATATTCCTTTCCGCCATCGCGGCTCCGGGCGTCGCGGCGGCGGTATCCGCAGCGACCCGCACCGCCGCGCCCATGCTGGCCGGCAGAATCACCAGCATCGCGAAGCTGAGCAAAGCCATCGTCAGCGCGGCGACGCCGCAGGCCCGACGCGGAACGTCGCTGCGATAGCCGGTCGAACGCGACCTGTGGGCGCCGATGGCGGCGGGGGGCAGCAGCTCGACGGTCGCGGCGCCTATCGATTCGATCACCGTCAGGCTCCGCTTGCCGACGACGTGCTCGTCGCCGGCCTGCAGCCAGTGATCATCCCGCTCGCCGCCGGTGGTCGCCCACACCATTCCCTCGAGGACGCGCACCCGGCCGCCCGGCGGCGCGGCGACCGTCAGCGTGCCCCCGGGGGCCAGCGCCAGACGCCTAAATGCGAATGGAATTTTCATATTGTCTCCTGCGAAAAGCCGCGATGGCGAGCCAGAGTCTATGCGTGCGCTGAAGCAGGGACAAACGATTTGTTTTGCGATATAATGTGAGAAATATTCACTTTTTCTGACCGATGGCCGACCGTTTGCCGCCGATGCAGGCGTTGCGCGCGTTCGAGGCCGCCGCGCGCGCCGGCAGCCTCACCCGCGCCGCCGAGTCGCTGAACCTGACCCACGGCGCGATCAGTCACCAGATCAAGTCGCTGGAGGCTGAATTCGGCATTCGCCTGATCGAGCGCGCCGGCCGAGGCATCCGTCTGACCGACGAAGGCGAGCGCTTCGCGGCCCGGGTGCGCGCGGCGCTGGCCGATCTCGCCGACGCGGTGCAGGAAGTCACCGATCGCGCCAACCCGAGACAACTGCGGGTCAGCGTCCTGCCTTCGTTTGCCGCGCGCTGGCTGCTGCCGCGGATCGGCAGGTTCTTCGCAGCCAATCCCGATATCGACCTCGACGTCAGCGCCAGCAATGCGACGGCCGATTTCCATCGCGACAATGTCGACGTCGCGATCCGTCACGGCTTCGGCGAATGGCCGGGCGTGGCCGCCGAATTCGTGATGGAAGAGTCGTACTTCCCGGTATGCAGCCCGCGTCTGGCCGGAGGACAATTGCCGGAGCGCCCGGCCGACCTGTCGCGCTTCACGCTGCTGCGCTCGGACGGCGAAAGCTGGGAGCTGTGGTTCCAGGCGGCCGGTCTCGACTGGCCCGAGCCCTCGCGCGGCCCGATGTTCAACGACACCTCGCACACGCTGCAGGCGGCGATCGAGGGACAGGGGATCGCGCTGGCGCGGACCTCGCTGATCGGCAACGACCTGCACAACGGAGTCCTGGTCCGCCTGTTCGACATCAGCGTGCCGTCGCCGAGAAAATACTTCCTCGTCTATCCGCCGCGACTCGCCGAAGCGCCCAAACTGGTGGCGTTCCGGCGCTGGCTGCTCGGCGAAGTGGCGGCGATGCAGCGCGACGCGCGAACGCGCGGGCAACGAGCCTCGTCGAGCGGCAGGAAACCGGTCGGCAAGGCGCGTAATGTGCGCCGGCGACGGGCCTCCGATTGACCAGCGCAGGAAAAGGGACCGACCGATGGAAAAACGCCAGGAGCTCTATCGCGGCAAGGCCAAGACGGTCTATGCGACCGACGATCCGTCATTGTTGATCATGCACTTCCGGGACGATACCAGCGCGTTCGATGGCACCAAGGTGGCGCAGCTCAAGCAAAAGGGCGAGACCAACAACCGGATCAACGCATTCATCATGGGCCGGCTCGGCGATGCGGGTGTCGCGACCCACTTCGTGCGCCTGCTCAACGAGCGCGACACGCTGGTGCGGGCGCTAAGGATGATCCCGGTCGAATGCGTCGTGCGCAACATCTGCGCCGGATCGATGGCCAAGCGCTACGGCATTGCCGAAGGAACGCGGCTGGCCGAGCCGATATTCGAGTTCTTCTACAAGAGCGACGCGCTGCACGATCCTCTGGTCAACGACGACCATATCCGCGTCCTCGGCTGGGCTAGCGTCGAGGAGATCGCCGCCATGAAGGCGCTGACGCATCGCGTCAACGGCGTGCTGAAACCACTGTTTGCCGATGCCGGCATCGATCTGGTCGATTACAAGCTGGAGTTCGGGCACGCGGTCGGCGAACCCGTCGGGCCGCTGCTGCTCGGCGACGAGTTCACGCCCGACGGCTGCCGCCTCTGGGACCAGCGAACGCAGGAGAAGCTCGACAAGGACCGCTTCCGGCGCGATCTCGGCGACGTGATCGGCAGGTATCGCGAGGTGGCGCGGCGGATCGGGGCACCGCTCTGACGGCCGATATGGCGCGCAAAGCGGCTGCAACGCTATCGCAGGCTCGGCGTCAGCGGCTTGGAGGGACCGGAGCTTGCGAGGACGTCCACCTTCTTACGAACCGGCGCGCGCGTCGAAGCGCCCCGGCATCGACCGGGCAACTTCCCTCGCATGTGCGATGAAGAGCTGAACGACCGGGCTGAGCGTCCGATTCTTCAAGCTGAACAGCACCATCGGCATCGGCGGCACGATCAGATCGGTCGGAAGCGGCTTGAGCGCCCAGCGCTTGGCGTTGAACTGCAGCACGGAGTTATGAAGGACCGTCAGGAAGCGCCCGGTCGCCAAGAGATGAAACCGCAGTTGCATCGAGAACGACGTCAGACGATGTGAGGGCGGCTCTAGTCCCTGCGCCCGAAATGCGGCTTCGATATACGCGCCGGAAAGACTTGTTGCGGGGAAGAGGATCCAGGGCTCGTTCATCAGCTCTGCAACGGATATCCTGCGACGGCGGGCCCACGCCGTGTGTGCACCTGCCACGACGAAAAACGTGTCATCGCACAAGGCGTCCACGACAATGTCGTCCGCTCCCAACGGCCTGAAGAGCCTGCCCAGCAGCAGGTCGACGCTGCGCTCCCGCAACTCCCGAAACTCCTGCTCACCCGGCTGAGCCAGGACTACGTGGACTGTCAGCTTCGGATATCGACGCGACAGGCGATCGATCACGGCAGGAACGAACCCGGCGGCCAGCGACTCCGGGCAACCGATCGTGACTTCGCCAGCCGTAGGGTGGGCGAGGAACTCGATGTCCCTGATGCCCTGCTTCAATTCGTCGAACACGACGTCGGCGCGCTTCAGCAGGGCCCTCGCGTAGATCGTGGCCTCGACGCCGCGCGGGCTCCGGTCGAGAAGACGCACTCCAAGCGCGTCCTCCAGGCTGCGCATCGCCTCGGATACCGAGGGTTGGGACATCCCCAACTGCGCGGCGGCCTTCGCCATCGAACCCCATCGCACAACGGCTCGAAGTATCTGCAGGTCGCGCAGCTTGACGCGGCGGCCGATGCGGGCTTCCCAGTCGACGGTCCGGGTCGGCATCGGCTTTTCCTATAGCTATATCGGAAAATTCCAGGTTCACTTATACCCCATACCGGCGCAGAGTTCAGCGAGTGGCTCCAGGGGCTTTGCCGCCGGGCGCGCCAGGCTACTGGAGTCGAATGCGGAGGCTCGCGTCAGGTATCGCGCGAGGTCGGAGGAAGAGCAAAGCCGGCCTTGAGCCGGGGACCGAGCATGCGTAGCCGCATCGCGTTTCCAAGACGCCCGGACCCGGAGGAACGTCCATGCGCTTCACCTTTGCCCCATCGGCCGCGGTCGTAGTCGCCTATGTTGCCGTCGCCTCGATTTCGCCAACCGCGATCGCGCAGCACGACACGCTGCGACAACAGCTGGTCGGCACGTGGCAATACGTGTCGGTCGACGTCGTTCGCCCGGACGGGACTCGCTTGCCGCTCTATGGGGCCGCACCCCGGGGCCTGGCCAGTTTCGACGCCGACGGCAGTTATCTCCTGATGACGGCTCGTTCCGATCTGCCCCGATTCACCTTCAACGATCGAACGCGGGGCTCGGCCGAGGAGAATGAGGCGATAGTTCACGGCTCGATTGCCCACTTTGGAACGTACACGGTGAACGAGGAGGAAAAGACCATCGTCTTTCACATCCAGGGGAGCACCTTCCCAAACTGGAACGGAACCGTTCAGAAACGACCGTTCACCATCACGAGCGACGAATTGAGGTGGAGAACGCCTGCGTCGAGCGGAGGAGGCATGGCCGAAGTCGTGCTGAAGCGAGCCGGCAGGTAGCTTCGGTTATCGAGGCTTGCCTCGACGTGTCAGCTGGCAGGAGGTTGTCCCAGGCGGTTGCACACCGTCTTTGCAAACCGCAAACCATCGTCCGGATCGCCGTGCGCGAATCGGCGCCTCGCCAAACAAAAAGCCGGCCCGCGGGCCGGCTTTTTGCAGAGTGAGCGACGGCTACTTCTTGGTCTCGTCCTTCTTCATGTCTTCGTGCTTCATCGCCGCGTCCTTGGCCGCCTGCACGGCGTTGTCGGCGGCCTGCTTGCTCGCGTCCATCGCGGCCGTGCCGGAGGCCTTGGCCGAATCCATCGCGGCCGACCCGGCCGCCTTGGCGGCGTCGCCTGCCGACTGACCGGCCTGCATCGCTGCGGTGCCGGCGTCTTTGGCCGCGGCGGCGGCCTTGTCGGCTGCGTCCTTCGCGGCGGCTGCGGCCTGGTCGGATGCGGCCTTGGCGGCGTCGGCCGCCGACTTGCCATTGTCGCCGCAGGCGCAGAGCGCGACGGCCAGCGCAGCGGCAACGAATACGGACTTGTTCATTGCGTTTCCCCTACTCGAAGTATGAAAGTTGGCGTTCAACGGTCCAGGTGTTCGGCGGCGAAATAGGCTTTCGGCGAATGGCCGACGCGTGCAAATCGGCGATGCGACGGAGCTGCGACCGAAGCGCGCGATCGTATCATAAAACGATGCCGGTTTCATGCGCGCTCCACCTGCGGTGACCCGCGCCGGATGATTCTAGAGACCGAGGACGGTTCCGCTCAAGCCCGCTTCGCCGGTGGCCCAGATTTCGTCGAAGCGGCTGGCCAGCGGTTGCGCCTGCTCGGGTTGATCGACGCCGAGCGCGGCGCGCGGCTGCTCGAAATGGAACCGGTGCAGGTAGTGTTTGCCGTCGACGATCAGCAGGGGATCGGTGGCGACCTTGCCTTCGGGGCCGGTCTGGTAGACGGTCAGCGCGTGACCGTAGTTCTTGAGCAGGGTCAGGAGGTGGGGGCACGCCGCCTGCAGGTACCTCGTGTCGTGCAGGATGATGTCGAGCTTCCGGCCGCGGCCCTGGCGCAGAAACGCCGCCAGACGATCGGCCCGTAGCGCGCTCTGCCAGCCGGTTTGCGACAAGTCCTGGTCGAACACGCGGATATGCGCCTGCGCCAGCGCGATCAGCTGGTCGATCGCCTGCGTCTGCTCGGCCAGCGTCGAGAGCTCGACCAGGCGGCGCCCATCGGCCCGATCAGTCAGCGTTTCGTCAGACACGGGGATTCACGCAAGATGAAGGCAGCCATCGCGATACCAACCGTATAACAAGCCGATCGCGGTCGCGGGCACGTCGCCGGCTCCGAGCCGGCGCGCGTTGGCGAGCCGTTCCAGGGCACGCGACGCGCCGCGCGGCCGGGAGATGGCCGCCCCGTTGATGAACATGCTGCGGTCATCGTATAGCAACTGCGTGCGCTGATCCAGGCGCACGCCGCGCCGTGCCGCGGCGGCGAACGCGCGCGCCGTCAACGGGCGCCGCGGCGGCGCGAACAAGACGGCGGGCTTGGGCTCGGTCAGGTGGCAGCCCAGGAAAAGGTCGGTGCGCGTCCGATCCCAGCGCAGGCGGCGCAGAATCTCCGCACAGCGCTCGCGCATCGCGCTACCGATCAGCGCTGGCTCACGAGTCGGCCGCAGACCGGGGTCGGCATAACGTCCCTCGAGCGCGATGTCGTCGCGCAGCCAATCCAGGAAACCGGTCGCCAACTCCTGCGCCGACGGGGCGCGAAAGCCGATCGAGCATGTGGTGCCGGCGTCGAGCGCGACGCCGTCGTGCGCGCAGCCCGGCGGCAGGTACAGCATGTCGCCCGGCGCGAGCGTGCATTCGGCATCGGGCCTGAAGCGGGCCAGGATTTTCAGCGGCCGCCCGGGAACGAGCGCCAAGTCGCGCTGGCGACTCAGTCGCCAGCGCCGCCGTCCGCTGCCTTGCAGCAGGAACACGTCGTAGGCATCGAAGTGCGGCCCGACGCCGCCGCCCGGCGCCGCGACGCTCACCATCAGGTCGTCGAGCCTCGCGTACGGGATGAACCCGAACCGGCGCAGCAGCGCGTCGCCAGCGGCCAGATGCAGGTTGACGCCCTGCACCAGCAGCGTCCAGCCGCGCGGTGGCAGTGCGCGCAGATGCGCGGCGCGAAACGGACCGTGCGACAGCGACCAGCGTCCGCGCTCGCGCAGCACCAGCCGCGATTCGACGTCGTCGCGACAGGCGAGGCCGACGAGCGCCGCGCGCGAGAAGAGGTTTTTGCAATCGGCGACGGCGCTGCGCACCAGCAACGGACGCTTCTGCCAGTACCGGCGCAGGAACGCCTCCGGCGTCAATCCTCCGAGCAGGGCGTCGGACATCGGTCGATTATAGCGACGGCGTTCAGTGTCGCGGCGGCTCGACGAGGCTGCGGTAGAATGCGCGGACGCATTTTGCAGGGTCCGCGCCATCGCATCCGCCGATGAACATCTTTGCCAACACCGTGGTCACGCTCACCTATCAGCTGTTCTCGGCCGACGGCGTGCTGATCGAGCAGTCGGCGCAGCCGATCAGCTATCTGCACGGCGGGCAGCGGGGGATTTTTCCGAAGGTCGAGGCGGCGCTCGCGCAAAAGACGGTGGGTGACAGGGTGTCGATCACCCTCGAGCCCGAGGACGGCTTTGGCGAGTACGACGCCGAGCTGGTTCGGGTCGAGCCGCAGGACCGCTTTCCGCCGGAGGTCAAGGTCGGCATGCAGTTCGAGGGCGAGCCCGAAGGCGGCGGCGATGACGCGGTCGTCTACACCGTCACCGACATCGCCGACGGCAAGGTCGTCGTCGACGGCAACCACCAGCTTGCCGGCCAGCGGCTGCGCTTCGATTGCACGATCGTCGATGTCCGTCCGGCGACCGCCGAGGAGCTGGCGCACGGCCACGTGCACGAGGCGGGCGGCCACTACCACTGACACACCGCCCCGGCGCTAGCTGCCGGCGAGACGCTTCAACTGGTACAGGATGTCGTGCGCGTCGCGCGGCGACAGCGCATCGGGTTCCAGCGCGGCGAGCTTGTCGCGCAGCGCCGTCGTCGCCGGGTCGGCCTGCGGTGCCGCAGTCGCGAACAGATCGCCGTCGCGCCGCGCGCTGAAGCGGTCGAGTCGCGCCAGGTGCGTTCGCGCACCGCGGATCACCGCGGGCGGGATGCCGGCGAGCCTCGCAACCTGCAGCCCGTAGCTCTGGTTGGCCGGTCCTTCCTCGACCGCGTGCAAAAACACGATGCCGTCCTTGTGCTCGACGGCATCGAAGTGCACGTTGGCACAGGCGGGAAGCTCGGCCGGCAACGCCGTCAACTCGAAATAATGGGTGGCGAACAATGTCAGGCAGCGGTTCGAGAGCGAGAGCTCGCGCGCGATCGCCCAGGCGAGCGCAAGACCGTCGAAAGTCGATGTGCCGCGCCCGATCTCGTCGATCAGGACCAGGCTCGCCGGCGTCGCACGGTTCAGGATGAAGGCCGCCTCGGTCATCTCGACCATGAAGGTCGATCGGCCACTGGCCAAGTCGTCGGCGGCGCCGATGCGGGTGTAAATCGCGTCGAGGACGCCGATCTCGGCATCGTCGGCCGGCACGAACAAGCCGCAATACGCGAGCAGCGCGATCGTCGCCGCCTGCCGCATGTAGGTCGACTTGCCGCCCATGTTGGGCCCGGTGACGATCAGCATGCGGCGCGCGGGGCCGAGCGCGAGATCGTTGGCGATGAAATGCTCGACCTGGCCTTCGACCAGCGGATGCCGGCCGCCGCGGATCGCCAGCATCGGTTCGGAAGAGAACCTGGGCCGGGTCCAGCGCCGGGCCATGGCCAGCTCGGCGTGCGCGGCGCAAACGTCGAGCGAGGCCAGCGCCAGCGCCAGGCGCTGCAGCGGTGCGATTGCCGGACCGAGCTCGGCGACCAGCTCGTCGAACAGCCTGCGCTCGCGGGCGAGCGCGCGCTCCTGCGCCGACAGCGCCTTGTCCTCGAAGGTCTTCAGCTCGGGCGTGATGTAGCGCTCGGCGTTCTTCATCGTCTGCCGCCGGCGGTAATCGGCGGGAACGCGCCCGGCGTTGGCGTGCGAGACCTCGATGTAGAAACCGTGCACGCGGTTGTATTCGACGCGCAGGCCGGCGATCCCGCTGCGCTCGCGCTCGCGCGCCTCGAGCTCGACCAGGAATGCGCCGCAGTTGTCCTGGATCGCCCTGAGCTCGTCGAGCTCGGCGTCGTAGCCGGGCGCGATGACGTTGCCGTCGCGCACCGCGGCCGCTGGCTCGGCGGCGATGGCGCGGGTCAGCAACGCAGCCCAGGCCGGATCCATCG
>DATEFZ010000093.1:0-2144 GCA_035280325.1 Casimicrobiaceae bacterium
TCAGGCGCCAAAATGAGCGCCGAAGCCGATCGGCAGCATCCGCGGGTCGCGTACGAGGATCCGTCGTTCCTCGACAGCGACGACGCGCGGCCGCTGCGGATCCTCGCCGAATACCTGGAGCCGCTGCGGCGGTTTCGCCTGAGCCGGGTGCACGACACGGTCGTGTTCTTCGGTTCGGCGCGCATCACCGCCGCCGGCTCGCTCGGGCGCTACTACGACGAAGCGCGCGAGCTGGCGCGCGCGCTGACCGCGTGGTCGGAAAGTCTGCCGTCGCACAATCGCCACTGCGTCGTCTGCACCGGCGGCGGCGGCGGGATCATGGAGGCCGCCAACCGGGGCGCCGCCGAGGCCGGCGGCAGGACCATCGGGCTCAACATCGTGCTGCCCCGCGAGCAGCGGCCGAACGCCTACATCACGCGCGGGCTGGCGTTCGAGTTCCACTATTTTTTCATGCGCAAGCTGTGGTTCGCGCATCTCGCGCGCGCGCTGGTCGTCTTTCCCGGCGGGTTCGGCACGCTCGACGAGCTGACCGAGATCCTGACGCTGGCGCAGACCCGGAAGCTGCAGCGCCGGATTCCGATCCTGATGTACGGCACGACGTTCTGGCGGGAGATCATCGACTTCGACGCGATGGTCCGCCACGGCGTCATCGCTCGCGAGGACCTCGAACTGTTTCGCTTCGTCGACGATCCGGCGACCGCGCTCGAGCTGTTGCAGGCCGCGATCACCCTCGACCCGATTACGGCGCCGCCGGCGTTCGCCCACTCGAATCCGCGCAAGGACAAGGATGGGTGAGACAAGATCCGCCGGACGCAACCGAGCGCCGGGTTCGATCGGAGGCGCCGCGTGAGCATCGGTTACGGCCTCGTCAAGTCGCTGCACATCGTCTTCATGGTGAGCTGGTTCGCGGGCCTGTTCTATCTGCCGCGGCTGTTCGTCTATCACGCGCTCGCCTCCGACCCGACCGGCATCGAGCGCTTCAAGGTGATGGAAGCGAGGCTCTACTCCGGGATCATGACCCCGTCCGCCGTCCTGACCATCGCGTCGGGGCTCTGGCTGTGGCTGGGCTTTGGCATCGGTGGCGGCTGGCTGTACGCCAAGCTCTCGCTGGTCGTGATTCTGGTCGCGCACCACGTCTGGCTCGGCAGGCTGATGATCGATTTCCGGCACGATCGCAACCGTCACGGCGATCGCTTCTATCGCTGGATCAACGAAATCCCGGCGCTGCCGATCCTGATCGCCGTTGTGCTGCTGGTAGTGCTGAAGCCGTTCTGACAATCGCCGCAGCGCGCTCCGTGACCGAGCATTTCTTCGCCCCGTGCCCGCGCGGGCTCGAGGCTGAGCTGGCGGCGGAGCTCGCCGCTCTCGACGCGGCGTCGGTGGCGGCGGCCGACGGCGGCGTCGCGTTCGCCGGGCCGATCGAGCTCGCTTATCACGCCAATCTCGAGAGCCGACTGGCGAGCCGCGTCCTCTGGCGAGTCGGCCAAGGCAGCTACGGCGACGAGCGCGATCTCTACGCGCTGGCGCACGCCGTCGACTGGCCGCGATGGTTTCGCGCCGACCGCACGCTGCGGGTCGACGTGGCGGCGACGCGCTCGCCGCTGCCGAGCCTGGAATTCGCCACCCTGCGCATCAAGGATGCCGTCTGCGACCGGCATCGCGAGGCCGGCGGTGTTCGTCCCAGCATCAGCAAGGAGCGGCCCGACGTCCGCGTGCACGCGTATCTGACCTCGACCGACGCGACGCTCTACCTCGACACCTCGGGCGAGCCGCTGTTCAAGCGCGGCTATCGCCGCGCGACCCAGGAAGCGCCTCTGCGCGAGAATCTGGCCGCCGGATTGCTGCGGCTCGCGAACTGGCGACCGGAAACGCCTCTGCTCGATCCGCTGTGCGGCAGCGGCACCATCGCCGTCGAAGCCGCGCTGATTGCGCGCGACCTGGCGCCCGGACTGAAGCGAACTTTCGGCTTCCAGAAGCTCGCCTGGTACGACGGCCCGAGCTGGCAGCGCATCAAGCAGGCGGCGCAGCGCCGCGCCAAACCGCCGGCACCGGCGCCGATCTGGGCCAGCGACAACGATCCGACCGCGATCGCCCAGTGCGCCGCCAACCTGGCCGCGGCCGGCGTCGACGCGTCGGTCCGCCTC
>DATEFZ010000094.1:0-8244 GCA_035280325.1 Casimicrobiaceae bacterium
CGGCGGCAACGGCAATGGCGCCGGCGGCGCGGCGATCTCGCTTGGCGGAGCCGGCGCCGGACGCGACAATGGCGGCTCCACCGCGCAGGCACCGACGGCGAGCGCGAAGGCGGCGAACGTCGCGACGCGCAGCCACGGGTATCGGGTCACGACCAGGGAATCGACGAGCATGAGCAAGGGAGAGCCGCTGCCGGCGCGCGAGCGGGCATTATATGTGGTCGCGACGCCGATCGGGAACCTGCGCGACGTCACGATGCGCGCGCTCGACGTGCTCGGCAGCGTCGACGTGATCGCGGCCGAGGATACGCGCGTGACTGCAGGACTGCTCGCGCACTACGGCATTAGTGCGCGGCTCGTCTCGCTGCACGAGCACAACGAAGAGAAACGCGCGGCGACGATCGTGGGCCTGCTCGCCGCCGGCAAGCGCGTAGCGCTGGTCACCGATGCCGGAACACCGGCGATCAGCGACCCCGGCACGCTCCTCGTGCGCGCGGTGTCGGACGCCGGCTTCGCGATCGTGCCTGTCCCGGGCGCTTCGGCGGTGACGACCGCGCTGTCGGCGGCCGGCATCGGTGCGCCGCAGTGGCTTTTCGTGGGCTTTCTTCCCGCCGCCGCCAAGGGGCGCCGGGACGCGCTCGAGCAGGTGCGCGCGCTGCCGTACGCGCTGGTGATCTTCGAGGCGCCGCACCGCATCGCCGCCACGATCGGCGCATTGGCTGCGGTGCTCGATCCGCGACGCGAGCTGGCGATCGCGCGCGAGCTGACCAAGCGCTTCGAGACGGTCCACCGCTGCGCGCTCGCCGACGCTGCGGCGTGGCTTGCCGCCGACGCCGACCGCGCGCGCGGCGAGTTCGTGCTGGTCGTCGCCGCGCCGGAGCGCGACGAGGCGAGCGATGCGGGCGGCGATGACGCGTTGCTGCTGCCGCTGGTCGCCGAGCTGCCTGTGGCGCAGGCCGTGCGTATCGCGGTCGCGCAGTCGGGACTGCCCAGGAATCGCCTCTACCGGCGCGCGCTGGCGCTGCGGCAATCGGTCAACGCTAAAACGGAGCGATGAAATCGGCGATCGCCGCGACGGTCGCTTCGGGCTGGTCGCGATGCGGTGAGTGCCGGCAATCGGCGAGCTCGACGCGGGTCACCCGGCCGCCCGCCTGTCGCTCGATCGCATCGAGCTGGGCCAGCGTGCCGTATTCGTCGTCGCGGCCCTGAATCAGCAGCAGCGGACAGCGCACCCGCGGCAGGCAATCCTCGATGTTCCAGTCGCGAAATGCGGGTGCCAGCCAGATGTCGTTCCAGCCGCGGAACGCCGCGTCGGCGTCGTCGTGATGCCTGGCCAGCCTGTGAGCGAGGTCGGTGGTCCGGTATTGCCGGCGCGCCTCGGCGATGCTCTCGATCGACAGGTCCTCGACGAAGACGTGCGGCGAGAGCGCGACGACGGCGCGGACCGGCCGTGTCCCCGACCCGGCGTGCAGCAGCGCGATCGAAGCGCCGTCGCTGTGGCCGATCAGGATCGGATCTTCGATGCCCAGACGGTCGAGCAGCGCCGGCAGGACGCGATGCGCCTCGACGTGCATGTAGTCGGGCTGGCGCGGCAGCGCCGCCGGCGACGATGCCCCGTACCCGGCCCGCGAATAGACCAGCGCGGCGCGACCGGTGGCGCCGGCGACGCGCTCGGGAAAGTCCTTCCACAGCGAGACCGAGCCCAGCCCCTCGTGCAGGAAGACCAGCGTCGATCCCGGGCGAGCGCCGGCGATCTGCACGCACTCGAGATCGGTGGCGTCGACGGCGACGAATTGAGGCGACCGCATCGGCCGGCGACTCGCTATACGCCGAGGTGCTGCTCGCGCAGCCCCGGCGCTGCGGCCAGCGCGGCCGGCGTGCCGTCGAACACCTTGCGTCCCTTGACCAGGATCACGCAGCGATCGGCGAGCGTCGCCAGCATGGCGAAGTTCTTGTCGACGATGACGGTGGCGATCCCGCAGTCGCGAATCGTGCGTATCGTCTGCCAGATGGTGCGCGCAAACAGCGGTGCCAGCCCCTCGGTCGCCTCGTCGAGAAGCAGCAGGCGCGGATGGGTCAACAGCGCCCGGCCGATGGTGAGCATCTGCTGCTCGCCGCCGGACAACTGGCTGCCGAGGTGATCCTGCCGCGCGGCGAGCGGCGGAAACGTCGCCAGCACGCGCTCGAGCGTCCAGGCGTCTCTTCCCGGCGCGGGCCGGGCCGCCATCAGCAGATTCTCGCGCACGGTGAGCGTCGGAAAGATACCGCGACGCTCGGGCACGAAGGCCAAGCCCAGCCGCGCGATTCGATGCGGCGGCAGAGCGGTCGCCGGCAGTCCGTCGATGCGGACCTCGCCTGAGCGCGGCGCCAGCAGGCCGAGGATCGTGCGTAAGAGCGTCGTCTTGCCCATGCCGTTTCGCCCCATCAGGGCGACGACCTCGCCTTGGCCGACAGCGAAGTCGACCCCTTGCAGCACGTGACTGCTGCCGTAGTAGGCATGCAGTCCGCGCGCGTCGAGCAGCGGTTCGGGCATCGATCAGGCCGCCAGCGCGTCGGTACCCAGGTACGCCCGCTGCACGTCGGCGTTGGCGCGGATCGCGTCCGGAGCGCCGGACGCGAGCACACGGCCGTTGACCATCACCGTCAGCTCGTCGGCCAGCGCGAACACCGCGTCCATGTCGTGCTCGACCAGCAGGATCGCATGATCGGCCGCCAGCTTCTCGAGCAGGGTGACGATTTGCGAGGCTTCCTGCGGCCCCATGCCGGCCAGCGGCTCGTCGAGCAGCAATACCGCCGGCGCGGTCGCCAGCGCCATCGCGATTTCCAGTGCGCGGCGCTCGCCGTGCGCCAGCGCCGATGCGGCCGAATCGGCGCGGCGTTCGAGGCCGACCACGGCAAGCGCGGTTTCGGCCGCCGCGTTCCATTCCTCGTAGCGCTCGGCCGGCGCGAGCCAGCGCCCGAAGTGGGGGTTGCGCGACTGCGCCGCCAGCCGGCAGTTCTCGAACGCGGAGAACGGGCCGAAGACATTGCTGTGCTGGAACGAGCGGGCGACGCCGCGCTGGGCGATGCGATGCGCCGGCCAGCCGGTGACGTCCTCCTCGCGAAGCCGGATGTTGCCCGCCGACGGCACGAGCTCGCCCGAGAGCAGGTTGAGCAAGGTCGACTTGCCCGCGCCGTTGGGGCCGATCAGCGCGTGCACCGCGTTCGGCCACAACGCAAGACTCACGGCGTCGACGGCGACCAGCCCGCCGAAGCTGCGGCTCAATGCGCGAGTGCTGAGCAGCGGCGCGCTCATCGTGCGCGCCCGGCGCGACGGCGAAACGGGAGTCGCTGCAATCCGGCCAGTCCGTGCGGCAGCATCAGCACGGCGGCGACGATGAATCCACCCATCAGGAGCTGCCAGTGCCTGGTCAGCGCCGAGAACCACTCCTGCAGCAGCACGTAGGCAAATGCTCCGATGACCGCGCCGAACAACGTCCCCATGCCGCCCAGGATCAGCATCATCAGCACGGTGCCGGACTGATGCCAGGCCATGATCTCGGGATTGACGTATCCCTCTCTGGCCGCGGCCAGATAGCCGGCCAGCCCGGCGATCGCGCCGGCCAGCACGAAGGCGGCGAGCTTGTAGCGCAGCGTCGCGAAACCGAGCGCGCGCATCCGGTGCTCGTTGGCCCTGATCCCCTGCAGAGCGCGTCCGAACGGCGAGCGCAGTACCACAGCCAGCAGGGTGAAGACGACGGCCAGCACGACCAGCACCAGATAGTAGAAATGCAGATCGTTGCCCAGATCGAGCCCCGGCAGCAGCGCGTCGGGTCGCGCGTTGATGTAGATGCCGTCCGAGCCGCCGGCGAGACGCGTGTCGTGGAAGAAGTAGTAGCCCATCTGCGCGAAGGCCAGTGTCACCATGATGAAGTACACGCCCGACGTGCGGATGACCAGCACGCCGACGACGAGCGCCGCGGCAGCGCTCGCCGCCAGCGCCACCGGCAGCGTCAGCCACAGATTCGCCGGGTCGCCGGAAGGCGCGATCAGCGCCAGCGTGTAGGCGGCGATGCCGAAGTACGCCGCGTGCCCGAGGCTGACCAGCCCGGTGTAGCCGACCAGCAGGTCGAGCGACAGCGTGAAGATCGAGAGGATCATGATCTTGGTGACGAGCTGTAGGTAGAACTTTTCCGCCACCAGCGGGAACAGCAGCAGCACGATCGCCGCAACGGCGACCCACGGCAGCGCGCGCCGGGTCAACCCGCGCGCATCGCGGCGGCGGCGCGGCGCGATGCCCGCTTCAGCCACGGCCGAACAGCCCCGACGGCCGGATCAGCAGGATGATCGCCATCAGCAGGTAGACGGCGATGCCGGCGAAATCGGGAATCAGCACCTTGCCGAAGGTATCGACGAAGCCGATCAGCAGCGCCGCGACCAGCGCCCCCTTGAGCGAGCCGATGCCGCCGATGACGACGATGACGAAGCAGACGATCAGCACCTGGCTGCCCATGCCGGGGAACACCGACGACACCGGTGCCGCGACCATGCCGGCCAACGCTGCCAGCGCGACGCCGGCGGCGAACACCATGGCGTGGATGGCGCGGATGTCGAGACCCAGCGACGTCGCCATCTCGGGATCCGCCGCCGCGGCGCGGATCTTCATGCCCAGGCGCGTCTTCTGGATCGTCAGGTACATCGCTCCCGCCAGCGCGAGGCACACCGCCGAAATGAACAGGCGGTAGACCGGATACGACAGTGTCTCGGTCAGCGGGATCGACGCGGCGAGCGCCGCCGGAACCGCCACGCCGTGGACGTCGTCGCCGACGACGAGGCTGCGCAGCTCCTCGAAAATCAGGATCAGGCCGAACGTCAGCAGCACCTGGTGCAGGTGATCGCGGCGATACAGGCGGCTGATCAGCATCCATTCGAGCAGCAGCCCGAGGATTGCCGCCAGAACGATGCCGATCGGGATCGCGAGCCACAGGCTTCCGGTCAGCGACGACAGCGTGAACGCGAGGTACGCCCCGATCATGTAGAAACTGCCGTGGGCGAGGTTGATGACGCCCATGATGCCGAAGATCAGGGTAAGCCCGCTGGCGACCAGGAACAGCAGCAGGCCGTACTGCACGCTGTTGAGGATCTGGATCAGCCATTCCATCGTGGGTGCGCGGGCGGATTCGACGCGGTCGACAGCGCGACAGGAGCCGTGACAGCCGGCAGCGCGCAAAAAACAAGCGGGGCCTGCGACCCCGCTTGTCGAAAACGACGTATGGCGGTCACGCCGCCATCTTGCAGCCGCGCGCGGGGTCTTCGAGCGCCTTCCACGCCACGCCGATCACCTGGTTGGCGTTGCCTTCGACCTTGCGCAGGTAGATGTCCTGGATCGGATTGTGCGCTTTCGACATCGTCCAGGCTCCTCGCGGGCTGTCGACCTTGACCTTTTCCAGCGCGCCGTAGAGCGCCTTCTTGTCCCCGAAGCTGCCTTTCACCGCGGCCAGCGCGGACGCCAGCAGCAGCCCCGTATCGTAGCCCTGCACCGCGTAGACGTCGGCCTGCACGCCGTACTTCTTGCCGTAGGCGTAGCGGAACTGCTTGTTCTTCGGATTTTCGAGTCCGTCGCCGTAGTGCAGCGTGGTCAGCAGCCCCTGCGCCGAGGCGCCTTGCGCCTCGAGCGTGCCGTCGGTGAGGAAGCCGGTGGCGTAAAGGGGGATCTTCTCCTTCAGCCCGGCCGCCGCATACTCCTTGACGAACTTGATCGCGCCGCCGCCGGCAAAGAAGACGAACACGGCGTCCGGCTTGAGCGAGGCAATCTCGGTGATGTACGGCTGGAACTCGACGTTCGGAAACGGAATGTACATCTCCTTGTCGATCGTCCCGCCGAGCTTGGTGAAACCCTCCTTGAAGCTGCCGATCGACTCCTCTCCCGCCGCGTACTTCCAGGTCAGGGTGACGACCTTGCGGTGACCCTTGTCGTGCATCACCTTGCCCATCGGGTGCGCCGGCTGCCAGTTGGAGAACGAAGTGCGAAAGACGTTGGGCGCGCACTGACCGCCGGTTGCGACGTTGGCGCCGGCGTTGGGAATCACCAGCAGGGTGCCGGTATCGCGCGCCACCTTGACCATGCCCATCACGACGCCGGAATGCACGGTGCCGACCATCAGGTCGACCTTGTCACGCTGCACCAGCTTGTTGGCGTTGTCGATCGCCCTCGACGGCTCGGATTCGTCGTCGACGGTGAAGTACTCGATGTCGCGTCCGCCGAGCTTGCCGCCGTTCTCCTCGATCGCGAGGTTGAAGCCCTGCGTGATCGCAGTGCCGAGGGCAGCGTAGGTCCCGGTATAAGGCAGCATCATGCCGATCCTGAGCTTGGCCGCCTGGGCACGGACCGCGGTCGGCGCGAACCCGCCGGCCGCAGCGGCCAGCAGCCCTGCGTGCTGGATGAATCGACGTCGGGTGATCATTCCTCCTCCTCGGGGATGACGATCTCGTCGCCGCGATGGTAGCAGCGGCGGCGGCAGCCGTCATGTGCCGGGTCGATCGCGCAGGCGGAAGCGCTGGATCTTGCCGGTTGCCGTCTTCGGCAGTTCGGCGACGAACTCGACCCAGCGCGGATACTTGAACGGCGCGAGCCTGGTCTTGACGTGCTCCTTGAGCGCGTCGGCCAGCGCCGGGCTTGAATCGCGTCCCGGCTTGAGCACGATGAACGCCTTCGGCTTGATCAGCCCGTTTTCGTCGGCGTGCCCGACCACGGCCGCCTCGAGCACGGCCTCGTGGGTCGCCAGCGCCGCCTCGACCTCGAACGGCGAGACGTAGATGCCGCCGACCTTGAGCATGTCGTCCGACCTGCCGCAGTAGGTGTAGCGGCCGTCGGCGTCGACGATGTACTTGTCGCCGCTTCGCGTCCACGGTCCCAGGAACGTGGCGAGGCTCTTGGCACGGTTGTTCCAGTAATACGGCGAGCTGGTGGGGCCGCTCACCTGCAGCTCGCCGATCTCGCCCGCCGCCACCGGGTTGCCTGCGTCGTCGACGACGCGCAGCGCGTAGCCCGGCACCGGCCGGCCGCTGGTGCCGTAGCGCACGTCGTCGGGATGGTTCGACAGGAAGATGTGCAGCATCTCGGTCGAGCCAAGGCCATCGAGGATGTCGACGCCGGTCGCCTCAACCCAGCGCTTGCCGAGCTCGGCCGGCAGCGCTTCGCCGGCCGACACGCAGCGGCGCAACGCCAATCGCCCGCGCGCCGGAAAGTCGGCGCTGGCGAGCATCGCCGCGTACAGCGTCGGCACGCCGTAGAAGATCGTCGGTCGCCGCTCGACCAGCCGCCTGAACACGGCAGCCGGAGTCGGCCGCTCGGCCATCAGCACGCTGGTGGCCCCGACCGCCATCGGAAACGTCAACGCGTTGCCGAGACCGTAGGCAAAAAAGAGCTTGGCGGCGGAGAACACGACGTCCTCGGCGGCGATGCCCAGCACCGGCCGCGCGTACAGTTCGGCGGTGTGGATCAGATCCGAGTGCAGGTGCACGGCGCCCTTCGGGCTGCCGGTCGAGCCCGACGAGTACAGCCAGAAACAGACGTCGTCGGCGGTGGTCGCCGCGGCCGCAGCGCCGCTCGACTCGCTGGCGATCCAGCCATCGAAGCCGGTCATGCCTCCTGCTTCGCCGCCGGAGACGATCAGGTGCTCGAGCGAGGGCAGCGCGGCGGCGAGCGGGCCGATCAACGGCGCCAGCGGCGCCGATACCACGATCGCCCGGGCGCGGCTGTCGGCGAGCAGGAAGCGGTAATCGTCCGCGGTGAGCATCGTGTTGCAAGGGATCGGCACGACGCCGGCGCGAATCGCGCCCAGGAATGCGGTCGGAAAATCGATCGAATCGTGCAGCAGCAGCGCGACCCGATCCTCCGCGCGCAAGCCGAGCCGCCGCCAGGCGTTGGCGCAGCGATTGACCCGCCGGGCCAGCTCCGCGAACGAATAGCTGCCCTTGTCGTCGATGAACGCGATGCGATCGGCGCGGCCCGGCGCGAGGTTGCGCTCGACCAGGTCGGCGGCGGCGTTGTAGTCGCGCGGCACGATGAGGCGCGGCGGCGACACCGAGTGGTCGGCCTGCGCAAACGAAGCAGCCGGGATATTCATCGAGAGCGGTAGCGACCGGGGCCGAGGTGCGGGGAAGCGGCCGGCCGATTTTGGCGGCGCCGGGCCGGCGGCGTCAATCGGGGAGCGTCCGTGCGAGGTGCCCGGGGCAAAGCCGGCGCGAAGGGCGAGGAGTGCGTTA
>DATEFZ010000095.1:0-2943 GCA_035280325.1 Casimicrobiaceae bacterium
GCGAGCTTGCCGGCCAGCTTCTCGGCGATCCAGTCGTAGAGCAGGCGCGGCCCGGACTCGGTCTCGACCTTCAGCAGCTCCGGGCCGACGATCGGAATGACGCGCCGCTCCTCGATGTAGTTGAGCAGATCGTCCCACGCATCGTCGTCGAGCGTGGTCAGCGGTAGGATAGGCAGCAGATTGCTCATGCCGGAGCGGCATCGAGGGCGCGGTATGGCCGCAGAGTGTCCACGATTCCGTACCGAGGGTCAAACCACGGCAGTGCGACTTGACCGATGAACCCCTGCCGGCCGTCCCGGTCTTGCGATCGGCCGACGGTACTTCCCGATTGGTCAGCCGCGCAAGCGCGCCAGACCGTCGCCGAGGTCGGCGATCAGGTCGTCCGGGTCCTCCAGCCCGACATGCAGGCGGAGATACGGTCCGCCCGGCTCCCAGCGCGTTACGCTGCGCGCGCGGGCAACGTCGATCGGCAGGATCAGGCTCTCGAAACCGCCCCAGCTCACGCCCAGCTTGAACCAGCGCAAGCCGTTCAGCATCGCATCGAGGCGCGCCTTGGGAGCCGGGCGCAGCATCACGCCGAACAGCCCGCAGGCGCCGGTGAAATCGCGCTTCCACAATTCGTGGCCGCGACAACCCGGCAGGGCCGGATAAAAGACCTCGGCGACCTCGGGCTGGTCGCGCAGCCACGCGGCGATGCGCAGCGCGCTCGCCTGGTGCTGCGCGAGGCGCACCGCCAGCGTGCGCAGGCCGCGCAAGGCCAGAAAGCAATCGTCGCTGCTGGCGGTGACGCCGGTGTCGGTCCACAGCCGCTGCAGCCGCGGCAATACCGCATCGCTGGCGACGATCAGCCCGATCAGCAGGTCGGAATGGCCGCCGATGTACTTGGTGCCGGCGTGCACCGACACGTCGACGCCGTGATCGAAGGCGCGAAAGTACAGCGGCGTCGCCCAGGTGTTGTCGAGGACGAGCAGCGAACCGCGCGCGTGCGCGACCGCCGCGATCGCCGGCAGGTCCTGCACCTCGAAGGTGAGCGATCCCGGCGATTCGGCGAACACGACCCGCGTGTTGGCGCGAATCTCGCGCTCGATGCCGGCGCCGATCAGCGGATCGTAGTAGCTGACCTCGACGCCAAGCCGCGTCAGGTGGTTGTTGCAGAAGCGTCGCGTCGGCCCGTAGACCGAATCGGTGACCAGTAGATGATCGCCTGCGTTCAGCAGCGCCAGGAGCGGCAGCGTCGTCGCTGCGAGCCCCGACGGCACCGCCAGCGCACCGCGTCCGCCCTCGAGCGCCGCGACCGCCGCCTGCAGATCGGTGACCGTCGGCAAGCCGTGCAATCCGTAGCTCACTCCCGGGTACTCGCCGCGCACTGAAGCCTCGTAGTCGGCGACCGTGGCGAACAGCATCGTCGAGGCGCGATAGACCGGGGTGTTGATCGCGCCCATGTGCATGGCCGGATCGCGCCCTAGATGGCCGACCTCGGTCGCGCTGGCCGGCTTGCGCCCGGCGTCGGGACGGTCGCTCATGCTTCTGGCTCGAGCAGCGCGGCCGCGATCTGGCGCGCCTGCGCTTCCGGCGGCTGCCGGATGTCGACGACCATCGCCCGTCGCGGCTCCTCGAGCGTGGCGAACTGGCTCGCCAGGAGCGACGCCGGCATGAAATGGCTGCGACGCGATTCGAGCCGCGGCGCGATCGTCGCGGCGTCGCCTTTCAGATACGCGAAGCGTACCTCGCCGCCGACGTCGCCCGCCTGCTGCAGGCGCGCGCGGTAAGCGTCCTTCAGCGCCGAGCAGGCGAGCACCACATCGCGCCCCCGCGCCGCTCTTTGGCGCATCGCCGCGACCAATGCGTCGAGCCACGGCAGGCGATCCTCGTCGGCCAGCGCGACGCCGTGCGCCATCTTGGCGACGCTGGCCGCCGGATGAAAATCGTCGGCGTCGAGAAAATCGGCATTCAGCTCATGGGCCAGCAGCCGGCCGACTGTGCTCTTGCCGCTGCCGCACACCCCCATCACGACGACGATCACCGGCCGTCGTGTTCGTCGTCGGCCTCGGGCGTCACCCTGTGTCCGCCGAAGCCCTTGCGCATCATCGCCAGCAGCTTGTCGCCGTAGTCGCCACGGCCCTGGCTGGCCAGCCGCATCATCAGCGCCACCGCCACACCCGGGGCAGGAACGCCCTGCTCGATCGCCTCCGCCGCGGTCCAGCGGCCCTCGCCCGAATCGGCAACGATCGGCGCGATATCGGTGAGCTCCGCGTCGTCGCGCAGGAAGTCGGCGGTCAGATCGAGCAGCCACGAGCGCACGACGCTGCCGTGCCGCCAGGTCTCGGCGATGGCCGCGACGTCGAGCGCGAACTCGGCCTTGCCCTTCAGCAGCGAGAATCCCTCGGCCAGCGCCTGCATCATGCCGTACTCGATGCCGTTGTGGATCATCTTGACGAAGTGGCCCGAGCCGCTGGGCCCGCAGTGCAGCCAGCCGCGATCCGGCGCCGGCGCCAGGATCCTGGCCAGAGGCTCGATCTCCCTCGCCGCGGCCGGCGAGCCGCCGAACATCAGCGCGTAGCCGTTGTCGAGACCCCAGACACCGCCCGACACGCCGCAGTCGACGAAGCGGATGCCGTAGCTCGCGAGATCGACCGCGCGCCGCAGCGAATCCTTGTAGAAGGCATTGCCGCCGTCGACGATGATGTCCTCGGCGTGCAGCCGCGGCGCCAGCTCGGCGATCACCGACTCGGTCACCTTGCCGGCCGGCACCATCAGCCAGACGATGCGCGGCGCCGGTAGCGCGTGCACCAGAGCTTCGATCGTATCGACCGCGCTGCATCGCGCGATCCCGGCAAAGCCGGCCCGCGCGTCCGCGGCCGGGTCGAACCCGGTGACGCCGACGCCGCCGCGGCCGAGGCGACGCGCCATGTTGGCGCCCATCCGTCCGAGTCCGATCATGCC
>DATEFZ010000096.1:0-7586 GCA_035280325.1 Casimicrobiaceae bacterium
GCACTGGATCGCCGCTTGCGCGGGGACGACGAACCTCGCTTTGCCGAGCGAACTGTCCGGACCGAATGCTACGCCGCAGCGGCGAGTGCCTTACGGAACCGGTTCAGATCCTGGACGTTGTCCATCGGCCTTCCGAGGAGCGACGACAGGTTCTTCAGGATCATCCTCGAGACGCGAGCTTCCCATTCGTCGTCGAACTGGATCTGCTCGTCGAGCCAGCGTTCGAGCCAAGACGGGTCGGGCAGGCGGCTTTGCACGGTATCGTTGGGGAAGAGCCGCTTGTTGACGTGCAGATTGGTCGGATGCAGCGGCTTCCCGGCGCGGCTCGTGCTCGCCATCAGCACGCCGATCTTGGCGAACGCGCGCTGCGCGTCGTCGCCATGTCGCTCGATCGCCCGCCGCATGTAGCGCAGGTAGGCGCCGCCGTGCCGCGCCTCATCCTGCGAGATCAGCCCGTACAGATGCTTGATCACCGGCTCGGTGTGCCATTGCGCCGCTCGGCGATACCAGTGGTTGAGGCGGATCTCGCCGCAGAAGTGCAGCATCAGGGTTTCCAGCGGCGGCGCCGGGTCGAACTCGAAGCGCACTGCGTTCAGCTCGGTCTCGGTCGGCACGAGATCGGGCCGGAAACGCAGCAGGTATTCCTGCAGCGCAACCGAGTGCTTTTGCTCCTCGTAGAACCAGATCGACATGAAGGCGCTGAAATCGCCATCGCCGGGGTTGTCGCGCAGGAACATCTCGGTCGCCGGGAGCGCCGCCCACTCGGTGATCGCGTTCATCTTGATCGTGCGCGCCTGCTCGTCGGAGAGCTTCGCGGCGTCGAACAGCTGCCACGGCACGTCGCGGTCCAGGCTCCAGCGGACGTCCTCGAACGCCTTCAGCAGTGCAGGATAGAGCATGGTTCCGGTTCCATCGTTCGCTGCGCGAGAAAAGAGCGGCGCTCTTGGACAGTACGCGGCTGAAGCCGCGCTGGATGCGCGCCCGCTTGTCGAGGCCCCTCGAGCGCGGCCGCGATCGTAGCATGGGGTGGCGACGAGTGTCGTCATGCCGATTCGCTGCGCCAGGCCTTGAGCGCGGGGGCCAGATCGGCGAGATCGGCCAGCAGGCGGACGCCGGGCAGCGACTTGCGCAGGCGCCGGGTCATGTCGCCGCCTGCCCACAACGCCGTCGGCGGGGCCAGGTGGCGGCGCAGCGTCGACAGCCCCTCGCCGGCCTGGCGCAGCGGATATCCGGCCGAGAACGACAGCGCGACGATGTGCGCCTTGTGCGCGAGCGCCGCGTTGCGGATGTCGTCGATCGGCGTCTGCGTGCCCAGCGAGATGCATTGCGCGCCCTCGGGCGCGAGCAGGGCCTCGACCATCAGCAGGCCGAGCCCGTGCTGCTCGCCCGGGAACGTGGTCAGCAAGACCTTGGGGATTCCGGCCTGCCGCGGGAACGCATTGATCGCCGCGCGCAGCGCCACCTGCACCTGCTCGGTGTAGAGATGCTCCTCGAAGACCTGCAATTCGCCGCGCATCCACGCCTCGCCGATCGCGCGATTGACCGGCACCAGCGTTTCCAGCACGAAGCGGTGCAGGCCCTGGCGCATCAGCAGGTTCGCCAGCGCGTGCTGCAATGCCGGCGCGTTGTGCCCGGCGACCAGCGCCAGGACGTCGCGCTCGAGCGCCGGCGCGGCGGACTCGCGGCGTGGGCCGACGCGGGCGTCGGCCATCGCGTTGAGCTCGGCGAGCGAGGCGCGCATCAGCTTGCCCGGCCGCATGCCGGTATCCATCAACCGTTTGATCGCCCGCAGCTTCGCCACCTGCTCCGGCGGGTAGATCCGCTCGGCGTTGTCGTCGCGCGCCGGCCCCGGGAAGCCGTAGCGGCGCTCCCACATCCGCAGCACGTCCTTGGAGAGGCCGGTTTCGCGCTCGACGGCGCCGATGTTGAGCGCCAGTTTTGAAGCGTCCATCGAGAGATGTCCTGGACAACCGATCTCTAAGTGCTCCTGCTGGAATATTTTAGGCCGCGCCCTGGTTCATTGTCCATGACATCCTTGGTATTCCCGTCGAAACTGGGGTAGCATGCGGCGATGAAATTTCTCCTGCTCGGTCTGATCGCGGTCGCCTCGCTCGCCGGCGGCGTCGCGACCGCCGCGCCCGCGTCGGCCGAAGACGCAGGCTCGGCCGACTGCCCGGCGCTTCTCGATTACACGTTCAATCGCCTGCAGACCGGCAAGCCGGAGTCGCTGTGCCAGTTCCGCGGCAAGGTGCTGCTGATCGTCAATACCGCCAGCTACTGCGGGTACACGCACCAGTACGAAGGTCTCGAGGCGCTCTATCGCCGGTACAAATCGCGCGGCCTGGTCATCGTCGGGTTCCCGTCGAACGACTTCGGCGGCCAGGAGCCGGGGACCAACCACGAAATCGCCGAATTCTGCCGCCTGACCTACGGCGTGCAGTTTCCGATGTTCGAGAAATCGAGCGTCAGCAGCATCAAGGCGAATCCGCTGTTCGCGACGCTCCTCGCGCGCACCGGCCAGGCGCCGCGCTGGAACTTCCACAAGTACCTGGTCGACCGCGACGGCAAGCGCATCGAAAGCTTCGCCAGCGGCGTCGAGCCCGACGATCGGGCCCTGGTGAGCGCGCTGGAAAAGCTGCTGGCCGAAGCGCCGGCGAGCTGATTCGCGGGCCGGCGTCCTGAATCCATCGTCCGCGTTCCTGCGTACTGGTTGGATACAGGACGCGGAACGACTCAGCGGCCGACCGGCATCCGGTCGGCGCGCCCGGGAACACCGCGCCAACGACCGATCGGGAGGGCTTTCGTGCGCGCAGCGATCATCGGCTCGGGCATCGCCGGCCTGGGATGCGCGTGGCTATTGCAGAAGCAGGGTCACCGCGTCACGCTGTTCGAGGGCAACGATTATCTCGGCGGCCACACCCACACGGTCGACGTCACGCTGGACGGCATCACGGCGCCGGTCGACACCGGCTTCCTGGTCTACAACGATCTCACTTATCCCAGGCTGATCGCGTTGTTCGATGAGCTGGGCGTGCGCTCGTCGCCGAGCGAGATGTCGTTCTCGGTGCGAGACGACGCAGCGGGCATCGAGTGGTCCGGCGCCGATCTCGCGGGCCTCGCCGCGCAACCGGCCAACGCGCTGCGGCCCGCGTTCTGGCGCATGGTCGCCGACATCCTGCGCTTCAACCGCGACGCGCGCGCGCTGGTGGATCGCGATGGCGTGCCCGACCTGACCCTGCGCGAGTACCTGGCTGCGGCGCGCTACTCGCCGGCGTTTCGTGACTGGTACCTGCTGCCGATGGCGGCGGCGATCTGGTCTTCGCCGCGCGCCGCGGTGCTCGACTTCGCGTTGCCCGCGTTCTTAAGCTTCTGCCGGCGACACGGATTGCTGCAGCTTGCCGGCCGGCCGCGATGGCGCACCGTCGTCGGTGGCGGGCGCGACTACGTGCGCCGTATCGCCGCGCATCTTGCCGACGTTCGGCTGTCCATGCCGGTGCGCAGCGTGCGGCGACGCGGGCAGGCGGTCGAGATCGCGACCGCGCACGGCAGCGAGCACTTCGACCAGGTAATACTCGCGTGTCACAGCGACCAGGCGCTCGCGCTGCTGGCCGACCCGGCGCCGGAGGAGGCCGCGCTGCTCGGCCGCATCCGCTATCGGTCGAATCGGGTGCTGCTGCACACCGACCCCCGGCTGATGCCGCGGCGGCGGCGCGCCTGGTCGGCGTGGAACTATCTCGCTGCAGACGGCGACGACGAGCGGGGTGTCGCGGTCAGCTACTGGCTCAACAAGCTGCAGCCGCTGCCGTTCACGACGCCGATCTTCGTCACGCTGAATCCGCCGTTCGAGCCGGGTGCCGAGGCGCGCATCGCCGAATTCGAATACTCGCATCCGCTGGTCAAGGCATCCGCGGTGACCGCGCAGCCGCGTTTCGCGCCGTTGCAGGGCCAGCGGCGCACCTGGTTCGCCGGCGCGTGGCTGGGGCACGGCTTTCACGAGGACGGGCTTGCGTCGGCGCACGCGGTGGCCGAGGGATTCGCCGCGCTTTCCTCGCCGGTCGAAGCCGCCGCCGAGCTCGCCGCCTGAAGCCGAAGGATTAACGAGTTGTCGATAATCACTCCCAGCGTGATTCACGGAACGGTGCGCCATCGCCGGCGGCGGCCGGTCGAGAACGCGTTCGCCTACGCCGCCTGCTCGCTGGCGCTGCCGCTGTCGAGGCTCGCCGACCTGCCGCGGCTCGGCTTGCCGCACAACCGCGCAGCGCCGGTCGCCTTCTTCGACCGCGACCACGGTCCGCGTGATGGCAACGCGCTCGAGCCGTGGATCCGCCGCATCCTGGCGTCCGAAGGCGTCGCCGCCGACGGCGAGATCGTCCTGCACGCCTTCCCTCGCATGCTGGGCTACGTCTTCAACCCGGTGAGCTTCTGGGTCTGCCACGATGCGGCCGGCGCGGTGCGCGCCGTGCTGTGCGAGGTCTGCAATACCTTCGGCGAGTCGCACAACTACCTGCTCGCGCACCCCGACGGGCGGCCGCTCGTCTCCGGCGAGACCCTGCATAGCCGCAAGGCGTTCCACGTCTCGCCGTTCTGCGAAGTCAGAGGCGAGTACGCGTTTCGCTTCGCTTTCGCGGCCGAGCGTTGGCTGGCGCGGATCGATTACGACGACGGCGACGGCGAGGCTTCCGGCGCCGACGCGCTGCTCGAGACATCGATCTCGGGCGCAGCGGCGCCGCTGACTGCGCCCGAAATTCGCAGGTTGCTTTGGCGCTACCGCTGGTTCACGCTCGGCGTCATCGGGCGCATCCACTGGCAGGCGCTGAAGTTGTGGTCGAAGCGCGTGCCGTTCTTCGCCAAGCCCGACCCTCCGTTGCAGCGGACGACGCGATGAGCAGCCTCGATACGACGATCGCTGCGCGGCGCCGGATCGCGGCGCTGCCGCCGAGCGCGCGCGTCGTGTTCGGGCTGCTCGAGCGTATCGAGCGTGGATCGCTCAAGCTGACGACGCCCGACGGCGTCGTCCGGCGGTTCGGGCCGGGCGGGCCGATCGGCGGCCCGGGGGGTGTGAGCGGCGAGGTCGACCTGACCTTGCACGACTGGCGCGTCTTTCGCGACATCCTGACCGGAGGCGACGTCGCCTTCGCCGACGCGTATATCGACGGCCGCTGCGAGACGAGCGACCTGACAGCGCTGCTGAGCGTCGTGGCCTGCAATCAGCACGCGCTGGCCCGCGCTTTCTACGGCCGCTGGTGGATGCAGCTCGCGCTGCGCCTGCGCCACCGCTGGCGCGACAACACTCGGGCGCAGGCCCGGCGCAACATCGTCGCCCACTACGATCTGGGCAACGATTTCTACCGGCTGTGGCTCGATCCGACGATGACTTACTCGTCGGCGCTGTTCGACGCCGATCCGGCGCGGACGCTCGCCGCCGCGCAGCAGGCGAAGTACGCGCGCGTCCTGCGCCACATCGACGCGCCGCCGGGCTCGCGGCTGCTCGAAATCGGCTGCGGATGGGGCGGTTTTGCCGAGACCGCGGCACGCAGCGGCTATCGCGTCACCGCGATCAGCCTGTCCGACGCGCAGACCGCGTACGCGCGCGAGCGGATCGCCCGCGCCGGGCTGTCCGATTTGGTCGAGCTCCGGTTGCAGGACTATCGCGACGTCAAGGAAAGTTTCGACGGCGTCGCCTCGATCGAGATGTTCGAAGCGGTCGGCGAGCGCTACTGGCCGGTTTTCTTCGCCGCCGTGCGCAATGCGCTGCGGCCCGGGGCGCGAGCCTGTCTGCAGACGATCACCATCGCCGATCAGCGCTTCGAGCAGTATCGCCGGGGCAGCGACTTCATCCAGCAGACGATCTTTCCCGGCGGCATGCTCGCCTCGCCGTCGCGCTTCGTTAACGAGGCCGGGCGCGCCGGACTGGCGGTCACCGATGCCTTCGCCTTCGGTAACGACTACGCCGAGACGCTCAGGCGCTGGCTCGCAGCTTTCGACGCGCAGGTCAACGCCGTGCGGGCGCTGGGATTCGACCAGCGCTTCGTTCGCTGCTGGCGCTTCTATCTTGCCTACTGCGCAGCGGGATTCACCAGCGCGACCACCGACGTCGCGCAGTACACGCTGCAAGCGGTCGCTTCGTCCAGCGCGCCTCTGGTCCGCGTTGCCTGACCATGGCATTGAATCCGCCGCTGCCGGCGTGGTCCGATTGCCGGATCTGGGTGATCGGTGCTTCGTCCGGCATCGGAGCGGCGACCGCCAAGGCGCTGCTCGAGGCCGGCGCGCGCGTGGCGCTGTCGGCGCGCAACGCCCGCGAGCTGACCGAGGTCGTCGGATCGAACCCGCGCGCGCTGATCGAGCCGCTCGATTTCACCGATCGCGATGCGTTGCGCGCCGCCTGGCAGCGTATCCGCGCGGCCTGGGGCGACGTCGATCTCGTGCTGATCGTCGCCGGCACTCATGTCGAGATGCGGGCGTGGGATCTCGATGCCGACGCGGCGGACGCATTGCTGCGCACCAACCTGCACGGCCCGATCGGCACCTGCGCGGTCGTGCTGCCCGCGCTGCTGGCGCAAGGGCATGGCGCGATCGGGATCGTGTCGTCGGTGGCCGGGTATCGCGGGCTGCCCAAGGCGCTGCTCTACGGCGCGTCGAAGGCGGCGCTGATCAACTTCGCCGAGGCGCTCTACCTCGATGTCCATCCTCGCGGACTCGGCGTCTATCTGATCGATCCGGGATTCGTGAAGACGCCGTTGACCGACAGGAACGAATTCGAGATGCCGGCGCTGATCCGTGCCGAAGACGCCGCCGGTGCGATCCTCGACGGCCTGCGCGCCGGCCGCTTCGAGATTCATTTCCCGCGCCGCTTCACCCTGGTCATGAAGCTGATGCGCGTGCTCCCGTATCGCTGGTACTTCGCGCTGGTGCACGGGGCGACCGGGCAGTGATCGCTTTCTCGTCTCGCCGCTGGCAGTGGTCTGATCGCCGCCTGGAGCTTTGACTCGCGCCGCGCCGATCGCTTATAATCGCCGCCCTTCGGCGAATTAGCTCAGCTGGTTAGAGCAGAGGAATCATAATCCTTTGGTCCGGGGTTCGAGTCCCTGATTCGCCACCAACCCCATTCGACGGCCCGCGCTACGCGCGGGCCGTTTCGCGTGGCGCTAGCGCAAATACGCGAGCAGCGCTGACCCGACTGCCTTCTGACCAGCGCGGCTTCCGCGGCGCGCGACTCGGCCGGTGCGAGCTTCTCGAGCCACTGAACCTCGCCGGCGACGAGCGACGCGATGGCGATGCCTTCACGATAGAGCACGCGGTTGGTGGCGAGCGCAGGCACTTTCGCGCCAGCGACGTGCATAACGGTCGCGGATAGACGCTAACACGTCGAGTTGCGCTTTTGCATCGCGCAACACTGAAATGAAGCGTGAGGCGTCGCTTGGGCGTAGCGATGCGCGTCTGATGAGGAGTTCGTCCGGCACGTCGAACCAGGGCCACGCTAGGTTTGACTGCGCCCGTGAGCTGCGGGACGATAGTGACAGCGCCATCTTGCTACCCGTGGGCCCTCATTGAACGCCGACAGCGATACTGGCGTCGTTACCATTCTG